>JACQCA010000011.1 GCA_016201865.1 Nitrospirota bacterium
TTTGATTGGGTTCAAACTCGACGAGCAGATCGACGTCGCTCGTGCCATGGGGCTTACCACGCACAAATGAACCAAACAACCCCAGCCGTTTTACCCCGAGGGCATGGAACTGGGCTGCGTGTTCTGAAAGCACCTTCAACACTTCTTGTTTGGTTTGCACAGCGCTATTCATGGCAACTCTACCCCAAAACAGATCAACAGGCTAACTTTTTTAAATCGTGCAGGACTGCTCGTAGTCCAGGAGCTTCGTGATCTTGGGAGACTTCCCGCAGAGCGGACAGTCCGGGTCCTTATGGATCTTGACCTCGCGGAAGGTCATCTCCAGCGCGTCGTAGATCATCAGACGATCATACAGCGGCCGCCCGATCCCTAAGATTTCTTTCAGAGCTTCCGTCGCCTGAAGCACGCCCACCGTTGAAGCACGCCCACCGTTCCGGCCAGAACGCCCAGCACGCCGGCCTCCTGGCAGCTCGGGACAAGTCCGGCCGGGGGCGGTTCATGATAGAGGCAGCGATAGCAGGGATGACCGGCATGGGCCTTGATCGTCGTGATCTGGCCGTCGAAACGGAAGATGCTGGCCGAGATCAGCGTCTTCTTGGTAAAGAAACAAGCGTCGTTCATCAGGAAGCGCGTCGGGAAATTATCCGAGCCGTCCAGCACGACGTCGTAGTCCGCGAGGATTCCCATGACGTTTTCGGATGTGAGCCGTGTCGGGTAGGTTTTCACCTTCACGTCCGGGTTCATGGCAGCAATTGTCTTCCGCGCCGATTCGACCTTGGGCGTGTTCAGTCCGGCCGTGGTATGAATGATCTGCCGGTGAAGATTGGACAGGTCCACCGCATCGGCATCCACGATGCCGAGCGTTCCGACGCCGGCCGCGGCGAGATACAGCGCGGCGGGCGAGCCCAGTCCCCCGGCCCCGATGCAGAGCACCTTCGATCGAGCGATCTTCGCCTGACCTTTTCCCCCCACTTCTTTTAAGATGATGTGGCGGCTGTAACGCTGAACCTGTTCTTCCGTGAATGCCATTGATTGCTTTCCTTACTCAATAATATTTCGTTCGATGGGGTCCACGATGACCCCCATTTTCTTCAAGCCCTCGACGGCCCGTTCGATCTCTTTCGGGTCTCCCGTCAATTCCAGATCCACCCACCCGGTTTTCTCGGTGACATCGGCGCGGCGGATGTTCGTGATCACCTTATATTTCTGGCCGATCTGGTAGATGACCGGTTCCTTGATCTTGCCTTCCGGAAACGTGATATGAACTTTCATGCTGGCCATCGTCCGACCTCCTCTCCGGCGCCGCCCGCGATCGCCGGGATGATCGAGACCTCATCCCCTTCCTTCAGCGCGGTCGCCTGACCCTGTTTGAACCGGATGTCCTCCTCGTTGACGTAGATATTGACGAACCGCCGGATCTGATTCTCCTCATCGCAGATGCGGGTCTTGATGCCGGGATATTGTTTATCCAGGAGATCAATGACCTCACCGATATCTTTTCCATTGATCTCCACCACGCTTTGACCGGCCGTGAGCGACCGAAGCGGCGTGGGGATGCGAACCTTGACCGACATTAATCATTCCTCCGTTTGAGATTTTTGACGGTTTGTTCAAAGCTGGTCAGGCTCGGTTGGATCCGGACCGGTTCTCCGACGGCCTGCATCACGGCCTCCTGTGTCTTAAGACCGTGGCCGGTGATGTAGGCCACCGTGACATCCCCTTTACGTATTTTACCCTGTTGGACCAGTTTCTTTAAAACCGCGACCGTCACGCCGCCGGCCGTCTCGGCAAAAATGCCTTCGGTCTCGGCCAATAACGTGATTCCATCTACGATTTCCGGATCGTCGGCCGTTTCGATCGAACCACCGGTCTCTTTCACGGTTTTCAAGGCATAATAACCGTCGGCCGGGTTTCCGATCGCAAGCGATTTCGCGATCGTCTTCGGCTTCACCGGCTTGATGAAGTCCCGTTTCACCTTGAAGGCCTCGGCCACGGGCGAGCAGCCCTCGGCCTGCGCGCCGCTGACCCGCGTCTTGACGTGCGGAATCAATTCCAATTGTTCAAACTCCTTCAACCCTTTCCATATCTTGGTCAGCAGGGATCCGGAGGCGATCGGAACGACGACGTGGTCGGGGCTCCGCCAGCCGAGCTGTTCGGCCGTCTCGTAGGCCAGTGTCTTGGACCCTTCCGCATAGTACGGCCGGATGTTGATGTTCACAAAGGCCCATGAATATTCCGAGGCGATCTCGCTGCAGAGGCGGTTGACGTCGTCGTAATTGCCCTCCACGGCGACGACCCGCGGCTTGTAAATCAGATTGCCCAGGATCTTGGCCGCTTCGAGATCACTGGGGATGAAGACATAGCAGTTCAGCCCGGCCTGCGCGGCATGAGCCGAGACCGAGTTGGCCAGGTTTCCGGTCGAGGCGCAGGCGACGGTATCGAAGCCCAGTTCCTTCGCGCGGGTGAGGGCGACGGCCACGACGCGGTCTTTGAAGGAAAGCGTCGGATGATTCACCGTGTCGTTTTTGAGATAAAGCGCGTCCAGTCCCAGCGCGCGCGCCAGTCGGTCGGCCTTGACCATGGGCGTCAGGCCGCCATGAAGTCCGACGGTGGGCGGTCCCTCGACCGGCAGAAGGGCGGCATAGCGCCAGAGGCTTTTCGGTCCCTGCGTAATGGTATCGCGTGAGAGGGCTTCCCGAATCTCGTTGTAGTTGTAATTCACCTCGAGCGGACCGAAGCAGAACTCGCAGACATGGAGCGGCTCGGCGGGATATTCCTTCTTACATTCGCGACATTTCAGTCCTTTGATCTTTGCCATGATTCGGATCGGGGACAGATTTTAAATCTGTCCCCCCCTTTTAAATCTCGCAGACCGCCTGATCGTATTCGATCAGCTCGGTGATCGTCGGCCGGTCTCCGCAGAGGGGGCAGTTGGCCTGTCGCCTGACACGGGCTGTTCGAAACTGGGCGGTCAATGCGTTATAGATGAGCCACCGGTCGGTCAACGGCTGGCCGATTCCCAGGATCAGTTTCAGCGCCTCGGTCGCCTGAATCGTTCCGATCACGCCGGCCAACACGCCCAGCACCCCGGCCTCCTGGCAGGTCGGGATCAGGCCGTTCGGCGGCGGATTGCGATGGATGCAACGGTAACAGGCGCTCTGTCCCGGCCGGATCGTGAAGACCTGTCCGTCGAAACGGAGGATTCCGCCGTGGATCAGCGGCTTTCTCGCAAAAAAACTTGCGTCGTTAATCAGAAACTTGGCCGGGAAATTGTCCGTGCCGTCCAAGACGATGTCATACTCATTCAAGATCGAAAGCGCGTTTTGGGCCGTCAGACGTTCATAATACGGCACGACCTTCACATCCGGGTTGATCGCGAGCATCTTTTCACGCGCCGAGAATACCTTCGGCTGGGACAGGTCGGACGTGTGGTGAAGGATCTGCCGGTGGAGGTTCGAGAGATCAACCGCATCGCCGTCGATAATCCCGATCGTTCCCACGCCGGCCGCGGCCAGGTAGAGGGCGGCCGGAGAGCCGAGTCCGCCGGCGCCGATGATCAATACCTTCGCCTGGCAGATCTTCTTCTGCCCCTTCCCGCCGACTTCGGGGAGGATGATGTGGCGGCTGTACCGCTGAATCTGTTGGTCGTTAAATTCCATCTTATATATTAAAATACTTCTCGATGCTGATGTACCGCTCGCCCGTGTCGGGAAGCACCGTCACGACCTGTTTCCCGGGGCCGAGGGCCTGTGCCGCTTTCTGCGCCGCGAAGACATTGGCTCCCGACGAAATGCCCACCAGCAGCCCTTCTTCGCGGGCCAGAAGTTTTGCGGTGCGATAGGCCTCTTCGTCCGTGACCGTGATGATCTTGTCGATGATGCTCCGATTCAGCACCTTGGGAATAAAGCCGGCCCCGATGCCCTGTATCTTGTGCGGGCCCGGTTCCTTCCCGGACAGGACGGCCGAGGCCGTGGGTTCCACCGCAATGATCTGGACATGCGGGAGGCGCGACTTCAATGCTTCGCCGACGCCCGTGATCGTGCCGCCCGTTCCGACCCCGGCGACAAAGGCGTCGATCCGCCCCTCCATGGCTTCCCATATCTCGACCGCCGTCGTTTTCCGATGCATTTCCGGATTGGCCGGATTGGAAAACTGATCCGGCATAAAATAAGAGGGGTTCTGCTCAAGAAGCTGTTCCGCTTCCCGGATCGCTCCCCGCATCCCTTCCCAGGCCGGCGTCAGTACCAGCGTGGCCCCGTAGGAGGAGAGGAGGCTGGCACGCTCCATGCTCATGCTTTCCGGCATGACCAGGATCAACTTGTATCCGCGGACCGCCGCGATCAGGGCCAGACCGATGCCGGTGTTGCCGCTGGTCGGTTCGACCATCGTGGCCCCGGGTTTCAAGCGGCCAAGCCGTTCGGCCTCGTTGATCATGTTGAGGCAGATCCGGTCCTTCACGCTGCCGCCGGGATTGAAAGATTCCACTTTGGCGAAAAGGGTCGCACCGTCGGAAGGGGAGAGACGGTTCAGCCGGACCATCGGCGTCTTCCCGATCAGCTTTGAAATGTCGTCGTGCCGCTGAGAGGTACCCTCGCCCCCGCCCATGAAAAATAGAAACTCGAGCGCATCGCCTTCTCTCAAGGACGTGGTCGAATAAGCCGCCCGGTCCAACATCGTGGAGTTCAGTTCGACCGAGACCATCTGGGGCTCGATCTCTTTCGCCTGGAGCAGATCCAGAACGGTTTTCGCCTGAATCTCTTCCGGTTTTCCGTTAACCTTAATCTGCATGGTTTTTCCTAATACATACCCCTTGACTCTCGGGCGTGATTTTAGTATAACGTCAGCACTAAAGATTTATAAATTTAACAGAATTTGAGTAATACTGTCAAGAAGTTTGGCGCCGACCGAAGCCCGTGACCGCTGAAAATTCAATACGGTTAAAATTTAAAAAAGAGTGCGGGTGCATGCCATGTTCCGATTGATCCCAAGAGAAGAGAAGTTTTTTGATATGTTTGAAGCCGCGGCCCAGAACATCCATCGGGGGGCGTATCTCCTCAGGGAAATGATGGAGCAGTATGGGGAGCCGGAAAAACAGGCCGAGGCCATTTTGCAGGTCGAACATCAAGGGGATACGATCACCCATGACATCATCCATAAACTGAACCAGACCTTCATCACGCCCATTGATCGGGAAGATATCTACGCCTTGTCCAGCGCACTGGATGATGTCCTGGACCTGATCGAGGCGGTTTCGGACCGCATGATCATGTATAAAATCGCGGAGCCGACCGAAACGGCCAAACGGCTGGCCGACATCATCTTCAAATCGGCAGAGGAGATCGTTAAAGGAGTGGGCTTATTAAAAAAGCTCGGGGATGTGAGATCGTATTGCATCGAGATCAATCGGCTCGAAAATGAGGCCGACCGGATCTCGCGCGATGCAGTCGCGGCACTGTTCGAGAACGTGCGCGACCCGATAATGGTCTTGAAGTGGAAAGAGATCTACGAGCATCTCGAAGAGGCCACCGACCGATGCGAGGACGTGGCTAATATCCTGGAAAACATCGTTCTGAAAAACTCCTGATATGCAAGAGTCGATTTTCCTGCTGGCGCTCGTCATTCTCCTCGCCCTGATCTTTGATGCGAGCAACGGTTTCCACGATGCGGCGAATGCGATCGCGACCTCTGTTTCGACCCGGGTGCTGTCGCCGCGCACCGCGATCGTGATGGCGGCCGTCTTAAATCTGGTCGGGGCCCTGGCCGGGACGGCGGTGGCCAAAACGGTTGGAGCCGGTTTGGTCCTGCCCTCCGCCGTGACTCAGCTCACTGTGGTGTCGGCCCTTCTCTCGGCCATCATGTGGAACCTCATTACTTGGTACTTCGGTCTTCCGACGAGTTCCAGCCATGCACTGATGGCCAGCATCGTGGGTGCCGGAATCGCCACGGCCGGGACGGGCGTGGTCCTCTGGGCCGGAAGCAAAAAAGTGCTCCTGGCGATCATCTTTTCGCCTTTTATCGGATTCTTTTTTGGGTTTGTCTTGATGGTCCTTCTCATGTGGATCTGTGCCCGGATGCTTCCGTCCAAGGTGACCGCCACCTTCCGCGTCCTCCAGGTATTTTCGGCCGCCTACATGGCCTTCAGTCATGGGAATAACGACGCTCAAAAAACAATGGGCATCATCACGATGGCCTTGGTCAGTTTTTACGGGTTGAAGGATTTTCATGTGCCGTTCTGGGCGATCCTGTGCGCGGCATTGGCGATGGGGCTCGGAACGACCATCGGGGGATGGAGAATCATCAAGACATTGGGCATGAAATTGGTCCCGTTAAAACCGATTCATGGATTCGCGGCCGAGACCTCGGCCGCAACCGTCATCGAGGTGGCCTCGCACCTGGGCCTTCCGATCAGCACGACGCATGTCATCACCTCGTCCGTTATGGGCGTCGGCGCCTCACGACGCTTCTCGGCCGTCCGGTGGGGTGTGGGATGGAACATCGTGATTGCTTGGGTCTTGACGCTGCCGGCCTGCGGCCTGATGGCCTGGGCAATCGAAAAAACGTTGACAATGCTTTTTTCAACCCTGTCCGGATAACTTTTCTCTCTGTTTTTAAACAACCCCTCGGGGGTCTTCCTGTTCGTTCCACCAAATATGGTATTCTAAAAAATTCTGTAATATTTTCCATTACCTAATGGTTTTTTTCTTGACAAGAAACCCTCATGGTGTATACTTGTGGCTGTAAGTGGGATAAAGTGGGATAAGATGGAGGCCGTGGGATGTTTCTGGGCCGCTATGAACATACGGTGGATTCCAAGGGTCGTGTCAGTATTCCCATGAAGTTCCGAGAAGTCCTGACGGATCAGTACGAAGAAAAACTGATCGTGACGGCCGATTTCGATCAGTGCCTGGTGGCTTATCCCGTTTCAGAATGGCAGCGCCTTCAAGAAAAGGCCCAAAACCTCCCGACCATGCAGAAAGCAGTGAAAGACTGGCTCCGGTTCTCCTATTCGTACGCGACGGAATGCCCGTTGGATCGACAGGGAAGAATCCTGTTGACCCTGTCGCTTCGGGAGTATGCGCGACTCAATAAAGGGATTGTAATGCTGGGACTGTCCAACAAGATTGAGGTCTGGGACCCCAAGCGCTTAAAAGAAAAAGAGTCCCAGCTGCCGAAGAACTTTGAGAAGATCGGCGAGACCTTGGCCGGTCTCGGTTTTTAACCACGAACGACGAATACGATCATATTCCGGTCCTGAGAGACGAGGCGATTCAATCCCTCCGCTTGAGACCGCATGCGGTCTGCCTCGACTGCACTCTTGGAGGGGGCGGGCATGCCGAAGCGATTTTGGAAGCGACGGCGCCGGACGGGCTTCTCATCGGAGTCGATCAGGATGAGGAGGCGATTCAAAGAGCAGGGGAGCGTTTAAAAGGGTATGGACCGCGAGTGCGCCTGTTCCGCGAGAATTTTAAAAATCTCGGTGCGCTTCTGAAGGCGCAGAGCATTGTGGGTGTGGATGGAATCCTGATGGATCTGGGGGTCTCCACATTTCAATTGGCGGATTCCGAACGAGGATTCAGTTTTCTTGCTGACGGCCCTCTTGATATGCGGATGGATCGGCGGTCGACCGTGACCGCGGGGGATCTTGTGAATTCCCTTCCCGAACGTCAATTGGCGCAGATCCTGTTTGAATACGGCGAGGAACGATGGACGCGGCGTATCGCCAAGGCCATCGCGGACACCCGTCAAAAGATGCCGATCACAACCACACTGCAGTTGGCCGACCTGGTTCGCCGCGCCGTTCCGAGGCCGGTCCGATCGCGGCGGCTTCATCCGGCCACGAAAACCTTTCAGGCGCTGAGAATCGCCGTGAACCGGGAACTGGACTCTCTGTCGGCGGCGTTGTCCGATGCGGTTTCGTTCCTCAATCCTGAAGGACGATTGTGCGTTATCGCATTCCATTCGTTGGAGGACCGCATCGTTAAGCGGACGTTTAAGGCTTTAGCCCAAACCGAACCGGGGCGGGTCCGGCTTGTGACTAAGAAGCCCATCGTTCCAAGCCGGGAAGAGATTCGGATGAATCCGCGATCCCGGAGCGCCAAGCTCCGTGCCGTGGAGCGAGTTCGGGAGAATACGTTATGATCTTTCGCCGGATCCTGATCGGGTCGGCCGTTCTTCTTGTGATTCTGCTGGATATCTGGCAGCATACCCATATCGTGACGTTGGGATACGAGATCGAGCTTGCCCAACAGAGGTATAAGGCGTTGCAGCAGATGCACAAGCAATTGCTCGTGGAAGTCGAGACGCTCTCGGCCCTGGATCGTATCGAACAGATCGCGGTCGCCCGATTGGGGATGACCCGGCCGCAGGACGGCCAGATCATCATGGTCCAGACGCCCGCGCCGCCGGGCGCTTCCCCCGAACCTTTTCCCGGCCTACAGGTGGCGAGGAAAGCGCCATGAAAGTTTTGAGGGGTTCGACAGGCCGAATCGTTCTGACCGGCATCCTGCTGGCGGCCGGTTTTCTGGTCGTGGCCGTTCGTTTGTTTGCCTTGCAGGTTGTGGAAGCCGTCGAACTCTCGAAGCGCGCGGAACGGCAGCATGAAAAAAGCGTGGCCCTGGAAGGTGAACGGGGAACCATTTTCGATCGGAAAGGAAGGATCCTAGCCACCAATGTCGAGGTGCCTTCCATATATGCGATTCCGACACTGATCGACAACCGCGAGGCGGTTGCCTCGGAACTGGCCCGTGTTTTGGGGACCGATTCCAGGACGATCCTGAAACATTTGGAAGGCAATAGGAATTTTGTCTGGATTGAGCGCAAGGTCAGCCCGGCCGTGGCCGAAAGCGTGAAACAGCTCGGCATGGAGGGGATCGGTATTTTAAACGAAAGCCAACGGTTCTATCCCAAACGGAACTTGATGGGCCATCTCTTGGGTTTCGCCGGCATGGACAACCGGGGACTGGAAGGCATCGAGCTTAAATACGATGATCTGCTCCGCGGGGAAAAGGGATGGGCCGTGGTGGAGCGCGACGCATTCGGTCAGTCGATCTTTGAGAAAGGGTTAAACAACATCGCTCCCTCACGCGGAAAGGATTTGGTCCTGACGATCGACGAGGTGATCCAACATATCGCTGAAAGCGAGCTGGATGCCGTCATGGAGAGGACCCGGGCGGCGAACGGCTCCGTGATCGTGATGAATCCCAAAACCGGCGAGGTCCTGGCCATGGCGATCCGGCCGGAATTCAATCCCAATCGGGTTGAGGGGCAGCGCCCCGCACAGTGGCGAAACCGCGCCGTGACGGATCCCTACGAACCCGGTTCGACCTTCAAGATTGTTACGGCGTCCGCCGCGCTTGAAGAACATGTCGTCAACCCGAACGATGTTTTGTATTGCGAAGAGGGAAGAATGTTTGTGCCCGGCGGGGTGATCCGCGACCACGAAAAGGAGGGCTACCTGACCTTTCGGGAGGTGATCCAGAAATCCAGCAACATCGGGACGATCAAGGTCGCGATGCGGATCGATCAACAACGGTTGTACCAATACATCCGCGCCTTCGGTTTCGGCGAGAAGACCGGCATTGATCTCGAAGGCGAATCGGCCGGAATGATCAAGGATCCCCGATCCTGGTCGGGGCGGTCGTTGGCCTCGATCGCCATCGGTCAAGAAGTGGCGGCCACACCCATCCAGATCATCACGGCCGTCTCGTCCATCGCCAACAAGGGCGGACTGATCCGTCCTCACCTCGTGTCGGAAATTCGGGATGCGGACGGCCGGGTGGTCGCGACCATCCCCCCGGAGATGAAACGGCGGGCCGTTTCGCCGGAGACGGCCGGGAAGATGATGGCGATCCTGGAAGGAGTGGTTTCGAAAAACGGCACCGGTGAAAAAGCGACGATCCCCGGGTACCGGGTCGCCGGGAAGACCGGCACGGCCCAGAAGATTGATCCGGTCACAAAACAGTATTCGATGCAGGATACGGTCAGTTCATTTATCGGGATCGTTCCGGCGGAGGACCCCCGCATTGCGGTGTTGGTCGTGGTGGATGATCCAAAAGGGGTGGCGTGGGGAGGTAGCATTGCTGCGCCGGTTTTCAAGAATGTTGCCGAACAGGTTTTAAGATACCTTGGGATTGCACCACGGACCCAGGAGCGAATTGTGTTAACCTCGGCGAGTTAGGTCGGTTGTGTTAAGGGAGGCCATGCGATTGGATGTTTTATTGAAAGCCGTGCCGGATGCCGCTGTCCAGACTCACGGCGATGCCGAGATCCGTGACCTGGCGTCGGATTCCCGGCAGGTGAGGCCCGGCAGTCTCTTTGTTGCGATTCGGGGGCAAAACGCCGATGGGCATCATTTTCTCGGTAACGCGGTTGCCCAAGGGGCCGCCGCCGTTGTGGTCGAGGAATCGGCCGTGTTGCCGACGGCGAACACGGGCATTCCGATCATCCGCGTGAAAGATTCTCGGGTCGCCTTGGGCCGGTTGGCGGCGCGGTTCTACGGAGACCCATCGTCTCGCCTGTGCATGATCGGGGTAACCGGCACGAACGGCAAGACGACCGTTACCTATCTGATCAAAAGCATTCTTAAAGCCGCGGGGCACCGGGCGGGATTGCTCGGTACGGTGGCCTATGAATTGGCGGGCGAGGTGATGGCCGCGACCCATACGACACCCGAATCGCTCATCCTGCAAGGGTTGTTGGCCCGGTTGGTCGAAAAAGGGGCCGGCTATGCCGTCATGGAGGTTTCCTCCCATGCGCTGGCCTTGAACCGCTTGGAGGGATGCGAGTTCGACGTTGCGGTCTTCACCAACCTGACCCAGGATCATCTGGACTTCCACCAGACCATGGAAGGTTATTTTGAGTCGAAGCGCAGGCTGTTCTCGGGTCTGGCCCGTTCGCCGCGGAAACCGCAACCCAAGCAGGCCGTGATCAACCGGGATGACCCATGGGGGCGGCGGTTGATCGAGTCCAGCCCAGTGGCGGTCTTGACGTACGGGATGGAAGCCGGGGCCGACCTGACGGTGGAGGACCTCCGCTGCAGTCTGGAAGGATTGACCTTTACGGCCGTCACGCCGGCCGGCTCCTTCGTCGTTCGATCCGGTCTGGTAGGCCGATACA
Source organism: Nitrospirota bacterium (assembly GCA_016201865.1). Lineage (GTDB taxonomy): Bacteria > Nitrospirota > Nitrospiria > JACQBZ01 > JACQBZ01 > JACQCA01. Next base: position 11,116 of record JACQCA010000011.1, read on the forward strand.
ATGCGTACAATCTCCTGGCCGCTATCGGCGCGGCCCTTCGGCTGGGTGTTCCGACGGACCGAATCCGGGAGGGCATCGCGTTGTTGTCCGGGGTGCCGGGGCGGTTCGAGCGTCTTGATTTAGGGCAGGGCTTCAGCGTGATCGTTGACTTCGCGCATACCGAAGACGCGCTGGATCGTCTCCTGCGAACCGTGACCGAATTAACGTCCGGTGGTCGGATCATCACGGTCTTCGGCTGCGGCGGCGATCGGGATAGGGGAAAACGCGCCCCGATGGGTCGGGTCGCGGTCCGGTTCAGCGATGCGGTCCTGATCACTTCGGACAACCCCCGCGGCGAGGATCCGGTCCGGATTATTCACGAGGTGGCGGCGGGGGCGCGGGAAGGATCGGCGCAAAAGGCCCGCCCGGTCGAGCTGTTCACGGTGCCGGACCGGCAGGAAGCCATCGAGCAGGCTTTAAGCCTGGCGCGACCGGGAGACGCCGTGGTCTTGGCGGGCAAGGGTCATGAGGAGTACCAGATCATCGGCGATCGGAATATTCCGTTCAATGATCGGAAGATCGCCGCCGACTGGATTCGGAGACAACGATCCGGAGGTCGCGGGCGTGTGGCCTAAGGCGGTCGGTATGGAGACGTTCTTGACAGCGGCCGAGATCGTATCGGCGACCGGCGGGCGGTTGATGCGGGGCGATCCGATTCGGGCCGTCCCCGGCCTCTCCACGGATTCGAGGACGATTCAGTCCGGAGATCTGTTCATCGCCATCAAGGGGGAGCGCTTTGACGGCCACGAGTTCATCTACGAAGCCCTGGCGCGGGGGGCGTGCGGAGTCCTGGTCAACGTATCGGCCCATCGCATCCCGAAAACGGCGGCGGAGGAGGCGCTGCTGCGGGACCGGATCCTGATCGGCGTGACGGCTACCGTTACGGCATTACAAGACATTGCCCGGTTTCACCGCCGGCGGTGGACGTTGCCGGTGGCGGCCGTGACCGGCAGCAACGGGAAGACCACGACCAAGGAGATGGCTGCCGGCATCTTGGCCGAGCGGTACGTCACGTTAAAGAACGAAGGGAACATCAATAACCAGATCGGCGTTCCGCTGACGCTCCTCCGCCTGACGGCCCGGCATCAGGCCGCTGTCTTGGAGATGGGCATCAGTCGATCCGGCGAACTCCGACGGCTGTGCGAGATCGCCTTGCCGCGCGTGGGTCTGATCACGAACATCGGTCCGGCTCACCTGAAAACGTTGGGGAGCCTCGACGCCGTCGCTTCGGCCAAGGCCGAACTCTTAGACGCGCTTTCACCGTCGGAAGGCGTGGCGATTCTGAATCGGGATGATTCGTTTTACCCGTTCCTGCGGTCCCGCGCCTCCGGCCGTGTGGCGACGTTCGGGTTCGACCCGGAGGCGGATGTCCGGATCGAAGAAGCCCGCGAGGACGGCCCGATGGTCCGGATGCATCTCGGCTGCCGTCCGTCCCTTATCGGACTGGGACGGCTTTGGGAGAAGGGAGGTCGGGAATCCGAGCGGGCGGCGTCGGATCCGGAACGGTCGCCCCGGATCCGGTTCCGGATCGATCTCCCGGCGGCGGGCCGCTGCAATGCCCTCAACGCCGCGGCCGCGGCCGCAGTCGGTTGGGTGATGGGCTGCGACAGTGAAGAGATCCGGCGGGGTCTCGAGGCCTTTCGACCGATCGCCATGCGGTCGGAGTGGATCCCTTGGGAAGGCCGGGTGATCCTCAATGATGCCTACAACGCCAATCCGGCTTCGATGCTTGCCGCTCTGGAGACCTTGGGCCGTTACCCGGCTCGAAGCCGACGGATCGCGGTGCTGGGCGACATGTTGGAGCTCGGCGAGAACACGGCCGAGGCGCATCGGCGGATCGGCCGCGTCGTCGTTTCATCGGGAGTCGCCGCTCTGATCACGGTGGGCGCGGCCGCGGAGGGGATGGCGGAAGGGGCGCTGGCCTCCGGAATGGTCCGCGATCAAGTGACGGTCTGCCGGGATCCGTCCGAGGCGGCTGCCGCCGTCCGACGCCTGACCGGAGAAGGAGACGTGATCCTGATCAAAGGGTCGCGCGGCATGCGGATGGAACGGATCTTGGACCTTCTTTCGATAAAACGATAGGGCACGATGCTGTATCATCTTTTATACGCCTTCCATGCGGATCACCCGTTCTTCAATGTCTTCCGGTATATCACCTTTCGGACCAGCTATGCCGTGTTGACCGCGTTTGTGATCTGTTTTGCGATCGGCCCCCGGGCGATCCGGCGACTGCGGCAGTCCCAGATCGGCCAGCAGATCCGCAAAGACGGCCCGCCGTCGCATCTTTCGAAGGCCGGGACGCCGACCATGGGCGGTCTGATCATCCTCATGGCCGTACTGGCGGCCGCATTGCTCTGGGCGGATCTACGGAGTCCGTACGTCTGGCTGCTCCTCTTTTCGCTGGCGGCCTTCGGGTGGATCGGTTTTGCGGACGACTATCTCAAGTTTGTGAAAAAACATTCGGCCGGATTGCGGCCGAGGTACAAACTGTTGACCCAGACGGCCGTGGCCGCGGTGATCGTTGGAATTCTTTACGGAGCGTTGAATTATTCGACGCAACTGAGTCTGCCGTTCTTCAAAAATATTCATCCCGATCTTAGATGGGTCTATCTTCCATTCGCGGTGCTCGTGATCGTGGGGGCTTCAAACGCCGTGAACCTGACGGACGGCCTGGACGGACTGGCCACCGGGCCGGTCGCCGTGGCGGCCGTGGCCTATACCATCGTGACCTATGTGACCGGCCATCGTGTTTTTGCCGACTACCTGCTGATTCCCTATGTCGACGGGGCCGGTGAACTGGCCGTGATCTGCGGCGCGCTTTTCGGCGCGTGCCTGGGATTCCTCTGGTTCAACAGTTATCCGGCCTCGGTGTTCATGGGGGACGTGGGCTCCCTCCCGCTCGGCGGGATGCTGGGGACGGTCGCGGTGATTACGAAGCATGAGTTTCTTCTTCTTTTGGTCGGAGGGCTGTTTGTCCTTGAGGCCCTGTCGGTGATCCTGCAGGTGGCCTCGTTTAAGATGCGGGCCAAACGGATCTTTTTGATGGCCCCGTTGCATCATCATTTTGAACTTAAGGGATGGGCCGAGCCCAAGGTCGTGATCCGATTCTGGATCATCGCCATCGTGATGGCGCTTTTAAGCTTGAGCACCTTGAAGTTGAGATAACAGGGGCGCCGCTGGATGATTTAATGGACGTCAAGAACAAGAGGGTGACGGTGGTGGGATTCGGGCGGAGCGGCCTTGCGGCGGCCCGGTTGCTGATCCGACGACAGGCCGTCGTGACCGTGACGGACCTGCGGCCGTCGTCCGAGTTGGAAGCGCCGATGGCGGCTTTGAAGGAGGGCCCGATCCGGTATCGGCTCGGGGGACATCCGGCGGAGGCCTTTGACGATGCCGACCTGGTCGTCATGAGTCCGGGGGTATCGGCGGAGACATTGCAACCGGTTCGGCTTGCGGCGGCGAGGGGCATTCCGGTGATCGGCGAGATCGAACTCGGTTTCAGTTTTACAACGGCCCCGGTCGTGGCGATTACCGGGACCAACGGGAAGAGCACCACGACGGCGCTGGCCGGCGCGATCTTGAAAGAGGCCGGCGGCGAGGTCTTTATCGGGGGAAATCTGGGCCGGCCGTTGTGCGAGGCCGTTCTTGAACGGTCCGGCGGAGAGGGGCGGCCCCCCTGGGATTGGATCGTCGTCGAGGTGAGCAGCTTCCAGTTGGAGACGATCCGGTCCTTCCGGCCTCGTGTGGCGGTCTTGTTGAACGTGACGCCCAATCACTTGGATCGGTATCGAACAATGGAGGATTATCGAGCGGCGAAGTGGAGGCTTTTCGAAAACCAGACGGCGGACGACCTGGCCGTGATCAATGCCGATGACCCGGTCGTTTTTCAACAGGCCGCTTCCATCCGAGCGAGACGCTTGTTGATCAGTCGGACTCCTCGACCGGAGGAAGGCGTCTATCTAAGTTCCAGCGCCGTGGTTTCAATAGGCGCATGGACTCCCTCGACGCGACAGGAGATCATCCGACAGGACGAGATTCCGCTTCGGGGTTCCCACAACATCGAGAATGTCCTGGCCGCTTCGGCCGTGGGCATCGCATGCGGTTGCCCGGCCGGCGCTGTCCGAAAGGCCGTCAAGGAATTTAAGGGGCTTGAACACCGCCTCGAGGCGGTCCGGCGGCGCGACAGCGTGCTGTATGTGAACGATTCCAAGGCGACCACAACCGTCGCGCTGGCCAAGGCCCTCGAGGCCTTTTGCGAACCGATCGTGCTGATCGCCGGTGGACGGAGCAAGGGCGGAGAGTTTGCCTTCCTTCGAGATCTTTTACGGCAGCGCGTGAAGGCGGCCGTTTTGATCGGCGAGGCGCGGCCGATCCTTCGCGCGGCTTGGAGCGGCGCCGTTTCCATGACCGAGGCCGGTAGTCTGGAAGAGGCCGTGCGGCTTGCGGCTCAAACGTCGGCGGCGGGCGACGTGGTGCTCCTTTCACCGGCCTGCGCCAGCTTCGACATGTTCCGGGATTTTGAGGACCGCGGCAACCGGTTTAAGGAGATCGTCAACGGACTTTAAAATGGGCCAGAAACAGAGTGACAAGACCTTGATCCTCGTCACCCTGACCTTGCTAGTAATCGGCCTGGTGATGATCTACAGCGCCAGCGCCGTTTTGGCCGGCCGAAGGTACGGCGATTCGCTCTTTTTCTTCAAGCGTCAGACCCTTTGGGCCGCAATCGGGTTGACCGCGATGGTGGCTGCGTCGCGCGTTCCCTATCCGGTCTGGCAACGGGCGGGCCTGCCGTTGATCCTGGGGGCGGGGCTCCTGCTGATCCTGGTTCTTGTGCCGGGGATCGGCGTCGAGGTGAACGGTTCAAGACGCTGGTTACGGCTGGGGCCTCTGACGTTGCAACCGGCGGAACTGGCGCGTCTGTGCGCGGTAATCTATCTCGCGCGCTACCTGGTGGAGAAACGGGATCGGCTGAACGATTTTCTGACGGGGGTTCTGCCGCCGATGATCGTGATCGGGGCCTTATTGGCCCTGATCATGGGCGAGTCGGACCTCGGAACGGCCGCGGTGATGGGCCTTGTGGCCGGCGTGATGCTGTTTTTAGGAGGGGCGCGTTGGCGGCATCTCTGGGCGATGGGCCTGCTGGCGATGCCGGTGCTGTATGCCATGATTATGAAGATCGGTTACCGACGGCAACGGATGATGGCCTTTTTGGATCCGTGGCGCGATCCCAGCGACGCCGGTTTTCAGATGATCCAGTCCTTCCTGGCGCTGGGAGGAGGAGGGCCGGCCGGAATGGGATTAGGAGAAGGACGACAGAAGCTGTTTTTTCTGCCGTACCCCCATACCGATTTCATCTTTTCCGTGATCGGCGAGGAGTTGGGATTGTTGGGGACCTCGGCCATCCTGATCCTGTTCGGGATGTTGGCCTGGCGGGGGATGGCGATTGGTCTGAGAGCCCCCGATCCCTTCGGCCGTTATCTGGCGTTCGGTTTGACGATGATGATCACACTGCAGGCCTTAATCAACATGGCCGTGGTAACGGGGCTGCTGCCGACGAAAGGGTTGACGCTGCCCTTCTTAAGTTATGGGGGATCGTCGTTGCTGGCCAATCTCATCGCGGTCGGGATTCTCTGGAATATTTCAAGGGCGGCCTCGGCCGGGCGATCGAAGATCTCAAATTTAAAATTTCAAATCTCAAAGAGGTCGGAGGGATGCGTGTGATCATCGCAGGCGGCGGAACGGGCGGCCATCTCTTTCCGGGCATTGCGCTGGCGCGTGAGTTTGAACGGCAACGGCCCGGTGTAAAAATCCTGTTTGTGGGAACGGCCCGCGGGCTTGAGGCCCGGATCATCCCTGACGAGGGTTTTGAACTTCGCCTGATCCCGGTCGGCGGCCTGGTCGGGCTCAGCGGGTTCCGGAAGATCAAAACCGTGTTGCAACTTCCGGCCGGCCTCTGGCGGTCTTGGCGAATTTTGAGAGAGGTCCGTCCCGATCTCGTGATCGGCGTCGGCGGCTATGCCTCCGGCCCGGTTGTGGCGATGGCGCGGTTATTGCGTCTCCCCCGTGTTCTTGTGGAACCCAATGCGGTGCCCGGTTTGACCAACCGTTTTCTGAAACGCTGGGCCGATCGGGTCTATCTGGCCTTTGAGGAGACGCGGTCCTGGTTTGAATCCCGAACCGGGCCCGGCTTGGTTCGGGTTTTTGGAAATCCGGTCCGCCGCGACATCCTTTCGGCGGGCCGACAGCCTCCGAAGAAGGGACCGAAGCAAACGCTGCTGGTGATGGGCGGGAGTCAGGGATCCCGGGCCCTCAATCGCGCCATGGCCGAGGCCCTAGCCGGACTGGAGACGGTGAAGACAAAACTTCGGATCATCCACCAGTCCGGCGATCGGGACGCCGCCGGGTTGAAGGAGTTCTACTCCGAAAAGGGATTTGAGGCCGAGGTCGTGCCTTTCCTGTCGCCGGTCTCGGAGGCCTACCGCGCCGCGGACCTGGTCGTCTGCCGTTCCGGCGCCACGACCGTGGCCGAATTGACGGCCTGCGGCCGGCCGGCCATCCTGGTGCCGTTTCCGCATGCGACCCACGGGCATCAGGAGAAAAACGCCCGCGCGCTTGCGGAGGCCGGGGCGGCCGAAATGATCCTGGAACGGGATCTCACGGGCGAACGTCTGGCCGGTGCGATCACGGCATTGCTTTCGGACGCGGCCCGTCTCGAGCGGATGGCCGAGCGGAGTCATCAGCTCGGCCGTCCGGCCGCGGCCGAGAAAATTGTGAAAGACTGTTTACAACTGATGGGTCATGTTTCGTAAAATTCAGCAGATCCATTTTGTGGGAATTGGGGGGGCCGGGATGAGCGGAATCGCCGAGGTATTGCTCAATCTGGGATATCGGGTGACCGGTTCGGACCTGGCCTATTCCGAGACGGTCAAGCGTCTGGAGGGGATCGGCGGAAAAATCTTCATCGGCCATCATCCCTCGAACATCGGTCCGGCCCAGGTGGTGGTCGTTTCGTCCGCGATCCCGGAAGAGAATCCGGAGGTCCGGGCCGCACGCGAACGGCTGATCCCGGTCATCCCGCGGGCCGCAATGCTGGCCGAGCTGATGCGGCTCAAGTACGGCGTGGCGATCGCCGGGGCGCACGGCAAGACGACGACGACCTCCCTCGTGGCCTCGGTCCTCGCGGAAGGCGGCCTGGATCCGACCGCCGTGATCGGCGGGAAACTCAACCGGTTCGGAAGCCACGCCAAACTGGGTCAGGGCGAATTGCTGGTGGCCGAAGCGGATGAGAGCGACGGATCCTTCCTGAGGCTTTCTCCGACCGTGGCGGTCGTGACGACGATCGATCGGGAGCATCTTGATTTTTACCGGGACCTGAACCAGATCCAACAGGCCTTTCTAAATTTTTTGAACAAGGTGCCCTTTTACGGATTGGCGGTGGTCTGTCTGGACCAGGATCTGATTCAGGAGATCATCCCGCGTCTTCAGGTGCGGTATCTGACCTACGGCATGACGACCCAGGCCGATCTGGTCGGAAGCGAGATAACGCTTTCGGGTTGGGAATCGGAATTTACGGCCCATTTCCGTCAAAAAAGCCTGGGCCGCTTCCGTCTCGCGCTTCCCGGACTGCACAATGTGTATAACGCACTGGCGGCGCTTGCGGTCGGACTGGAACTGGAGGTGGGGCTTCCGGCGATCCGCAAGGCCCTGGCCGAGTTCGCCGGAGTCGAGCGCCGGTTCCATTGGGTCGGCGAGAAGCGAGGGGTCATGATCGTGGACGACTACGGTCACCACCCGACCGAGATCAAGGCGACATTGGCGGCGGCCCGGGCCGGTTGGAACAAACGGCTGCTGGTCGTGTTCCAACCGCATCGCTACTCGCGCACGCGGGATCTGCTCAAAGAGTTCGCCACGGCCTTCTATCAGGCCGACAGCCTCATCCTCACCGAGATCTACGCCGCCGGCGAGGCCGCCATCGAGGGCGTCACGGGTCAACGGCTGTATGAAGAGGTGAAACAGCACGGGCATAAGGACGTGCGTTTCCTGCCGAGTCCGGATGAAGCGGTCGAGCAGCTCCTGTCCATGATTCGGCCCGGGGATATGGTCCTGACCCTCGGCGCCGGGGATGTCTGGAAAGTCGGAAAGGCCGTGCTGGAACGATTGTAGAGGATGGACGGAATGAAGAAGTCCGATGAAAAAGTTCTTTGCGAAGCGATCCAGGCCGTCGAGGGTGAAATCCGCTGGCATGAGCCGCTGAGCCTCCACACCACACTCAAGATCGGCGGGCCGGCGGATGTTCTGGTGATTCCCAAAGATCTTGAGGCGCTGGCCCGCTTGGTCCGTCAGGCCCGGAAGGCTCCGGGCCGGCCGGTGCCGCTTTTTGTGATGGGCGGGAGCAATCTCCTGGTCCGGGACGGAGGAATGCGCGGCATTGTGGTCAAGCTGTCCCGGTTGCAGAGGATCACGGATCTGGACGAGACGCGGATCGAGGCCGAGGGCGGCGTGCCGTTGTCGCGCCTGGCCCGCCATGCCTTGGAACGGGGCTTGAGCGGATTGGAGTTTGCGTTGGGGATCCCGGGGACGGTGGGCGGGGCCGTGGTGATGAATGCCGGGACGCGTGAAGGCGAAATGTCGGGGGTGCTGATCGGGGCTCGAATCCTGGAGCCGAACGGGGAAGTTCGGACATTGGGTCGGGAGGACATGGAGTTCGGCTATCGCTGGTCCCGTCTTCCCCCGGGCGTGATCGTCGGCGCGCGATTGAAACTGCATCAGGCCGGCCGTGCCGATATCCGGCGACGGATGGCGGGATTTATCGATCAGCGGAAGGCGACGCAGCCGCTGACCCTGCCCAATGCCGGCTCGATTTTTAAAAATCCCGACGGGACCTTTGCCGCAAAGTTAGTCGAAACGGTCGGAATGAAAGGACACCGCATCGGAGATGCGCAGGTCTCGGAACGGCATGCGAACTTTATCGTCAACCTCGGCCGGGCGACGGCGAAAGACGTTTTGAAACTCATACGGCTGATCGGAAAACGCGTTGAAAAGGAAACGGGGATTACCCTGGAGTTGGAGATCCGGATCGTCGGCCGGGATCGCTGAACGATGTTAACGGGTAAAAAAATCGCGGTCTTGATGGGCGGGAAGTCGGCCGAGCGCGAAATCTCGCTGATGAGCGGTCGGGCCATTGAGGCCTCGCTCCATCGGCAGGGGTGTGCGGTGGTCGCGATCGATCCGGATGAAACGGTGGCCGAGCGGCTTCGGCAGGAGAAGGTCGAGCTGGTTGTGAATGCCTTACACGGCCGTTTCGGCGAGGACGGGACGATCCAGGGATTCTTGGAAATCCTAAGAATCCCTTATACCGGATCGGGTGTGCTGGCCAGCGCGATCGGAATGAATAAGGTGATGACCAAGCGCCTCTTGGTCTTGCACGGCATCCCGACCCCGACGTTTTCGGTCCTCCGGTCTTCCGGTCCGGCGGCCGGCGGGCCTCGGGGGCTTCCCGTGGGGTTGGATTGTCCCGTGGTCGTGAAGCCGTCGTCCGAAGGATCGACGATCGGCGTGACGATCGTGGAGCGCCCGTCCTTGGCGGAGGCGGCTTACCGTGAGGCCTTCCGTTACGGGGAGGAGATTCTGGTCGAGGAGTACATCGAGGGCCATGAGGTGACCGCAGGCCTTCTGGAGGAGTCCCCTCTGCCGCTCGTCGAGATCGTGCCGAAGGAGGCCTTTTACGACTATCAGGCGAAATACACGAAGGGCATGACGGAGTACATCGTTCCGGCCCGTCTTCCGCAGGACGTGACGCAGAAGGTTCAAGGGCTGGCGCTCAAGACGCATCAGGTGATCGGCTGTCGGGGCTGCACGCGGGTGGATTTTCGCGTCGACCCGCGCGGGAGGCCGTTTGTGTTGGAGATCAACACGGTGCCCGGAATGACCGAGACCAGCCTTCTTCCGAAGGCGGCTGAAGCGGCCGGGATGACGTATGACCAATTGGTTGCCAAGATCGTACAATCAGCGGTGCGGGCATGATGTATCGATATCATCTGACCCGCAAAGGATTGGGCCGTCAACGTCCGCGGGGGCGTGAAGAGGAATTCGCTCCGAGAGGCCGACCGGCCCCGATGCGGCGGAGCGGGGGAGGCCGTCGGGCCCGATGGTCCGGCAGGACGGTCCGCATCACCCAAGGTTTGCTTTATACCATGACGGTAGTCGGCCTTCTGGTGCTGGCCGTGTGGGGGACGAACACGGCGACGCATTCGATCGCGCATTCGAATGTTTTTGAAGTACGGGAGGTCCGCGCCGCAGGTCTGGAACGCTTGAACGAGACCGACGTTCTGAAACGCCTCCGTCCGTCTTCGGGGACGAGTCTGTTCGACCTGGATCTGGCGGCTCTGAGGGAAAGGCTGTTGGCCGAGCCCTGGATCAAGGAGGTGACGCTGCGCAAGCAATATCCGGATACCCTCTCGATTCGGGTGGTCGAGCGTCGTCCGGTGGCCGTCTTGGCCGGCCCGGCGTCGTCCGCGCTGGTGGATGCAACCGGGGCCGTGATGGTGGAAGGACCCGATCCGGCGAGAGTCTCCGGCCCATGGTTGTTTCTTCCGGTCGTTCACGGCATTGAACGAATGTCGCTTCGGGATCGGGATCCGGGGGCATTGAGAAGCTTTTCCGCGGCCCTGGAAGTTCTGCGCGCGATCCCTCCGATGGGAGACGGGGACGTCCACGGAGGTCTCGATATGGATGTCGGCCGATGGGACGATGTGCGGGTCCTAAGACACGGATACCGGTTTCGGTTAGGGGCGGGATCGTTTGATGAGAAGTGGCAACGCTTTCGATCGGTGGAAACCGAGATCGAACGGCGCTACGAGGAGGGCCGGGAGATCGATCTGCGGTTTCCGGATCAGGTGATTGTGCGGTGAGGATCTCAAAAGGAGGTATACGGCATTGGCCAAACGCGAAAACATCATCGTAGGTCTTGACATCGGCACCACGAAGATCTGCGCGATTGTAGGCGAGATAAAAGGGCCGTATCGATCGGACGGTTCGCCCGGTCTGGACATCATCGGAATCGGGACCAGCCCTTCCCGCGGTCTCCGAAAAGGGGTCGTGGTGAATATCGAGAGCACGGTGGAATCGATCAAGAAGGCGGTGGAGGAGGCCGAACTCATGGCCGGGGTCCAGATCCAGTCCGTTTATGCCGGGATCGCCGGAGGGCATATCAAGGGCTTCAACAGCCGGGGCGTTATTGCGGTGAAGGATCGGGAGGTGACCAAGGCGGATGTGGATCGCGTGATCGATGCCGCCCGGGCGGTGGCGATCCCGCTTGACCGGGAGGTGCTTCATATCCTCCCGCAGGAATTCATCGTGGACGATCAGGACGGCATCAAAGATCCTCTCGGGATGGCCGGCGTCCGCTTGGAGGCCGAGGTTCATATCATCACGGGCGCGGTGACCTCGGCCCAGAATATCATCAAGAGCGTCAACCGGGCCGGTCTGGAAGTGGTCGATATCATCCTTCAGCCGCTGGCCTCGAGCGAAGCGGTTTTAACGCAGGATGAGAAGGATCTGGGGGTGACGATGGTGGATATCGGCGGGGGGACGACCGATATCGCGACCTTTGTGGACGGAGGGATCCGGCATACCGCGGTGCTGGGCATCGGCGGAAATCACTTGACCGGGGATGTCGCGATCGGTCTTCGGACGCCGGCGTCCGAGGCCGAGAAGATCAAGATCAAGTACGGCTGCGCCATGACGGCGATGGTCAAGGGCGATGAAACGATCGAGGTCCCGAGCGTGGGAGGACGACCGCCGCGGGTCCTGTCCCGTCAGATCCTGTCCGAAATCATCGAGCCGCGGGCCGAAGAGATCTTCGGGCTGGTGGCACGGGAGATCAAGCGGACTGGCTACGAAGAGCGGGTGGCTTCGGGTGTGGTGATCACCGGCGGGAGCGCCATCCTTCAGGGCATGGCGGAGGTGGCCGAGCGGGTTCTGGATCTGCCGGTCCGTCGAGGGACTCCGACGAATCTGGGGGGGCTGGCGGATATCGTGAACAACCCGATGTATGCCACCGGGGTGGGTCTGATTTTATATGCACTCAAAACGCAGGGGGAGCGGGAGGCCCATCGCTATCGGGATCGAAGATTGTTCTACAAGGTCGCGGGCCGGATGAGGGAGTGGGTGCAGGAATTCTTTTAACGGCGCGGGGCCGCACGGGCCCCCACATCAGATCGGCGGGGGCGACGTGAGCCCCTATAACAGAAAGGAGGCGCGCATGTTTATTTTCGAAGAGGCCGAGATCAAACCGGCCAAGATCAAGGTGATCGGGGTCGGGGGCAGCGGCTGTAATGCGGTGAACACGATGATCGCTTCCAGGTTTACGGGAGTGGAGTTCATCGCGGCGAACACCGATGTCCAAGCGCTGAGTCTCTCAAAAGCGGCCTGCACTCTTCCGATGGGAACCCGGTTGACCAAGGGATTGGGCGCCGGGGCGAATCCCGACGTCGGTCGCGAGGCCGCGCTGGAGGACGCCGAGAAGATACGGGAGATGCTGGAAGGCGCCGATATGGTCTTCGTGACGGCCGGCATGGGAGGCGGGACCGGGACGGGCGCCGCGCCCATCATCGCAAACATTGCCCGTGAATTGGGGGCTCTGACCGTGGCCGTGGTCACCAAGCCGTTTCTGTTTGAAGCGGCCGTTCGGATGAGACGGGCGGAAGAAGGTGTGGAAGAACTAAAAAAAGTGGTGGATACCTTGATCGTGATTCCAAACCAGCGGCTGCTCTCGGTCGTGGATAAATCAACGCCGTTGGTGGAGGCCTTCAAGGTCGTGGATGATGTGCTTCGTCAGGCGGTGCAGGGGATTGCGGATCTTGTGACGACACCTGGTCTGGTCAATGTGGACTTTGCGGATGTGAAGACCGTGATGTCCCACATGGGTCGCGCCGTCATGGGGATGGGAAGCTCGCGGGGCGAACACCGTGCGATGGAGGCGGCCCAGAAGGCGATCTCAAGCCCGCTTCTGGAGGAAGGATCCATTCATGGGGCCCGGGGGGTGCTGCTCAACATTACCGGTGGAGAGGGATTGTCCCTTCACGAAGTGAGCGAGGCCTCGACGATCATTCAGGAAGCGGCTGATCCGGAGGCGAACATCATTTTCGGTTCCGTGATCAACAAGCAGATGAAGGACGATGTGGTCGTGACCGTCATCGCTACCGGGTTTGAAAAGGACTTGGTCCGGGAGGAACCGGTGAAGCCTGCAACGAGCCGGTCGTTGACGGCAAAGAACCTGGACCGACCCGCCTTCCTGCGCAAGGTGGTGAACGATCCGTATCCTCAAGGTCCTCTGGGCGGCGACGATGAATGGGACGTGCCGACCTTTCTTCGAAAGCAGGCGGACTGAGTCCGGGCCTTGGCGTAAGATGGTTTCCGCAATGACGGCATCGCTTCAATGGATGGAAAGGGACGGGCACCGCGGTTTGGAACTTCCGATGATGGGCCGGATCCCAGGGATAAGGCATCTGTTCGGGCTCCGCGGGCCGCGATCTCTTGAAATCCTGGCGGGCTATTTCGGAGTCCGGGAGGATCGGATCATCTCCATCCGCCAGGTGCACGGCGATTCCATCCGGGTGATTGACGCGTCAAGTGACGAAGGGACGGTTGAAGCGGCCGGTCAGGATGGCGATGCTGTCGTGACGAATGATCCGGGAGTCGTCCTCACGGTGCGGACCGCCGACTGCCTTCCGATCCTTATTTGGGATGCCGAGAAAAACGCCGTGGGTGCGATCCATGCGGGTTGGCGCGGTTCGCTCAAAGCGGTCGCGTCCAAGGCCGTTTCAAGTCTGCAGGCGGCCTTCGGAAGCCGCCCGCGCGATCTCCGGGTCGGGATCGGACCGGCCGCGGGGCCCTGCTGTTATGAAGTGGATCGTCCGGTGTTGGAGCTTCTTCGGGAACGGTTCGATTTTTGGAGGGACGTCGTTCGAGAAAAGGGAAACGGTAAAGGGATGCTGGATCTGCCGGGGCTCAACGTCCGTCAACTGGTCGGCGCAGGGGTGTCGCCCGATCGGATCGAGGCGGCCGACGCCTGTACGGTTTGCCATTCGGAACGATTTTATTCCTTCCGGCGCGACGGAACGGCGTCCGGCGGAATGCTCAGCGGCATCATGATCCTCGATGAAAACGCATCCGTATGAGCGAGACCGTTGCGGCAAACCTCCGGCGGGTTCGCGAGCAGATGGCCGCGGTGGCGGAACGATCCGGACGGGATCCGGACCGAACGACCCTGGTCGTCGTGACGAAAGGGGTGATGCCGAATCGCGTCCGGGAAGCGGTTGCGGCCGGCGCGACGGTGCTCGGGGAAAACCGCGTGCAGGAGGCGGTGTCGAAGATCAAGGCCATTGAGGGGACAATTCGGTGGCACCTGATCGGCCATCTCCAGGGAAATAAGGTTAAACAAGCGGTGGGCGTGTTTGATCTGATTCAGTCCGTGGACAGTCTGGATCTGGCCCGCGAGATCAATCAGCGGGCCGAACGGGCCGGAATCCGGCAACGGGTGTTAATCCAGGTGAATGTCGGCCGAGAACCGCGTAAGCACGGCGCGGCGCCGGAGGGGCTCGAGGCGTTATATCGGGATGCGGCCGGACTGCGGCATCTTTCGTTGGAGGGATTGATGGCCATTCCGCCGTTCTCGCATTATCCCGAAGAATCGAGGCCCTACTTCCGGTGGCTGGCCGACCGGAGCGAAGCCCTGAGGCGCAGCGGACTGCCCGTTCGAGAGCTTTCGATGGGGATGTCGAACGATTTTGAGGTGGCGATCGAGGAAGGGGCCAGCCTGATTCGTGTGGGGACGGCGATCTTCGGTCCGAGGGAGAAATAGATGTTCGTCGTCGCGAACATGATCACCTCCATCGCGGAGGTGATCAATATCATACTGAGCTTCTACATGGTGGTCATCATCATACGGGCCCTGATTTCGTGGGTCAATCCCGATCCCTACAACCCGATCGTCCAGTTCCTGTACAAGGTGACGGAGCCGGTGCTTCATCCCGTCCGCCGCCTCATGCCGGTCTACAACATCGGGATTGATCTCTCCCCGATGATTGTGATTGTCGTCATTATCTTTTTAAGGAGTTTTTTGGTGAATAGTTTAATTCAATTGGCCCATCGGATGCAGTAAGAGGAGGAAGTCATGAAGATTACACCGCTCGATATTCAACAGGCCGGTTTCAGGATCAAGCTGCGGGGTTACGACCGGCAGGAGGTGGATAGTTTCCTCGATGCCGTTACGGAGGAGTACGAAGGGCTGATCCGGGAAAATGCCGGTCTCCGCGAGAAAGCGGCCGAATACGAGAACCAGTTGACCGAACTCCGAAAGAAAGAGGCGACGTTGAATAACACGCTCATGAGGGCGCAGGACCTCGTGGAACAGATGGGGCGCAACGCCCAGAAGGATGCCGATCTTATCCAAAAGGAGGCGGAACTGAAGGCGGAGGAGATGACCCGCATGGCTCGCGAG
This sequence comes from Nitrospirota bacterium, assembly GCA_016201865.1. Taxonomy (GTDB): domain Bacteria; phylum Nitrospirota; class Nitrospiria; order JACQBZ01; family JACQBZ01; genus JACQCA01. The sequence continues at coordinate 26,657 of JACQCA010000011.1, forward strand.
GAGATGGCCGCGATTAAACGCGAGATTCTCGACCTTCAGAAGCAGAAGATGCTCTTTTTGGAAAAGAGCCGATCGCTCATCAGAATCTTTCAACGGGTCCTGGAGCTGGAGGAACGAGAGGAAGAGAAGGGAGGGAGCAAGGACAAATCGGATGAAGAACGGGACGACAACGTCCGCATCTTGAAGCCCAAGACATAGATGCTGCGTCTGTCTATAAGGAGGTGCCGATGCGTTATGACGTCTACATTACTAAAAGAGACCAGGTTTATATCGCAGCCGTTCCGGCGCTGCCCGGTTGCGCCACCCTCGGACGTTCGGAAGCCGAGGTGTTGAGCAATATCCGTGATGTGATCGAAGGGTATCTGCTTCTTCTTCAAAAGCGGCGGCAGCCGTTTCCCAGGACCAAAGTCGTGAAGGTTCATCATGCCCGATATCCCGTCGTTCGATCTGCGTGAGATGCCGGACGGGCTTCTCTTCAAGGTCTCGGTCCAACCGAGGGCCTCCCGGGAAGAACTGGCCGGGATCCGCGATCGGGCCTTAAGGCTGCGGCTGACGGTTCCACCCATCGAGGGAGCCGCGAACGAGGCCTGCCGCGCTTTCTTCGCGGAGTTTTTTCACGTCGCGAGGGAACGGGTCCGGATCATTCGCGGACACCATTCCCGCCAGAAATGGATTCAGATTCAGGGAGTGACGCAGAAAATGATTTTGGATCGGCTTAAATCCGTGGATGCCTTGACGATGATTTGATTATCGGTTGTGGCAGATCAGGCAAAGCGTCTTGTGGGGGGCGCGAAGATAAGGCCGGATGCTGTTGTTGTGCGGGTTGTGGCAGGACTCGCATTTCATAACCCCGGAAAACGTCCGGACCAAGCCGGCGGTTTGTTCCGGATCTTTCGGGTCGATGCCTTGAAGGCCTAAGCTGGCCGAAACCGGGCCGGTCGGCAGGATCATGCCGTCCTCACCGCGGTCGGGAATGGCCCAGTACCGTCTCAGCTTTGGATCAACCCGATCCCCGGCCGTCCTTCCGTCCGGTCGGCGGGGATAGACAACCTCTGTGGGATGGTTCGATGTGCGATTCAAACCGTGCGCCGAGCTCAGGTCCGGATAACCCGTCCCATTGCCGACAAACTCCAGGAGGTCGTTGCCCAAGACGCCGTCATGGCAGTCCAGACAGCCCGCATGGCGCCGTTCGGCCACCGCTTTTGCCTTGACCAGCAAGTCCCGGGCCGTCAGGAAAGACTCCAAAGTATTTCCTAAATTCCACGCAGGATGCGCCTTCGGCATGCCGGGAGCCTCGCTCTTCGGCGGCTTCCCTTCGTGTCCTTCAATATGGCAGACCACGCAGACATCCTCTCTCGCGGCATCCGGCCCGCCTGCCGTAAGATTATGGGGGCCGACGATCACCTGGTCGAATTCCTGGGCCCAGACGATGCCGGGTGATAGGAAACCGGCGATCAGAACGATGGCAGGAAGGGTTTTCATCACGATTCCCTACGCTTCGAAGATTCCTTTAATAAGAATAGCATAAATGATTTATTCTGTCCATCCAAAATTTAGAATTTGAATTGTACCATCAGTCCCTTTCCTTTACATCACCCAGGTCGTTGAGGCTGTAGAAAAACCTTAAACGCGTCGCAATGTTCTTTCTTTTTTCGTTAATATGCTGTAAAAGAGCAGGTATATAAATGAGAGAGGGAGGAGCCATGGCCCGCTATAAAGAGTACTCGTACGATCAAGGCAA
>JACQCA010000064.1 GCA_016201865.1 Nitrospirota bacterium
CTTGCCTTGATCGTACGAGTACTCTTTATAGCGGGCCATGGCTCCTCCCTCTCTCATTTATATACCTGCTCTTTTACAGCATATTAACGAAAAAAGAAAGAACATTGCGACGCGTTTAAGGTTTTTCTACAGCCTCAACATCCCAACGAAGCCTCCCTGACATCCCGAAGCGGTCCTAATAATAGCCGTCTTTTGTCGCACTTGTCAATCTGATCTTCATCGATACCACAAATCCTTCGACTTTAATTGATTTTTCCTTTATGAAAAGGCGAACTCAGAAAGAACTCTTTTCGGCGGTCTTAATTCATCCGCAGGCCCTCTCCCTTAATTTTGAGCCTTAATGATTTCTGCGTGATTTTTATTTTCTCCAAATCTCACGGTTCAAACCGCCATTGGTAACAGTCTGCGCGAAGACAACATCTCTAAAGGACCTGATACGGAATGCTAATGCTTGTGCCAGGGGCTGTTCTTCCGTTATTATAGATAATCAGCACAAGAAGGAGGGCTGCGAAATGATAGGACTCATACGAACGACGGTCATGGGAATGGCAATGGTTTTGCTTGTCGGCTGCGGCTATAACGATCTGCAAGGCCTTGATGAAAACGTGAAGGCGGCCTGGTCGGAGGTCCAGAACCAGTATCAGCGGCGGGCCGATCTGATCCCGAACCTGGTGAATGTGGTGAAGGGATACGCCGCGCACGAACGGGAAACATTGGAGGCCGTTACCGAGGCGAGGGCCAAAGTCGGCTCGATGCAAGTGACGCCGCAGACCTTGAACGACCCCCAGAGTTTTAAACAGTTCGAACAGGCGCAGGCCGGTCTTTCCTCGGCGCTTTCACGCCTGATGGTCGTGGTCGAGAAATATCCGGATCTCAAAGCCAATCAGAATTTTCTGGACCTTCAGTCCCAGTTGGAGGGAACGGAGAACCGGATCACCGTGGCGCGCAAACGCTACATCGACTCGGTGAACGAATATAACAAGATGGTCCGGTTCTTCCCGACCAACCTCACGGCCCGGTATATTCTTCGTCTGGACGTTCGCCCGAACTTCACGGCCACGACCCCCGGAGTGGAAAAGCCGCCCGAGGTGAAGTTCTAAGCCGTGCGGCCGATCAGCCTGTCGTGTTTTTTGGCGATCTTGTTTTTTGTCATAACGCCGTCTGTGGTGCGTGCCGCGATCCCGCAACCGGCGGGCTATGTCACAGACGAGGCCGGTCTTTTGACGCCCGAGCAGATCGCATCGTTGGACCAGGCGCTTTCCGAATACGAGCAGCGCACAACAAACCAGATTGTCGTCCTGACGGTGAAGTCTCTTGAAGGGCAAGAGATCGAATCCTATTCGATCGCGGTCGCGGAGGCCTGGAAGGCCGGGCAGAAACATAAAGACAACGGCGCGATCCTGATCGTCGCGCCGAAAGAGCGCAAGGTTCGGATCGAGGCGGGATACGGCCTCGAAGGCGTTCTGACCGATGCCAGGTCGGCCCAGATCATCCGGGACATCCTCGCGCCGCGTTTCCGGGAAAAAGATTACTATGCCGGGATCACAGCTGCCGTGTTGGCCATGGAGGCCGTGATCGGAGGGGAGTTCACGGCCGAACGGGATCTCCATGAGCCGATGCAGTCCTTTCTTCCGATCATCGTCATGCTGCTTTTTTTAGCGGGCTTGATTGGATTGATTCACTGGACCGCGGGAGCGGCGACAGGCGCTGTCCTCGCCGGCGGACTTAAAATGCTCATGGGGCTCGGCGGGATCGGACTGATTCCGGTGATTTTCTTGGGACTACTGCTCGGAGCCGCCGCGCCGTTTTTCGTGAGACTCTTCTTCGGTTTTTACGGCGGAGCGATGGGAGGCGGGAGATGGAGCGGCCGAACGGGTTTCGGTGGGTTCGGAACGGGTGGTTTCGGCGGCGGTGGATTCGGTGGTGGCGGAGGATTTTCGGGAGGAGGCGGCGGGTTCGGGGGCGGCGGCGCCTCGGGGAGCTGGTGATGCCAAACGTACGTCGATACCTCACAAAGAAGGATGAGGAACAAATTCGTCGCGCCGTGGCCGATACCGAGTCGCGAACGCGCGGGGAGATCGTACCGATGATCGTTCACGCGAGCGATTCCTATGCCCACCTTCACGTGGCGGGCGGGATCGCCTTCGCCGTGACGGCGTTCGCGATGGGGATGGTCCTCTGTCCCCGAAGCCATCCCTCGTGGTTTTTGATGTTCGAGATTTTCGGTTACGCGCTCGGCGACATCCTCTTCCGGATCGATGGTCTCAAGCGGTTATTTCTCACGCATCGGGAGATGGAGGCAAAGGTAAGCGATCGCGCCCTTCACGCTTTCTATGAACACGAACTGCACAAGACGCGGGAGTCCACGGGGATACTGATATTGGCTTCGCTGCTGGAGCGACGGGTCCAGATCCTGGCGGATCGCGGCATTCATGAGAAGGTGGGCGAGGCCGAGTGGCGGAAGGCGGCGAACGTGCTGACACGGGCGATGAAGGAGAAGCGGACCGGCGACGGATTTTGCGAGGCGATCGCCGTTTGTGGCGAGGTGCTGGCCCGTCATTTTCCGGCCGTCGGGGAGAATCCGAATGAGCTGCCGGACCGGACGATCCTGGGCGGGTGAAGTTTCGGGATCATCGGATCACTTCTTTTTTATTGCAATCACCCGCTACTTTGAATAGAATGACTTTTCCACAACGCGGATTCTTAATTTAAAAAAAGATAAGCATTTCTTACGGAGAGGTGGCCGAGCGGTTTAAGGCAGCTGCCTGCTAAGCAGTTGTGGGGGGAAACCTCTACCTAGGGTTCAAATCCCTACCTCTCCGCCATTTATATACGAAAGGAAGTGTCATCATGCCTGAGGAGAAATCCAGTCCGTTCAAGTTCCGCAGCAAGGATGTGATGGAAGGGCCGGAGCGGTCACCGCACCGTGCGATGTTTCACGCGATGGGTTTTTCGGATGAGCAGTTGGCACTGCCGCATATCGGCGTCGCCAGTTCCTGGAACGAGGTCACCCCGTGCAATATGCATCTCAACCGTCTCGCGCAGTTTGCGAAACAGGGCGCGCGCGAGGCCGGCGGACTGCCGATCGAGTACGGCACGATCGCGGTCAGCGACGGCATCGCGATGGGCCATGAGGGGATGAAGGCCTCGCTGATGACCCGCGAGGCGATCGCGGATTCGGTCGAGCTCGTGGCCTTCGCGCAACGGTTCGACGGCCTCGTCACAATCGCCGGCTGCGACAAGAGCCTGCCGGGGATGGTGATGGCCAGCGCCCGGCTGAACATTCCCTCGGTCTTCATCTACGGCGGCACGATCATGCCCGGAACGTTTCACGGGAAGGACGTCACGATCCAGGATGTCTTTGAGGCGGTCGGTGCCTACACGATGGGAAAGATCTCCACCGATGAGCTCAAGGCCCTCGAGAATGTGGCCTGTCCGGGAGAAGGCTCCTGTGCCGGGATGTTCACGGCCAACACAATGGCCTCGGCCATCGAGGCCATGGGGATGTCGCTTCCCGGAAGCGCGTCGGTCCCGGCGATCGATGAACGGCGGAACCGTGTCTGCGTCGACAGCGGGAAGGCCGTCATCAATCTGCTGAAACTCGGAATCAAGCCCCTCGATATCATCACGCGAAAGTCGCTTGAGAATGCAATCGCGGTCTGCGTCGCGATCGGGGGATCGACGAATTCCGTTCTTCATCTTCTGGCGATCGCCCACGAGGCGGGGGTGAAGCTTAAAATCGAGGATTACGACCGGATCAGCCGTCGGACGCCCCATATCGCCGACATGAAACCCGGCGGACGTTACGTCATGGTCGATCTCGATCGAATCGGCGGGATTCCGGTCGTGATGAAGGAGCTTTTGGATGCCGGTTTGCTCCACGGAGATGCCCTGACCGTGACGGGAAAGACGGTCAAAGATAATCTTAAAGACATCGTATTCCCAACCAACCAGGATGTGGTTCATCCCGTGAAGTCGCCGATCAATCCGACCGGCGCCATTGTGATATTGAAGGGCAATCTCGCGCCGGAGGGCTGCGTTGTGAAGGTGGCCGGCGTGAAAAATCTCCGGCATCGCGGTCCGGCGAAGGTCTTCAACCGCGAGGAAGACGCCTTCGCCGCGGTGAAGGCCCGGCAGATCAAGGCCGGTGATGTTGTCGTAATCCGATATGAGGGCCCGAAAGGCGGTCCGGGCATGCGCGAAATGCTGGCCCTGACGGCCGCGCTGGTCGGGGAGGGGCTGGGCGATGAGGTGGCGCTCCTGACGGACGGACGGTTCTCCGGCGCGACGCACGGGCTGATGGCCGGCCACGTGGCGCCCGAGGCGGCCGTGGGCGGGCCGATCGCGATTGTGAAAAACGGGGATGTGATCGTGATGGACGCGGCCAAACGGCGCCTGGATATTGAGCTGACGGCAAACGAGATCAAGCAGCGTCTTAAAAAATGGAAAGCCCCTAAGCCCCGATATACCCACGGCGCGCTCGCGAAGTACGCGCGATACGTTCAATCCGCATCCAAAGGCGCGATCTGCGAGTAGGGGAAGAAGGAAATAGGTTGGATGTAGGGGCGGCCCTGTGTGGCCGCCCGAATTTTTCCGGAGAGACAGGGCACCCACATAGGGGTGCCCCTACAGCGTTAATCAAAATAATTTTTCGAGATCGTCCGGCCTGATTTGATCGAGGCTTTTCACGACAAGATCCGCGTGAGTCAGTTTTTCTTTCGGGTAGGAATTGGTGACCGCGAGGCATTTCATCCCGGCGGCCTTCGCACCCTCAATGCCGTGTAGCGAATCCTCGATCACGAGGCATTCGTCCGGCCGGATCGCCGGAGAGGGAACAGGATTCTTTGCATTGATCTGTGCCAATGCGGTCTGAAACGCCTCCGGGTGCGGTTTCCCGTTGCGAACATCCTGCGCCGTGACCATCACCGGAAAGGCGTCGCGCATCCCGCCCTTGTCCAGCGCGAACTTCACCTCGCCGCGAAACGCGCCGGACGCGATCGCCAACCGATACCGTCCCTGAAGTTTCCGCACCAGATCCACGACGCCTGGATAAAGAATCAATTCTTGCTGGGATAGCCGGCGGTAGATTTCCATCTTGCGGATGATCAAGCTTTTTAGAATTTTATTATCGACCGGCCGGTTATGCTCGTGCAGAACCGCCTCGAAGCAGCCCTTGTCATCCATCGCGAGGTATTTCGAATAGTAATCTTCCGTGGAGAGAGAAATTCCCTCCTCCGCCAGAACCTCCTTAAAGGCCTTAAGGTGGTGCGGCTCGCTGTCCACGATCACGCCGTCGCAATCAAAAATCACCGCTCTCAGCATGACGCTACTATAACAGAAATAAAATCCGAGAACAAATTCTTACGCCGAGGCTATCGCCGGGGGATTGCGTCACCGAAGTTCAGAGAAAATGCCCTTGCATTAATGTAGCTTATATGCTACATTTTCTTCATGGAATCCTTCCCGTGTGCCATTGCCTACTATCTGACCGAAACGGGAGGCAAGCCATTTAAGGAGTGGCTCGACGGCCTGAAGGATATCATGGCACGGCAAAAAGTCCGTATCAGGCTCGACCGGGCCCGACTGGGCAACCTCGGCAGGAACCGTTCTGTTGGCGAAGGCGTGTATGAGCTGAAGATCGACTACGGGCCGGGATATCGCGTTTATTATGCGATCGAGAAGAAAACGTTTGTCCTGCTGCTCATGGGCGGGGATAAATCTTCACAGGGTAAGGATATCGCCCTGGCGCGAAAGTACTGGGAGGATCATAAAAGGAGAAGGAAAGATGGCTAAAAAGATCACGACGTATCAGGAAGACCTTATTGAAGCCCTCAAAGACCCTCAGGAAGCGGCGGCCTATCTGAATGCCGCGATGGAGGAAAGCGACCGCGCTGTGTTTCTGCTTGCATTGCGGAATGTCGCAGAGGCGCGCGGCGGCATGGCATCGGTCGCCGAGAAAGCGCGTCTGAATAGAGAAAATCTCTACCGCATGCTTTCGAGGCAGGGAAATCCTGAAATCAAAAGTATTTTGAGTCTGCTCCGCTCGATGGGGCTGAAACTGTCCATTGTGCCGAAAGGCAAGGCGGCCAAATCATCGAAGATCAGAAAGGCGGCTTAACTGTTTTGAGAGATTCTATATGCCGCGGCGGTGGTTGAGAGCATTATGGATGCTTTGCGAGCCTGCCCTCAGGCCAGGGACCGCTGGCGTTTGACGGCTCTGTTCTGCCGGTATTTTCCCATTGACAAATAAGGCGGCAATCCGTAGATTGGCGGCATATCTTTTTTGCTTGATATCACTTCTTTCACCTTTCGAGATGCCCGGCTTAACGGGCGGCAATAAACAAGTCAATAAGGCATGCTAGATACCGTTACGCGATGGAATGTTTGAGTTATACATCCTTTCGGGTAGCTATTGTTTAACCGTCGGGGTATAATATCGCCGATCAACCTTGATAAAAGCGAGGAGAGAATTGCCATGAAACAATTGACTCGAATAACTTTGAATCCGGAGGTTATGGGCGGCAAACCGTGCATTCGC
>JACQCA010000071.1 GCA_016201865.1 Nitrospirota bacterium
GAGATGGTGATGCCGGGGGACAACGTGCGGATGGACGTGGAGTTGATCATGCCGATCGCGATGGAGAAGGAATTGCGGTTTGCGATCCGGGAAGGCGGCCGGACGGTCGGCGCCGGCGTCATCAGCGAAGTCATTGCGTAAACGACCGTCAAGACGATAGAGGAGTCATAGGAAGATGCATGAAATTATTACCTTGGCCTGTGCCGAGTGCCGAGAACGAAACTATTCAACGGTCAAAAATAAAAAGAACGATCCGGATCGTTTGGAGCTCAAAAAGTATTGTAATTCGTGTCGCAAGCACACGCCGCACAAGGAAGTTAAATAGGGAGCAACCGGCTCTGCCGGTGCGACCGTGGGGGTTCGGGGCCCCGCGATTATACAGGCCAGTAGCTCCAACGGCTAGAGCAGCGGTCTCCAAAACCGCGGGTTGGGGGTTCGAATCCCTCCTGGCCTGCCAGATCTTGATCGGATCTTTATCCGCGTCGGTCAGTTTGTAGGCGTCATTGAGTCTAAGTTCAAGGAGGGGGGGCGGTGCAGGGTCTTTTCAGTCGGATCTCGGACTTTTTTAAGGATGTGAAAGCCGAATTGAAAAAGGTATCCTATCCGACGAAGTCGGAGACGATCGGGTCGACGACCGTGGTCTTGGTTCTTGTCTTTATCATCGGAGCTTTTCTATCGGTATTGGATGTGATGCTGGTCAAGTTGGTCAAGCTGATTATCCAATAAGGTGACTCACTTGGTGACTTCTATGTCAAAGAATTGGTACGTTATTCATACGTATTCGGGTTTTGAGGGGCGTGTTAAAACGACGATCGAAGATCAGGCCGATAGCCTGGGCCTGAAGGAGAAGATCGGCAAAGTCCTGGTTCCCACGGAAGAAGTGATCGAGATTAAAGACGGCAAGAAACGGGTTTCGACCAAAAAATTCTTTCCGGGGTATGTCCTGATCGAAATGGAAATGACGGATGAGACGTTACAGCTCATCAAAAGCACACCCAAGGTAACGGGCTTCTTGGGCGGCGAAACCAAGCCGGCGCCGTTGTCCGAGGCGGAAGTGGAAACGCTGCTGAAACAACTTGATGCAGGCACGGCCGCGCCCCGCGAAAAGCTTCATTTTCAGAAAGGGGATGCGGTTCGAATCATTGACGGTCCCTTCCTGGGTTTTAACGGGGTCGTGGATGAGGTCCATGCCGAGCAAAATAAGGTGAAGGTCTTGGTCAGCATTTTTGGGCGGTCCACTCCCGTGGAGCTGGGGTTTTTGCAGGTTGAGCGATTGTAGGGATTGTAGATTGTAGGAGGTGTTGTCGTGGCTAAAGAGATCACCGGCATGGTGAAGCTTCAGATTCCGGCGGGCAAGGCCAATCCTGCGCCCCCCGTGGGTCCTGCATTGGGGCAGCACGGGGTCAATATCATGGAGTTTTGTAAGGCCTTTAATGCGAAAACCCAGAAACAGGAAGGGGCGATCATCCCGGTGATCATCACCGTTTATTCGGATCGCACATTCACTTTTATTACCAAGACGCCTCCGGCTTCCGATCTATTGAAGAAGGCTGCGGGCATTATCAAGGGATCGGCTGTTCCCAATAAAGATAAAGTGGGCAAGGTCACGCAGAACCAGGTTGAAGAGATTGCAAAGTTGAAGATGCCCGATCTTAATGCGGTGGACCTTCCGGGAGCCATTCACATTATTGAAGGAACGGCTCGAAGCATGGGCATCCAGGTGGTCAAAAGTTAAGAGTTAGGGGAGAGAAGATGGGGAAAAAATTTAAAACCGCGCAGGCGCTTGTGGAATCGAAAAACTATCTGATATCGGAAGCCATGCAGGTCGTGAAAAAGGCCGCATTTACAAAATTCGACGAGACGGTGGATTTAGCGGTGCAGTTGGGTGTCGATCCGAAACATTCCGACCAAATGGTCCGAGGATCGGTTCTTCTGCCTCATGGAACCGGTAAAAAGGTCCGGGTGGCGGTCTTTGCAAAGGGCGATAAAGAAAAAGAGGCCCGGGATGCGGGGGCGGACGTGGTCGGTTCCGATGACCTTGTCGAGAAGATTACAAAAGGCTGGTTGGAATTTGATCGCGTCATTGCCACACCGGATCTCATGGGCGCGGTCGGTAAGCTCGGCAAGATTCTTGGCCCCCGCGGGTTGATGCCGAATCCCAAATCGGGCACGGTGACCTTTGATCTGGCCAGGGCCATTCGTGAAGTCCGACAGGGGAGGGTCGAGTACAAGGTTGAAAAAGCGGGCATCGTCCATGTTTCGGTCGGCAAGGTTTCTTTCGAACCCCAGAAGCTTGCCGAAAATGCGACGGCCGTTCTGGAGTCGATCGTCAAAGCCAAGCCGTCGACGTCCAAAGGGATCTATCTTCAGAGAATCACCGTTTCATCGACAATGGGGCCCGCCGTAAAAATCGATGCGTCCAATGTCGCGAAAATGTTCGGTTAGCAAGCCATCGGCTTTGCCGATGCGAGCGCGGGGCGTGGGGGCATCGGGGGACCTTGCTCCGTTTGTCCGCAGGGCCCCCCGCATAGAAATAGTTGCAGGAGACAATACATGAAGATGGGGCGTGAGGAAAAACAGAAACTTGTTGATGAGCTGCATGGAAAGTTCTCGACGGCCACGATCGCGATCTTGACGGAGTTCAACGGATTGGCCGTGTCGGAGATGACGGAACTCCGCCAGAAACTTCGTGAGGCGAAAGGGGAGCTGCGTGTCGTCAAGAACACCTTGGCCCGGCGTGCGGCTGAAGGAACGGGCATGACGGCGACCCGCGATGCCTTCGAAGGGCCGATTGCGGTCACGTTCGGTTACGCCGATCCGACCGCGCCGGCCCGAATTCTGAAAGAGTTCGTGGAAAAAAGAACCGAAAAGATCAAGATGAAGATCGGCGTGGTTGAAGGCCAGGTCTTGGATCCGAAAGGGTTGAAGAGGGTCGCTTCGCTGCCCAAGAAGGAAGTGCTCATTGCGGATCTGATGAGCCGGATGCAGTCGCCGATCAGCGGTTTGGTCGGCGGGCTGCAAGGGATTCTTAGAAAATTGGTATATTCCGTTACGGCAATACGAGATAAACAGACCACAACGCAGTCCTCCTAAAAGCAGGACAAATAGAAAGGAGTCGAACATGACGAAGTCGGCAACAGAAACAAGGCTTTCCAAGGATGATTTGATCAAGGCCATTGAAAGTATGACTGTCTTGGAACTTTCGGAGTTGGTCAAGGCCTTGGAGGAAAAATTCGGCGTAACGGCGGCGGCGCCGGCGATGGCCGTTGCGGCCGCCTCCGGAGGCGCCGCGACTCATGCGGCCGAGGAGAAGACGAGTTTTGACGTGATCCTGACGGCCGGCGCGGCGGACAAGAAGATTCAGATCATTAAGGTGGTGCGCGAGTTGACCAGTCTCGGCCTGAAGGAAGCCAAGGACCTGGTTGAAGGGGCCCCCAAACCCGTCAAGACCGGTGTGGCCAAGGAGGAGGCCGAAACGATGAAGAAGAAATTAGAAGAGGCCGGCGCGAAAGTCGAGATTAAATAAACGGACGGTTTCAATTGTCCACCATTCCGGCGGTGAACAAAAGACGGCCGGATCTTTTAATTAAAGTGAGGGACCTGCAGGATGGCTGCTTTGACTGGAAACACGGATAGCGGAAGGCATCGGAAGGACTATTCGAAGATTCAAAGTAAGATTGAGACCCCCAATCTCATTGATATTCAGAAAAGTTCTTATGAGCGTTTTCTGCAGGTGTCCGTGCCTCCGCAACGTCGTCAGGATATCGGACTGCAAGCCGCGTTTAACAGCGTTTACCCCATCTCGGATTACAACGACACGTCGATGATCGAGCTGGTGGATTATTCGTTGGGCATGCCCAAATACGGTGTTCGAGAATGCCTGGAGCGCGGCATGAACTACGCGGCCCCCTTGAAGATTCGGGTGCGGCTTCACCTCTTTGAAAAAGAGGCCAAAGGCAGCAGCAAAAAGATCCGCGAGAGCAAGGAGTCGGAGGTGTATCTGGGGGAACTGCCCCTGATGACGGAAACGGGGACGTTCATCATCAACGGCACCGAGCGGGTGGTCGTCAGTCAGCTGCACCGGTCGCCGGGCGTGGCCTTCACCCATGACAAGGGGCGAACCCATGCCAGCGGAAAGGTTCTTTACTCCGCGCGGATCATCCCTTACCGGGGTTCGTGGCTGGATTTCGAGTTCGACATGCGGGATATCCTCTATGTGAGGATCGATCGTCGTCGCAAGATGCCGGTCACCATCCTCCTGAAGGCCTTCGGGTACACCACCGAGGATCTCTATCGGATGTACTATCCGATGGAAGAGATACGAATCGAGAAGAAAAGATTCTTCCGGAAGCCAGACCCCGAAATCCACGCGGGAATCAAGTCGCCCATCGACATCGTCGATAAGAAGACCCGGGAAACGATCGTCAAGGAAGGCGGAAAGATCACCAAGTCCGTCCTGGATCGTATGCGCAAGGCCGGCATCAAAGAAATTCCCATCCTGAACGAGGAGCTGATCGGGCGGGTATCCTACGGGGATCTGACCGATCCGAAAACGCGTGAAGTTCTTTTGGCTCGAAATAAGGAAATCACCGAGGAGATCTTGCAAAAGCTGTCCCAAAGCCATCTTGAAAGTTTTAAGGTGATCTACATCGATCCGATCAGCATGCCGCCGGTGATTCGGGACACGCTTGGGGTGGAAGATGTGACCTCCAAAGAAGAGGCGATGGTGGAGATCTACAAGCGGTTAAGGCCCGGCGAGACGCCGACCGTGGAGACGGCCAAGGCCCTGTTCGACAATCTGTTCTTCAACCCGAAACGATACGACCTTTCACCGGTCGGTCGTCTTAAACTGAACAAAAAGTTGGGGCTCAATATCTCTCTGGACAAACGGACCCTGACCCCCGAGGACATCATTGAGGTGGTGCGGTATCTGATTCTTTTAAAGGCGGGCAAGGGCGAGATCGACGATATCGATCATCTGGGCAACCGGCGCGTCCGATCCGTCGGAGAACTGCTGGAAAACCAGTTTCGAATCGGTCTCGTGCGCATGGAGCGGACCATCAAGGAGCGCATGAACCTGCTCGATATGGAAACGGCCCTGCCGCACGACTTGATCAACGCAAAGCCCGTGATGGCCGCCATCAAGGAATTCTTCGGGTCAAGCCAGCTTTCGCAATTCATGGACCAGACCAACCCCCTGGCCGAGATCACGCATAAGCGACGCCTCTCGGCCCTGGGCCCCGGGGGCCTGACCCGTGAGCGGGCCGGGTTTGAAGTGCGGGACGTTCATCCTTCTCACTACGGACGCATCTGCCCGATCGAGACCCCGGAAGGTCCTAATATCGGATTGATCACATCCCTGGCGACGTACGCCCGCGTCAACGAATTCGGCTTCATCGAGGCCCCGTATCGCAAAGTGAAAAACGGGCGTGCATCCGACGAGGTTGAATTCTTGTCGGCCATCGACGGCGAGCGGTATGTGATCGCCCAGGCGAACTCCAAATTGGACGGGCGCGGCCGGTTGATTTCCGAAACCGTTTCGGCGCGGCATGCGGATGATTTTGTGACGGTTCCCCCGGAAAAGGCGGAATACATGGACGTCTCCCCGAAGCAGATCGTCAGCGTGGCCACCGCCCTGATCCCGTTTTTGGAGCACGACGATGCGAACCGGGCCTTGATGGGATCGAACATGCAGCGCCAAGCGGTCCCGTTGATTAAAACGGAGGCCCCGCTGGTCGGCACCGGAATCGAGGGAGCCGTGGCGCGGGACTCGGGTTATGTGATCCTGGCCCGGCACAACGGCGTGGTTCAAAGCGTCGACGCCACGCGGATTGTGGTTAAAAGCGATCCCGGTCGGTCCGGCCGGGATAAGGAGAGAGCGATCGAAGCGTTTCCGCTGATCAAATTCCTGCGTTCCAATCAGAATACCTGCATTAATCAGAAACCGGTCGTAAACCCAGGCGAGGTCGTCAAGAAAGGTCAGGTCCTGGCCGACGGGCCCGCGATCGAGTACGGTGAATTGGCCTTGGGACGCAACATCCTCGTGGCCTTCATGCCCTGGGGCGGATATAATTTTGAAGACGCCATCCTGATCAGCGAAAAACTGGTCAAAGAGGACATGTTCACGTCGATTCATATCGAGGAGTTTGAGATCGAGGCCCGGGATACGAAACTCGGAAAAGAAGAGATTACGCGCGATATTCCCAATGTGGGAGAAGAGGCGCTCAAGAATCTGGATGAGGGCGGGATCATCCGGATCGGCGCCGAGGTCCGTCCGGGGGATATTTTAGTGGGCAAGGTGACGCCCAAAGGAGAAACGCAGTTGACCCCCGAGGAAAAACTCCTCCGGGCCATTTTCGGCGAAAAGGCGGGGGATGTGAAGGACACGTCTCTGACGGTCCCGCCGGGCGTCGAGGGGATCGTTGTGGACGTCAAGATCTTCTCAAGGAAGGGCAGCGATAAGACGGAGCAAGCGAAGATGTTTGAGAGCGACGATCTAGGTCGTCTGCAGCGCGATCATCAGGACGAGCTCCGGATCATCGAGGACGAGAAGAATAAAAAGATGCGGAAATTCCTGAACGGGAAGGTGATCAGCCGTGACATTGTCGATCCGGAATCCGGGGATGTCGTCCTCAAGCGAAAGCGAAAATTGAGTCCGGAGGTTTTAAAGAAGATCTCCGACGATCAATTGCGGGACATCTTGCTCAGCAACACCGAGGATCAGGAAAAGCTGGCCGAGATGGAACGCATGGCCAAGGAGCAGATGGAGATCCTGCAGGAGATTTACGACAAGCGGATGGGGCGGCTGAAGGGCGGGGACGAGCTTCCGCCCGGCGTCATCAAGCTGGTCAAGGTTTACATCGCAATGAAACGGAAGGTGGCGGTCGGGGACAAGATGGCCGGCCGGCATGGAAACAAGGGGGTGGTGGCCCGAATTCTGCGGGAAGAGGACATGCCCTACCTGCCGGACGGGACGCCGGTGGAGGTGGTTCTCAACCCCTTGGGCGTGCCTTCCCGGATGAACGTCGGACAGATTCTCGAGACCCACTTGGGCTGGGCTGCGAAAGCGCTGGGGCTGCATGTCTCAAGCCCGGTCTTCGACGGCGCCCATGAGGGGGAGATTAAGGAGCTCTTAAAGAAGGCCGGCCTGCCCGAAACGGGCCAAAGCGTTCTGCATGACGGGCGGACCGGTGAACCGTTTAATCGTCCGGTGACGATCGGTTACATGTACATGATGAAACTCCACCATCTTGTCGATGACAAGATCCATGCGCGTTCCATCGGTCCGTACTCCTTGGTGACCCAGCAGCCCCTGGGCGGCAAGGCCCAGTTCGGGGGTCAGCGGCTGGGCGAGATGGAAGTCTGGGCGCTGCAGGCGTACGGGGCGGCCTCGATTCTTCAAGAATTCCTGACAGTGAAATCGGACGACGTGCCCGGACGGTCCAGGATCTATGAGGCCATCGTAAAGAATGAAAACTTCCTGGAGCCCGGACTTCCGGAGTCATTCAACGTTCTCGTGAAAGAGTTGCAGAGTCTGGGCTTGGATGTCGAGTTGATGAAGTCGAAGGAATAAGAATTCGGGCAGATTCCCGCGGGCAAACCCGCGGGAATCTGCCCGGCGAGCAAAGCGAGCGAGACGGGGAGGCTCCGTCTGGCTACGCCAGCGGAGGGGGCGACGCGAGCCCCTAAAATAGGAGGAATAAACCTTGGAAGGAATCCGGTCGTTTTTTGAAAAACAGAAGGAGCCCATCTCCTTTGACGCCATTCGGATCCGTCTGGCTTCTCCGGATAAGATCCTGTCGTGGTCTTACGGAGAGGTGAAGAAGCCCGAGACGATTAATTACCGTTCCTTCAAGCCGGAACGGGACGGTCTGTTCTGCGCCAAGATCTTCGGGCCGACCAAGGATTGGGAATGCAATTGCGGCAAATACAAGCGGATGAAGCACCGGGGCATCGTGTGCGACAAGTGCGGCGTGGAGGTCATCCAATCCAAGGTCCGTCGCGAGCGGATGGGGCATATTTCGCTGGCGGCGCCCGTGGCCCACATCTGGTTTTTAAAAGGCGTTCCGAGCCGGATCGGCAACCTTCTGGACATGAGCCTGAAGCAGTTGGAACGGATCCTCTATTTTGAGGCCTATGTCGTGATCGATCCGGGAGCGACGGATCTGAAAGAAAAAGAGGTTTTAACCGAGGACAAGTATCGCCAGATGGTTTCCGAACACGGTCATGATTTTAAGGCCGGCATGGGGGCGGAGGCCATTCGTGACCTGCTCAAACGCGTGGATATCGAAACGGTCTGGAAGGAGCTGCATCAAAAAGTCAAGGAAGCCGACTCGATCGCCCTGAAGAAAAAATACACGAAACGATTGAAGGTCGTTGAGGCGTTTCGAAAATCGGGAAACAAACCTGAATGGATGATCATGGACGTCATTCCGGTGCTCCCGCCGGAACTGCGTCCGCTGGTTCCGTTGGACGGGGGGCGCTTCGCCACGTCCGATCTGAATGATCTTTATCGTCGGGTGATCAACCGCAACAACCGGCTGAAACGACTGATCGATCTCAAGGCGCCCGGGGTCATCATCCGGAACGAGAAGCGGATGCTCCAGGAGGCCGTCGACGCGCTGTTCGACAACGGCCGAAGGGGGCGGGCCATTCGAGGGCCGAACAAGAGGCCGCTCAAATCCCTGTCCGACATGCTCAAAGGAAAACAGGGCCGATTCCGCCAGAACCTGTTGGGGAAACGGGTGGATTATTCCGGGCGTTCGGTAATCGTCGTCGGTCCGGATCTGAAACTCAATCAATGCGGCCTTCCGAAAAAGATGGCCCTGGAGCTGTTCAAGCCGTTCATCTTCCACAAGCTCGAAGAAAAAGGATACGTGACCACCATCAAGAGCGCAAAGAAGATGGTGGAGAAAGAGAAGCCTGAGGTCTGGGATGTCCTGGAAGGCGTGATTCGCGAACACCCGGTCCTTTTAAACCGCGCTCCGACGCTTCACCGGCTTGGAATCCAGGCCTTCGATCCGATCCTCGTTGAGGGGAAGGCGATTCAACTTCACCCGCTGGTCTGCGCGGCCTTCAACGCCGATTTTGACGGCGATCAAATGGCCGTGCATGTGCCGTTGTCCATCGAGGCGCAGATCGAGGCCCGTGTCCTGATGATGTCGGTCAACAACGTGCTTTCTCCCGCCAGCGGGAAGCCGATCATGGTTCCTTCGCAGGATATGGTCTTGGGCTGCTACTGGTTGACCAAGGAACGGCCGGGCGCCAAAGGAGAAGGGAAAATCTTTTCCGGCCCGGAGGAGGTCCGCATCGCCTACGATGCCAAGGAGGTGGAGGAGCACGCAAAGATCAAAGTCCGAATCGGCGGGGCCTTGGTTGAAACAACCGTCGGACGGACCCTCTTCGCCGAGATCCTGCCCGAAGGCCTTCCGTTCAGCGTCTTCAATCGGGTGATGACGAAAAAGGACGTGATGAAGCTGATTGATGTCTGCTATCGGGAATGCGGCCATCGTGAGACCGTGATCCTGCTGGACAAGATCAAGGATATCGGCTTTTTCTACGCCACGAAAGCCGGAATTTCGATCTGCATAGACGATATGCATATCCCGGCCAAGAAGGGCGAGCTGATCGACCGCGCGCAACGCGAGGTGGTGGAGATCGAGAAACAATATGCCGACGGTCTCATCACCAACGGCGAGCGGTACAATAAAGTGATCGATATCTGGGCGCATGTGACCGAACTGGTCGCCAGCGAGATGATGAAAGAACTGGGAGGAGGTCACGACGGAAACGGCGGAAAAGAGCAGCGCGAATTCAATTCGATCTACATGATGGCCGATTCCGGGGCGCGGGGCAGCGCGCAGCAGATCCGCCAATTGGGCGGCATGCGGGGTTTGATGGCCAAGCCGTCGGGTGAGATCATTGAAACCCCGATCACCGCGAATTTCCGGGAAGGTTTGACGGTGCTGCAATATTTCATTTCCACGCACGGAGCCCGAAAGGGTCTGGCGGATACCGCCTTGAAGACGGCGAACTCGGGCTATCTGACGCGGCGTCTGGTCGACGTGTCCCAGGACATGATCGTCAGCGAAGACGACTGCGGCACGGTCGACGGAATCGATATCAACGCGCTGGTGGAAGGCGGCGAGGTCGTCCAGCCGTTGGAAGAGCGGATCTTGGGCCGCATCGTGGCCGAGGACGTCCGGGATCCTTTGACCAATGAAGTGATCGTGGAGGCCGGGAAAGAGGTCGATGAAGACCGCGTGAAGGCCATCGTGGATGCCGGAATCGACAAGGTCAAGATCCGGTCCGTCCTGACCTGTCAGTGTCGTCGAGGCGTCTGCGTCAAGTGCTACGGACGCGATTTGGCGAGGGGAAGGCTGGTCGAAAAAGGAGAAGCGGTCGGAATCATCGCGGCCCAGTCCATCGGCGAGCCGGGAACGCAGTTGACCATGCGAACCTTCCATATCGGCGGTACGGCCAGCAAGGTTGTGGAGCAGACCGTCCTCGAGGCGAAGAACGCCGGGGCGCTCAAATACCTCAGCTATGACGCCAAGAAGAACACGGATGTTCACAACGCCGGCATTGCCGTGCGCAACAAGGAAGGCGAATGGGTTGTGATGAACCGGAACGCCAAGATCGCCATCTACGACGATCGAGGCCGGGAAAAGGAGAAGTATTCGGTGGTGTACGGCGCGAAGATCAAGATCAAGGACGGCGGCCGTGTGGAAGCCGGCCAAAAACTGGTGGAGTGGGATCCGTATTCGTTGACCATCCTGACGGAGGTCAGCGGCCGCGTGGCGTTCGGGGACATCATTGAGAACGTGACGATGAAGGAAGAGGTGGACGAGGTGACCGGTTTATCCCGAAAGGTGATTATCGATTATCCGGGATCGGATTTCCGTCCCCGGATTTCGATTAAGGACGAGTCGGGAAAAACGGCGAAACTTTCCGGAACCTCGGTGGCGCGCTATCTGTTGCCGGCCGGCGCCCACATCCTCGTGGAAAAAGGGGCCCATGTTTATTCGGGGGATGTTCTGGCCAAGATTCCTCGAGAGACGACCAAGACGAAAGACATCACGGGCGGTCTCCCTCGCGTGGCGGAGCTGTTTGAGGCCCGTCGGCCGAAAGAACAGGCCGTGATCAGCGAGATCGACGGGACGATTGAGTTCGGCGGCTTCGTGAAAGGCATGCGGAAAGTGATCGTGAAGAATGAGATGGGCGATGTTCGGGAGTATTTTATTCCGAAAGGGAAACACGTCAGCGTGCATGAAGGGGACTGGATCCATGCCGGAGAGGCCTTGATGGACGGTTCGGCCAACCCCCACGACATTCTCGACGTGCTGGGCCCCAAGGAGCTTCAAAAGTATCTCGTCGATGAAGTCCAGGAGGTCTACCGGCTCCAGGGCGTGACCATCAACGATAAGCATATCGAGATCATTGTCCGGCAAATGCTGAGAAAAGTGAAGATCGAGGAGCCGGGAGATACGGAATTCCTGATCGGAGCCCAAATGGAAAAATCCGTTTTCGCCCAGGAAAATGAAAAGGTCATTGCCAAGGGCGGCAAGCCGGCCATTGGGAAACCGATTCTGCTGGGGATCACAAAGTCCGCGCTCTCGACCGACAGTTTCATTTCGGCCGCGTCTTTCCAGGAAACGACGCGTGTGTTAACCGAGGCGGCCATCAACGGTAAGGTGGACGACCTGATGGGGTTGAAGGAAAACGTCATTGTCGGGCGGTTGATTCCGGCCGGAACGGGACTGGATGCGTATCGGGAAACGTTTGCGAAATTGCCCAAGGAAGCTGTCGAAGAATTGGCGGCGCCGGCGTTACCGGAGGGAGGTGAAGGGAAGGATTTGGCCTTGAAGGAAAACCTTCCGTAGATGAAATGGCCCGAGGGAGACGGTTCGTCTTGCCCGATTGAAAAAAGTTCCGAGCCGTCGCTCGACTCCATTCGGGACAGCAATCAGCCTTTTTCAACCCAAAAGATGCAAAGGCTGATAATAACCCTTGACAATTACATATTAATTCGGTAAAATCCTTAAGTTTTTACGGATTTTCTTGCTTTGAGAGGTTCGATGGTCGCTATTTTTGTTTTTTATGAGGGGTCTCGTGCCGACGATTAATCAGCTCGTACGATACGGAAGAAAACTCGCAAAGGGGAAGACGAAGAGCCCGGCCCTGAAGGGTTCGCCGCAGAAAAGGGGCGTGTGTATTCGCGTGTACACCACTACGCCTAAGAAGCCAAACTCGGCTTTGCGGAAGGTCGCGAGGGTCCGGCTGACAAACGGGATGGAGGTTACGACCTACATTCCGGGTGTCGGTCATAACCTGCAGGAGCATTCCATTGTGTTGGTGCGGGGAGGACGCGTCAAGGATCTTCCCGGCGTCCGTTACCATATTGTGCGGGGCGCGCTGGATACGGTCGGTGTGCAGAACCGAAAACAAGGGCGGTCGAAGTACGGGGCCAAACGGCCCAAGTAAACGAGAGGACGATGCCAAGAAGAGCCGTGATATCGCAACGGGTGATCGCGCCGGACGCCCGATACAATGACAAATTGGTCAGCAAACTGATCAATACCGTCATGCGCAAAGGGAAAAAAAGTATTGCGGAAAAAATCTGTTATCAATCGTTTGATATCGTCAAAACAAAAACAGGGAACGATCCGTTGAAGATTTTCAAGACGGCCGTTGATAATGTGAGGCCCATGCTGGAAGTCAAATCGCGCAGGGTCGGCGGCGCGTCTTATCAGGTTCCGGTGGATATCCGGCCGAATCGCCGCATGGCCCTTGCCTTACGCTGGCTGACCCAGTACGCACAGCAGCGTTCCGGAAAGAGCATGGGGGAGAAGCTGGCCGCCGAAATTTTAGACGCCTCCAATAACACGGGCGGGGCCATTAAAAAGAAGGAAGATACGCATCGCATGGCGGAGGCCAACAAGGCCTTTGCGCATTATCGCTGGTAGACGGGCGGATCCGTTAGGAACGTCGGAGGAAGTTGTGGCTCGGAAATACTTGTTGGAAAGCACTCGAAACATCGGCATCATGGCCCATATCGATGCCGGCAAGACCACGACGACGGAGCGAATCCTGTATTACACCGGTATGACCCATCGAATCGGCGAGGTGGATGAGGGCACGACCACGATGGACTGGATGGAGCAGGAGAAGGAGCGGGGCATTACGATCACGGCCGCCGCCACGACCTGTTTCTGGAAAGACCATCGTATTAATATCATTGACACCCCCGGCCACGTGGACTTTACGATCGAAGTGGAGCGTTCGCTTCGCGTCTTGGACGGCGCCGTCGCTGTTTTTGATTCGGTTCAGGGCGTGGAGCCCCAGTCGGAAACGGTCTGGCGTCAGGCGGATAAATACCACGTGCCCCGAATCGCGTTTATGAACAAGATGGATCGCACCGGCGCTGATTTCTATGAAGGCGTGAAGACCATGGTGGATCGGCTGGGGGCGAAGCCCGTGCCCATTCAGATTCCCATCGGCAAAGAGGCGGGATTTCGGGGATCGGTTGATCTCATCACGATGAAGGGGGTCTATTTTGATGATGAGACCCTCGGCGCGAAATACGAGATTAAGGCCATTCCGGATGATCTGTCGGCGCTGGCGAAGGACTATCGTGAAAAAATGTTGGATGCCGTGGCCGAATTCGATGAAGACGTTCTTAAAAAATTTTTGGACGGCCAGGAACTGGAGCCTGAAGAGATCCACCGTGCGATTCGGAAAGGCACTTTATTGCTGAAGATCAACCCCGTTTTGTGCGGGGCGTCCTTCAAGAACAAAGGGGTTCAGTTGCTGTTAGATGCCGTCGTCCGGTATCTCCCGTCGCCGGTTGATCTTCCGCCGGTGCAGGGCGTCGAGCCGAAAACGGGGGGGGGAGTGGAGCGCCGGGTGAGCGACGATGAGCGGTTTTCGGCCCTTGCGTTTAAGATCATGACGGATCCCTTTGTGGGTCAGTTGACCTATTTCCGCGTCTACTCGGGAGTGTTGAAGGCCGGTTCTTACACCTATAATTCGACGAAGGACAACAAAGAGAGAATCGGGCGGCTGCTCAAGATGCACGCAAATAAACGTGAGGACATCAAGGAGGTTTACACCGGTGAAATTGCGGCGGCCGTCGGTTTGAAGAATACGACGACCGGCGACACCCTCTGTGATGAAGACCATCCGATCCTCCTTGAGGTGATGAAATTTCCGGAACCGGTTATTTCCATGGCCATCGAACCGAAGACGAAACAGGATCAGGAGAAGCTTGGACTGTCCTTGCAGCGATTGGCCCAGGAGGATCCGTCGTTCCGTGTTTCGACCGATGAAGAAACGCTGGAGACGATTATTTCGGGGATGGGCGAGCTTCATTTGGAAATTATCGTCGATCGGCTCTTGCGGGAATTCAAGGTGGACGCCAATGTCGGAAAACCTCAGGTGGCCTTTCGGGAAACCGTTCGGGCCAAGGCCGAGGCGGAGGGGAAATATATTCGGCAGACCGGCGGGCGCGGGCAGTACGGGCATGTCTACCTTGAAGTTGAGCCTCAGGAGGCCGGCAAGGGATTTGAATTCGTCAACAAGGTTGTCGGCGGTGCGATCCCAAAGGAATATATTCCGGCCATCGAAAAAGGCATCCGGGAGGCGATGGATAACGGCGTACTTGCGGGTTATCCGATGGTGGATATCAGGGTCGCGGTTGTGGACGGATCGTATCATGATGTGGACTCCTCCGAAATGGCGTTCAAGATCGCGGGATCCATGGGGTTTAAGGAGGCGGTTCGTCGAGCGAACCCCGCACTGCTTGAGCCGATCATGACGATCGAGGTGATCGTTCCCGAGGAATACATGGGCGACGTCATCGGCGACCTGAACTCGCGACGCGGAAAAATTCTGGGGATGCGGGCCCGCGCCGGCGCGCAGATCATCGATGGTCTGGTGCCCTTAAAGGAGATGTTTGGTTACGCAACCGACATGCGGTCCATGAGTCAGGGGCGCGCAACCTTTACGATGCAGTTTTCTCACTATGACCAGGTGCCGAAGCCGATCGCGGATGAGATCATTGCGAAGGTGCAGGGCAAAGCCGAGACTTAAATAAAGGAATCAGGGAGGTCTTTATGTCTAAGGCGAAATTTGAGCGGACGAAGCCGCACGTCAATATTGGGACGATCGGGCACGTGGATCACGGGAAGACGACGCTGACGAGCGCGATCACGAAGGTGTTGTCGGAGAAGAAGATGGCGGAGTATTTGGCGTAC
>JACQCA010000068.1 GCA_016201865.1 Nitrospirota bacterium
ACAATAAAACGGCCCTGGTAAACGAACTGGAGGGGATGAAAAAGGCAACGAGAGAAAAACGGAAAGACTACTGGATCAACCTGGAAAAAAGTGACTCACTAAACTCTCTGATTTTGTCTCATTAAGAAAAAACTGGACACATCAATCAGGTCGTCCACGTAGCAGAAGCTGCGCGACTGGCTGCCATCACCATAAATCGTGATGGCGTCTCCCCGCAGAGCCTGAACGATGAAGTTGCTGACCACCCGGCCATCGTTTGGATGCATGCGTGGGCCGTACGTGTTGAAAATGCGGACGACCTTAATCCGCAAATTATGTTGCCGGCGGTAATCAAAAAAGAGGGTTTCCGCGCAACGCTTTCCTTCGTCATAACAGCTTCTGATGCCAATAGGATTCACGCGCCCCCAGTAAGACTCCAGCTGGGGGTGAATTTCCGGGTCGCCATATACTTCCGAGGTCGAGGCCTGCATGATTTTTGCCTTTACGCGCTTGGCGAGCCCCAGCATGTTAATCGCCCCGTGAACGCTGGTTTTTGTAGTCTGCACCGGATCGTGCTGATAATGAATGGGCGAAGCCGGGCACGCCAGGTTGTATATTTCGTCAACCTCCACATAAAGCGGGAATGTAATGTCGTGACGCATCAGTTCAAAATTTGATCTGTTCAGAAGGTGGCTGATATTCCTCTTGTTTCCCGTAAAATAATTGTCGACACATAGAACATCATCACCCTGCTCGACGAGCCTTTCACAAAGATGGGAACCGATAAAACCGGCTCCGCCTGTCACCAGGATTCGTGTCACTTTATTTGCCTTTCATGCGGTTTTAGTGAATCATACAATTTCAATTTCCGGGAAAGGAAAAATCATCTTACCACCATCCGCCAAATACTCCTTCTCTCGACGGAGTATCCCATCCTTAAAGTGCCAAGGCAGAACCAGAAAGTAATCCGGCTTCATCGCTCGGGCCTCTTTCTCCGAAATAATTGGAATATGTGTCCCAGGAGTAAAACATCCAAATTTATCGGGATTCACTTCCGCAATCGCAGGAATATCCTTAACAGTCAGCCCACAGAACTGGAGCACTACGTTGCCTTTAGTCGAGGCGCCATAGCAGAGGATTTTCTTTCCGTCAGCAGTCAGGGTGCGAATTAAACGCGTCAGATCGTCCCTATGCCGAAAAACACGCTCCTCAAAGTCGCGATAGGGATGTGGAGTCTTCAACCCCATGCGCTCTTCTTGTTCCAGCAGCCAATCAATCACAGCATCGTTGGGTCGTATGTTTCGGTTTCCCTCCTTCGTTGCGGTCACGGCAAAGCTACCCCCATTGATCGAGTTCATTACCACATCAACAACCTTTAGCCCAGCGGCACGCACTATTTTTTGAATGACGGTTAGGGAATAATATTCCAAGTGTTCATGGCAAATTGTGTCGTAAGAATTAAGCCTTAACATAGACGGCATGTAGCTCTGCTCGAAATGCCAGATGCCTTTGGCATCAAGGATCGATCCGATTTGGCGCGCGAACTCCACAGGGCTTTCCAGATCGTAAAACATGGCAATGGACGTAACAATCTTGGCGGGCTTCTTCTCTACAGACTGATAGGCGTCGCGAGAAAAGAAATCGGGAACGAGCCGGATGTCATCCGTATAAAATTGCGCAAACTTCTTTCCCGTGGGGTCAATGCCGATACGTTTGATATTAGTGGTGGAGTAAGCTTTGAGTGTAGTGGCATCGTTGCTACCGATGTCCAACACCACATCTCCGGGATTGAGCGGAATCAACCGCTCCAAGTGACGCACTTTTTCAGTTAGGTGATCCACCATTGATTGATTGAGGCCGGAGCGGTAGCCATAATTCTCACCATACATTTCATTGGTATCGTATGAATGCCTAAGTTGCAGGAGCCCGCTCTCCGGACACCAAACCAATTCCAGAGGTCCAGAAGTTACATTTTCGTTTCGATGCTTCGGAAAGACACCGGTCAATACCTGGTGCCCGAGATTCAGCACGGAAATTAAATGATTACTACCGCTTACTCGGCAGGCGCCGATTTCTTTATAGGCAGTCATACTCGATTTCCCTTTCTGTATATTATAGTCAAGTTACCGATATTCGCATAAGTAATGGAAAGCCTTTTACCGATGGGAGTGCTCTTTCTATTACTTTTGCAGAGCGCAGTAGTTTTAGCAATTACTGGCTGTTCCATCCGGTTTTATCACCTTGTACCAATGATTCTCCAGAATCACGTTCAGCAGTTGTTCGGCGCTCTGTTCCCATGTCAGGCGTGAAACTTTGGATACATCCGGTAAATGTCCAGTACGCTCCAGCTCAAGCCACATTTTAACTGTTTCAGCGAGACAGGACGGCGATTCGCGCGAAAAATACGTTATATGATTTTCACCGATTTCACGAAAAACCGGGATATCTGATGCGATCACAGGTAGTCCATGCTGTGCCGCTTCAACAAGAGGCAATCCAAATCCTTCTCCGGCCGATGGAAAAAGCAAAGCCGTGGCGTGCTTGTAACAATACTGCAACTCTGCATCGTTTGGATTCTCAACGAAAAACAGTCGAAGTCCATTTTCCGGGTGCTGGCGAACACGTTCCACAAATTCGTCAATCATCCAACCCTTCTTGCCTGCGATACATAAATTTAGATTGTATCCTTCTGACCATAGACGCTCAAAGCCATCCAACGCGAGAGCATGATCTTTGCGGGGCTCAAGTGTCCCTATTATCAAAAAGACCTTGCTTTTAAAAACGTCCGGAAGACCAGCACGAATCTGGGAGTCTTGATACAAGATCGGTAAGTCAGCGCCCAAATGCCAATAACCGATTTTCAGTTCTCGATTCAACCGCACCGAATTTTGCTGGACGTACTCAATTACCTCATCGGCGATGGACTTCGAAATGCACACCAAACCGTTACTCTCACCGATAGCCTTATTGATAACACGTCGAAACCAATCACTTGAACCTTCTATAACATGCTGTGGAAACTTTATAGGCAGCAAGTCATAAACGACCGTAAATACTTTTCCACCCCCATCACGTATGCGTTTAAAAACAGTGTCGAACTCGCCATTCATTAGTTTTGCCCACGATGAGTCGAGCATCAACAGAATATCATGATCTTCAATATCAACAGGCACTTGATGATGGCCCTCCGAAACAGCCGATTGCTCATGCGCGAGCAATAAACCTTGAGACTGTAACCATGCTGCTGGGACTGCAAGTTGCCCATCAACCAACCTGACCGCCCGAGGTGAAAATCCCCTCCGGTTGGAACAATAGAGTTCACGGATGATGCTGCGCACAACGCGTTGAATACCAGACCCCAAATCCTCCGACGTGATATGACTGACATCAATCATAATAGGTTGAGGGTTAAAGTTTGGCCCCGGAAGTGTCAGGGACGATGCAATCGCGTGCAACTCCGCGTCACCGACATCATGCGCTGCCAAGGTCGATCCAATATGAGATACGAGTGCATCACGCGATATCGCGTTTTCGCGCACGACGGATTCATTAATTACAAGTGCATATTGGGCGGCGACCAGTTCTGGATTATGTACGCGTGCAATGTAATCGCGCCCGGCAACGGAAAATTGCTCTCGGAGTTTTTTATCGTGACATAGATTAGTGATAGCTTTAGCCACTTCTTCTCTAGTAGGTTTGGCTGAAACCTTGCAAACGACTTCATCAGGGTAATCTGTATAGCTGGCATAGTCATTTACAATTACCGGCAAGCCGTGCGCGAGGCAATCCAGGACCCCTCTCGGAGTACCGCCCCGGCTATGGGTTCGTAGCTGTACCGCAACATCAGCAACAGTCAAGTACTGTTTATATATGTCCTCCGTCAGGAAACCCGTTACCCGAACTTGTTCGTGCAGACCGCTTTTTTTGATCGCCTGCTTTAACTGATCTCCAAAGCCGTCTTGTGCCAGTTCGCCTGCAAGCACCAGCTTGACCCTCGGATCGCGACATAGCTCCGAAACCTTGAAGGCTTCTAAAAGTAAGTCGCCGCATTTAGTAAAAACAATATGACCAAAAGTGGCAATGATGAAATCAGAGACCTCGAAACCAAGCACTTCACGGTTGGTTACACGCAAGGTGCTATCGACAACCGGCCCAACCGATATCGGTTGCCTAATAACATGAAATGGGGCACGCAACCCCTCTGGATAATTCTCGGCACATATCTTTATATTGTAGGCCGTATGAACAATGACCGCAGTTGCCGCGTCTAATATCCTCCGTGTGCATGGAAGGTCCAAAATCGCCTCACGCACCGATTCGTTTACCGCTCGAAAAGGAACGAGCGCTCTCCGCGCACGCGGCCCATGTGAATACAGCATTTCACTCGCGAAATATCCTAGGCGTCCAAAATTGGACTCGATAAACTCTGCCAAACTACCAAGAAACACATCATGCAGTACCACCACTCCTGGATACTGTTGGAGCATATCGATCATATGTGCATGAAATTCAGAATTACCAAACTCATACATTACTGTGTCGTAGCGGCCGCGCAGTCGTGGAAATTCACGATAGGAACGGATTGTAAAATTGCTGGTCAACCACGGGTCGGATACATCGTAATCGTCAACAAACAGATCAATTTCAAAATTGGAGGACAAATACGGAAGCAGTTGCGCGCTATAGTCCGCAATTCCAGACCGGCAATTGGGCAACGGAGAAAAATAGGCGAGTTTGCATCTGGGCAGATAACCCGACACAACAACAGCATCTTTCGGGGTAAGCCGTTCTTTGGCCTCATGAAAAGCATTCAGCGCGCGGTTTGCAGTCCGTGTCCATGAAAACACCTTACTCCGTTTCAATCCTTGTTCCCGCAGCAAAGATTGAAAGCCTTGATCGGTCAGCACACGAGTCAGTGCCTTGGCCAACGCCTCAGGCTTCCTCGCATCAAATAAGGCGTCAGGTCGGCTAATGATTTCGGAGATGCTCGAATTATTCGCTCCTATCACGGGTGCGCCACAGGACATGGCTTCTAACGCCGGCAGTCCAAAACCTTCGTAGAGGGACGGAAACACAAATGCGTCACAGAGATTATAGAAAGTCACTAGGTCATGTTCTGGAACGAAACCGGTGAACAGCACATCGGTTTCTCGCAGGCCACAGGCTCGTGCACGCTCCAAGAACATCGTTTTTCGATTCGGTTCAATAGAGCAAACAATGACCAGCTTGTGGTTGTGGCGCAGTTCAGGTGATAGCAGCGCGTACCCTGCGATCGCGCCTTCCAGGTTTTTCCGGTGGTCATCTCCACTCGTATATAGCACAAAGTGTTTTCCCAGACCATAGCGATGCCGAAATGCAGCCTCATCCTCGGGGGAGATTGGGGTCTTCCGAAAATTCTCATCAACAGCCCCCGATATATTGATGATCTTTTCGGGCGCGATGCCGAGCAGATTTATCGCATCCTGGCGAGAGGCTTCCGAAATAGCCAATAATAAATCGCATTCTTTGAGAGTTCCCAGTTTTTCGTAATACCATTTCTTAAACCTGAGGTCAGCTAAATAGAAATCAGGAAATATCAGAGGGATGAGGTCATAAAGCGTCGCGGAACGGACACACCCTGGGATCTTTGGCAGGCAGTGTGGAACCACCGCCTGGCCAATGAACCCTTCAAAAGTATGGGCAATATGCAATACGTCCGGCTGCCATGAAACGTGGTGACGAGTGATTATCTCGCCCGCGACCGGTCGCCAGAAATCGTTTGTACTGCCGTAAGGAAGGGGAAACGGGGGATATCGGTAAGCATTGATACGGTTAGCTCGTAGAAGACCTTCGAGATTCTCGCTTATTGGGGCCAGAGTTTCTGGGTATAGACCGTTCAGGCTTATGCATAGATCGTCATGCCCTCGCTGGGCTGCAATATGCCGAGCAAGCGCCATTGAGTAGCGCCCGACACCACGATTACGGGAACCTTCTGTTTGACAAGCTTGTAGATCAAGAACAATTCTCATAGAAACTCAATCATGGCCCATTCAGACTCTTTTGCATTACCAAAAGCGCATGTATGGTTTTTATGCCACGCCAGGTCACTACATATTTCTCTGACGGGCAATTTCTTGTTTTAATGCTGTGACCATCTCCATAATTTGTTGATCTTTTTTGCTTTCCGTAACCATGGAACTACTTTCAACCGACGTTTGTCCTGCCTCAATAAAAAAAGCAGACCAAAACTTATCCCATAGTTTTGGATAGCGTGTTCGAAAGAAACGAGCGATATTCTTCGCCAGGTAAAAGCGTCTTAGGCGAGATGCAAGTCGGCGCACAACAGCTTTGATTGACCGCTTAGCCAACGTCAACAATCTATTCGGGATACTATCAAAGTAATGATGGGCAACCCGGAAAAAATGAAAAATACTGCGCAGTGGAGCGGTCATCCTCCAAGAACGGCTGCGATATACCCCCGCGAGCTCTGCTTCACGCGCGCCGAGGCGCTGCTCCTGCTGTGCCATCGCATTTCTTGATTGGGTGAGTTCATTCTCCAATGCCTGAAACCGTTCACGGAATTGTGCGAGTTCGCCTTCGACACGTTCGGTGTGTTGCTGTGCTTCTATCACTTGGCGCTTTCGCACTCCAAGTTCCGTCTCTAATGCCTGCCCATGCTGACTGAGTTCTTCGATTTTAGAGTTCAGATTTGTACAAAACGGGGCGCTTGAGCTCCCGCTTAACGCAAAGCCATCGAAAACAGTCGGCCCAAACTGAAACGCGCTCAGCAAATCGGTATGCTTAGAAGATACAAAAAAACGGTTTAGGCCGTCGAAGTATGCAAACTTATACCCCATCCCAAGGATCAGGTGCTCCCAGTCCTGATGGGATTCGGTTTGCGTAAGGGGCAACGTGCTCTCGATGACAACCACCCACGGTTTAATTTCCGATCCCCAACTCTCAAGAACTTGGCGTTCGTACCCTTCCACATCGATCTTGAGCCAGTGAATTTCCCTCCCGGAAAACGGGGAAAGCGCCTCTGATAGGGTAAGGCTCGGAACAATGAATTCGTGCACCCTAAAACCCTTTTCTTTGTGACGATAGGCAATTTCGCGATCGGCCGTGCTCAATCCCGTCTCGGGCAGCTCATAAAAAGTCAGAATCCCTTCCTTTGACGCAATGGCGGTTTGAATCACGACTTCGTCCGGGCGGTGCTCCCGCAACAGATCGGCATATGCCGGGACAGGCTCAATATGCACGCCTCTCCAACCCTGCTCATAAAACGCCAGGCTCACCGAGTCTATGATCGGATGTTGTGCGCCCACATCAACATAAAAACCTTGCTTGATATGCTTGAGCGCACGCCACAGCATGACATCTTCAAAATTCTGAGCGTAAGATGTAAACATTTATACCATTCCGCGACGGTTTATATCAAAGACCGCATCAAGCCAGCTGGTGCCAATAAAATACGGGTTGCCGGCATTCAACACATCAAACACAAGGGCGTTGTCTTTCCACTCATAGTTATTGACAAGGTGCGTGTCTGTGCTTACCAACGCAGGCGAAAATGAATAGGAACCTGGTCCCAAAGTGCAGGTAAATAAGAGCTTGAATTCAACAACCTGCCCCGCCCGCAGATCTTCAACGATTTGCTTGGTGTGCCAGGTATTTGTTCCCCACACGACATGGCCCATCCGATCTCGCAACATGTAACCGAGCACCAGGCGCGGGATGTCGGCGTGGATTTTAACTATAGCTGTGAGTATCACACGCTGACCAACACGCACCAGATGCACTTCCTGGTTGGAGTCGGCATCGGTGAGACGGAAGTCAGCCAGGGTGGCCTCGCCTGTGCCAGACTTGGTAAGAATCCACCCGTTTTTCTGACGCAATTGCTCCACGGTGAGCTTGGCGTTCTCTTTTTCAGCAATGAGTGCGTTGTAGTAGTCCACAACCTCGTCAGGCAGCCCATCTCGCAGCGCCTGACCTTTATCCAACAAAATGACTCTGTCGCATAAGGTTTGAACATCGCCCATGCTATGGGTAACAAAGAGCAGTGACGTGCCCTGTTCCTTGAACTGTCGAATACGGTCAAAACTCTTGTGTTGAAAATAGCTATCGCCTACGGAAAGCGCCTCATCCACAATCAGGATCTCCGGTCTGAATGCGGTTACGGCGGCGAAGGCGACACGCATCTGCATGCCGCTTGAGTAGGTGCGCATGGGTTGGTCAAAGTATCCACCGATCTCGGCAAAGGCTTCTATTTCCGGCAGGGCGTGCTCAATCGCTTTCCGGCTGAATCCCATGAGGCCCGCGGCGTGATACACATTCTGCCGGCCGGTGAATTCAGGATTGAACCCCATGCCGAGTTCCAGGATGGCAGCGATGCGGCCATGGATCTGAACTTCGCCTTCAGTGGCACGCAGCGTTCCAGTGATTAACTTGAGCAGGGTGCTCTTGCCGGCTCCGTTTTGCCCGACAATGCCGACGGCCTCGCCGGAGGCGACGGAGAACGAAACGCCGCGCAATACCCAGTGTTCGGCTGCCGGCGTTACAGAGATACCAAACCATGAGAAAATCCGCTGCCATTCAGAGCGGTACTTGCGAAAGGCCTTACCAAGTCCTGAAACCTTTAAAACGCATTCGCTCATAACACATCCACCATCTCGGCGCTGGCACGCCGGAACATGATGAAAGCCCCTCCCAATAAGATAAGGATGGCCGGGAATAGCCAGCCAAGCCCGACAAAATCAGGAGTCGTGTTAAAGAGCATGGCGTTCTGATAGCTCTGAACGATGGTAGTCATGGGGTTCATATGAAGCATCGGGCGGAAGGCTTCCGGCACGATGTTTGGGGCATACACGATGGGGGTGAACCAGAATCCAAGTTGCAATACGACAGGAACGACCTGACCCACATCTCGAATAAAAACATTAAGCACACCAAGAACGAGGCCGATACCCAACGCCAATGCCAGTGTGACCAGCATCAGCAACGGCACCCAGGCTATTTGGACACCGGGGGCATGACCAAGCAATCCAAACACCACGATGATGGCCATAAATAGCAACAGGTTGTTGAATAGCGCAGAACCGGTCACGATCAGCGGCAGGCTGATACGGGGAAAGACGATTTTCTTGAGCAGATTTCCGTTGTCAATGAACAATGTGAGGCAGCGGTTGATGACTTCCGAAAACAACGACCATGCCAACATGCCTGACATAAGATAGATCGCATAAGCGAATTTGTTGTTAGCCAAGCCCGGGAGTCTTGCGGCCATCATTTCGGCCAGCACCAGCGCGAAGATGGCGGCTTGTGCCAGCGGATGAATAATCATCCATAGCCCGCCAAGCCTGCTGCGGATGAAGCGCGCGCGAAACTCGGTCTGGATCGAGGAGAGAATGAAATAGCGATAACGCCAGGCGCTGAGAAGCATGTCCTTCATGTCTCACCTACAAACAAAAATGCTGACTGAACAACGCACAAGGCCGTCCCGGAAATCATGGAATCTTCCAAGTTGAACCTCAGCCAAGGCCCGGTGTCGGAGAATCGCAAATACAAGCCCTAAAGTCCTCGTCAGCGGCGACAATCGACTGCCCAATCCTCCGGCTAAAATCACTCCTCTCATGGACATCTCCTCATCTGATTTTCGCACAACGAACTCACGAGCCGACTTTTATCTTTTCTCTCCAATAGCCCAGAAGATCCCGCAGCGTCTGTTCGATCGGGATCTGGGATTTCCATCCGAACGACTTCTCGAGTTTTGAGGGATCGCAGAGCATGACCGGGACATCGTTCGGACGAACTCGAACCGGTTGTTGCTCCAGCTCGATTCCCTGCACCCGGCTTTCTGCCAGAAGCATTTTCACGATCTCTTCGACCCTCCATGCTTTTCCGCGGCCCACATTGTACACCTCGCCGCCCTCGGCCTTCTCAAGAATCATCCGGTACGCCCTCACCACGTCGCGCACATCGGTAAAGTCTCGACGGGCTTCAAGGTTGCCGACATGAAGGACTGGCTTACGAACACCCTTCTCGATTTCGGCGATCTGCTTGGCAAAACTCGAGCAGACGAATTGCTCAGATTGCCGGGGCCCGATGTGATTAAACGGCCGCACCCGGATCACCGGAAGCCGATACGCCGCGGCATATTGATAGGCCGCCAGATCGGCACAGGCCTTCGTCACCCCGTACGGGCTCAGCGGCCGGAGGGGGGCGTCCTCATTGACCGGCAAGGCTTCTTCCGGTACACGGCCGTACACCTCGGCCGACGAGACGACCAGGGTTCTCGGGGCCGAACCCATCGCTCGGACAGCCTCGAGCATGTTCAACGTCCCCTGAAAATTGACGTCATAAACCAATCTCGGATCGGCATCCGCATCCGGGACAAACGCCGAACCGGCCAGGTGATAGACATAATCCGGTTTCACATCGGCCAGAACTTCCGCAACGGCCTTGAAATCCCGAACATCCCCGCACAAAATCGAGAGCCGCGACTCGATCGTCGCAAGATGCGGCCGATCCTGGGTAAGGGCCATCCCAAAAACTTGATACCCCTCGGCCACCAGCAGGTCGGCCAGATGGCTTCCGACGAATCCGGTCGCGCCGGTGATGAGGACTTTAGGCCTATCGTCGCGCGATCTGTGGTTTGACTTTTTCAAGATCGGCCTCGACCATCATCCGGACCAGTTCCTCAAAGGAAACGTTCGGCTTCCAGCCCAATCGGGTTCTGGCCTTCGTCGCATCGCCCAATAAATGATCCACCTCGGCGGGTCTCAATAATTTCTTATCCGTCACGACAAAATCTTCGTAGTCCAGGCCGACATGTAAAAACGCCAGTCGCGCCAATTCCCGCACGGAATGCTTGACGCCCGTAGCCACCACGTAATCGTCCGGCCTCTCCTGCTGCAGCATTCGCCAGATCGCCTCGACATAATCGCCGGCAAATCCCCAGTCCCGCTCGGCATCGAGGTTGCCCAGCCGCAACTCCTTATCAAGACCTAACTTGATCCGGGCCGCGCCGTGGGCGATTTTCCTTGAAATGAATTCCAATCCGCGCCGCGGTGATTCATGATTGAACAGGATGCCGCTGCTTGCATAGAGGTCATAGCTCTCCCGATAATTGATCGTCAGATAATGGCCGTAGACCTTCGATACACCGTAGGGACTTCGGGGATAAAACGGGGTGTTCTCGTTCTGAGGGACCTCCTTCACCTTACCGAACATCTCGCTGCTGGAGGCCTGGTAAAATTTAATTCCACGATCCACCAATCGAATCGCCTCCAAGACGCGGCAGACCCCGAGGGCCGTAAATTCGGCCGTGAGGAGCGGCTGTTCCCAGGAAGTGGGCACAAAGGATTGAGCCGCGAGATTGTAGATCTCATCCGGCCGGATCTCCTTAATGAGATTGATGATCGAGAGCTGATCCAAGAGATCCGCCTGCCGAAGCTCGATTGTATCGCGGATGTGCTCGATCCGCTCAAAATTTTCGGTGCTTGCGCGCCGAACCATTCCAAAGACTTGATAACCCTTGGACAGCAGCAGTTCCGCCAGATAGGAACCGTCCTGACCTGTAATTCCGGTAATAAGCGCCTTCTTCATTCATCCACCTCTTTTCCACAGGAAAACAACGCGCTTCATGCGCGGATGCGTGAATAAAAACCATGCGACTTTATAACAAATTTCCGATACGAAATCAATGATTTTCTATCGGTTGGAATGGATTCGGGATAGTTCGCTCTCGACAAAATCGCGGATTCGGTCCATCTGACCCGATGTCTTGGCCTCAAACCTCAAAACCAGCGCCGGCTGTGTGTTCGAGGCCCGAACCAGCCCCCATCCGTCTTCAAAAACGATTCTTACGCCGTCGAGCGTGATCAGATCGCGGATGGGCATCGCGTCGGGAGAAGGGCGGGACCGCAACGCCTCGAACCGCTCTTTCAATTTCTGCACAACGGCAAATTTCAGGTCATCCGGACAGTCCCGGCGGATCTCCGGCGTGGAGCTGATCTTCGGAAGATCCGACAACAATTCAGACAACGGTTTTCGGTATTCGGCCAGGATCTCGATTAATCGGCAGCCGGCATAGATCGCGTCATCATAACCGAAATAACGGTCCGCGAAGAAGATATGGCCGCTCATCTCGCCGGCCAGCGACGCGCCCACTTCCTTCATCTTCGATTTGATCAGCGAGTGGCCGGCCTTCCACATCAGGGTTCGTCCGCCGTGTCGCTGAATATCGTTATAGAGAATCTGAGAGGCCTTCACCTCGGAGATGATCATCGCCCCCGGCCGGCGTTTTAGGATCTCACGGGCCAGCACCACCAATAA
Organism: Nitrospirota bacterium; assembly: GCA_016201865.1. Lineage (GTDB taxonomy): Bacteria > Nitrospirota > Nitrospiria > JACQBZ01 > JACQBZ01 > JACQCA01. Next base: position 12,292 of record JACQCA010000068.1, read on the forward strand.
TTGGTCGCCCCACAGGATTTCGCCCCGTTCATCCACCACGCCGATTCGATCCGCATCCCCGTCGTATGCGATGCCCAGATCGGCCCGTTCGGCCTTGACGGCCTTGATGAGATCTTTCAGATTCTCCGGCACGGTCGGATCCGGATGGTGGTTCGGAAACCGGCTGTCCACCTCACTGTAGAGCTCGACCACATCGCACCCCATCGCCCTCAAGGCCTGCGGGCCGACCAGCCCGCCCACGGCATTGCCGCTGTCGACGACGACTTTAATCCCATGGGCATCCACGGCTTTAAAGTGATCTTTCAAATAGTCGAGATAAATCGGGATGATTTTTTCGGTTCCGGCCGGTGATGCCTCCCCCGTTTTAAAATCCTTCGCCTCGATCATCCGACGGAGTTTTTGAAGATCTTCTCCGTAGAGCGTCTCTTTCCCGATGCACAACTTGAACCCGTTGTACTCCGCGGGATTATGGCTTGCGGTGATCATGACCCCGCCGTCCACGGGATCCGCCCCAGGCGGATGAAACAGGGAAAAATAAAGCAGCGGCGTGGGACAGACGCCGACATCCGTTACGCCGACACCGGACGAGGTCAGCCCTCGAACCAACCGTTGATACAGCGCCGGCGAACTCTCGCGTCCGTCACGACCGACGGCGATCCGGCGAAGGTTTTGTCTCCGCAGCGTCGTGCCGAACGCTTTTCCGAGAAGCTCGGCCAGGTCGTGCGTGAGCTCCGACCCGACGATTCCGCGAATATCGTATTCACGAAAAATCTTATGCAATGACGAGATGGGCATCCGACCCGCCCCTCCTCTTTTTTCTATGCCTTGCGCCCGTAATCATCCTGAAAACGCACGATGTCGTCTTCTCCCAGGTAATCGCCGTTCTGGACCTCGATGATCTGGAGCGGCTTCGCGCCGGGATTTTCGAGACGATGTTTCGTATTCATGGGAATATACGTGCTTTCGTTGACCTTGAGATCGTAGACCCGCTCGCCGCAGGCGACCCGGGCCGTCCCGGCCACGACGACCCAATGCTCGCTCCGCCGGTGGTGCAACTGAAGCGACAACCGGGCCTGAGGGTTCACCATGATCCGCTTGATCTTGTACCCCTCTCCGTTTTCAAGCACGGTAAAGCCGCCCCAGGGCCGCCAGACCGTTCGATGGACTTGATGCTCCTCGGCGTTGCGTTGTTTGAGGATCTCGACCATCTTTCGCACATCCTGCGCACGACGTTTATCGCAGACCAGCGTCGCGTCCTCGGTATCCACGACCACCATATCGGAAAGTCCGATCGTCGCCACAAGACGTTTGTCCGCATACAGGATTGAGTTACGGCTGCCCAGGTCGATGACGTTTCCGACCGTCACGTTCCCCGCGGAATCCGTGCGGCCGATCTGTTCGATGGCGGTCCAGCTCCCCACATCGCTCCAGCCCATCTCCACCGGCACGACCGCCAGGTTGCGATGAAGCCGCTCCAGCACGCCGTAATCGATCGAGACGGAATCCAGCCGTTCGTACACTTTATCGATCGTCTTTTCTTCTTTGGAGGTTCCCAGCGCATTCTGGATGGCGATCAACCCTTTGTACAACTTGGGTTGAAGATCCTTGATCGCGGCCAGGATCGTTGAGGCTTTCCAGACGAAGATACCGCTGTTCCAGTAATACCGACCGTCATGAAGATAGCGTTTCGCGGTTGAAAGATTCGGCTTTTCAGTGAACCGGCCGACTCGGTAACCGGTCGGACCGTTTTTCAGCGACCCGCCTCGCCGGATATAACCGTATCCCGTCTCGGGTTGAAGCGGTTTCACCCCGAACATCACGAGCCATTCTTTCCTCGCAAGCCGTTCCGCGGCCCCGACGGCCCGAACAAACCGGGCGGTCTTGAGGATCACGTGATCGGCCGGCATGACGATCATAACGGCCTCCGGATCTTTTCGGGCCAGTGCGACGGCCGCGAGACCGATCGCCGCCGCGGTGTTCCTGGCGGAAGGCTCGACAATCAAGCGGTCCGGCGGCAAAGAAACGACGGCGGACGCCTGCATCCGAACCGCATCCGATTGACGGCGGTGCGTCACCACGTAAATGTTTTCGGGTGGGGCCGCTTTCATCGCGCACCGAAGGGTTCGCTGGAGCATCGTCTCCTCGCCGATGAGCTTTAGGAGCTGTTTGGGATAGAACTCACGGCTGAGCGGCCAGAAACGGCTTCCGCTTCCTCCGGCTAAAATCACAGCGTAGATGTTGGATGGATTCATGGGTTCCTCACGAGACTTTGATAAACCGCCTCGGTCTGGGCCACCATCGACTCGATCGAAAACTGCCGCTCCACGAAGCTGCGGCCCTGCCGGCCGAGTCGTCGGGCCAGATCCCGATCCCGGAGAAGGCTTAAAATCGCCTGGGCCAGCGCGACCGGATCGTTGGATGGAATCAGCCGCCCCGTCCGGCCATCGATGACCACTTCCCGATTTCCGCCCACGTCCGTCGCCACCACCGGAATCTCCATCGCCAGCGACTCTCTCAAGACCCCCGGCAGGCCTTCCCCGGAGGTCGCGCAATTCACCGAAACATGCAACAACGGATAGAACCGCTCCACGTCATCGCGAAAACCGGTGAAGGTTACCTGTTTTTCTATGGCAAGCCGTCGGGCCTGAGCCTGCATCTCATCGAAATAGTCGCTCTTGTTGCCGATCGCCAAGAACCGGACGCGCGGCTCCTCTTTTAAGATCAAGGACGCCGCCTCCAAAAAAAGCCCATATCCCTTCCAGGGACGGTAATCGGCCACCTTTCCCACGACCCACGTCCGATCGTCGATCCCGAGTTCCTTCCGAAGCGCCGGATCGGGAGAGGCCGGCCGAAACCGTTTCAGATCGATCGCGCCGTAGATCGTGACGACTTTCTCGGCCGGCACGCCGGAACGGATTAAGCTCTCCTCGACACTTTGGGCCACGGCGATGATCTTGTCCACGCCCGCGACCCACTTGGCCCAACGGAACGGATGCCTTCGAAGCGGAAAAGAGACCCGCCGCGTCGCCACCACCACCGGAACCCGCGCCGTAATCGCGGCCAACAATGCCAGCGTATGGGGTTTGGGTTTATGTGTATTTAAGACCTCGATCCGGTGCCGTTTCATAATTTCCCGAAGGCGAAACACCGCCTTTAAATCCCATTGCCCTCGCATCGGGACCGGTTCGACAAGGAGACCCGCTTTGGAGGCCTTCTCAGCCAGCGCGCTGTCCGGCGAGCAGACCACGACGACATGATGGCCCCGCTCGGCAAGACCCTTGCTCAAAAGCAGTACCTGATACTGCCCGCCGCTCCAGCCTCCGCCGGAATTGATCTGAAGGATTCGAAGCGAACGATCCATGACGACGCAGCATAACAAAACCGCCGTTCAATATCAAGGAAAACAGATCGAAGGAATACATGCGTCCGACTTCTCAAACCCGTTATGTTGTGATAGGATGGCGGTTGATGAATGCGAAACGACCTGCACTGATCTTAAACCCCGTCGCCGGTCCTTTCTGGAGACGAAGAAAGGCGCAGCGGCTGATCGAACATCTTCAAACCCTTTATCCCGATCTCACCGTCCACCGTACGGGTCGGGCCGGCGATGCCGAACGCCTTGCGCGTCAACTGGCCTCCGGCCCCCACGACCTGATCCTGGCGGCCGGCGGTGACGGCACCTATCACGAAGTCATCAATGGAATGCGCGATTCCTCCGTTCCGCTCGGCATCCTCCCGATGGGAACCGGAAACAGCCTCGTCCGTGAGCTGGAGTTGCCGACGGACCCGCTCCATGCGGCGACGGCGATCCGGGGTGGCGTGGTCCGGCCGATCTATTTGGGTCAGTGCGACCATCGTCTTTTCATTCTGATGGTCGGGGCGGGATTCGACGCGGATATCGTCCGGAGCGTCCCTCCGGCAAAAAAAGGGATGGGGATGCTGGCCTATATGCTGGCCGGAATCATCGCGCTGTTCCGCTACAGTTATCCCACCATGACGTTCCGCGTGGATGGGCGTGAAATGAAAGGCACGTCGGGCATCGTCGCAAAAGCCCGTTGCTACGGGGGTCCCTTTGCGATCGTGCCCCATGTCCGTCTGGACCGGCCTGAGCTGATCCTCTGCCTCTTCAAAGGACGGGGCCCCCTCACCTACTTGAAGTACACACTGGGCGTGATCGCCGGGCTGCACACACGAATGGCCGACGTGGAGTTTCACAGCGGGACCACGATCGATGTCGAAAGTCCCGTGCCGCTTCAGGCCGACGGCGAGGCGATCGGGATCGGTCCGGCCCGATTGACAATCGTCCCGATGACGCTGAATCTGGTGTATCCCGCATTCCATAAAACGTAGGGGCAGGCACGGGGGCCTGCCCCGGGTGGCCACAGGGAACCGACCCTACCGTTTCTCGTCTTTCTGGATATACCCCCAGTCGAGCAGTATGTCCCGCACCTCACGGCTGAGGCCGGAATTGGCGTCGGCGGAGCTGACGTAGTCCAGGTAAGGGGTGCGCCAGATAAACACGCCGGTCTCGTATCGAGGGTCGTAGATCGGTTTTTTGAAAATGCCGCCTTCGGAATTCAGAAAGGCCAGCGCCGGCATTGGAAGAATCTTACCGGGCTCGATCAGGCCGGCCAGACCCATCGGGCCGCCGTACAACCGGTCCGGTTCGATCGGTCGCCCGTCCATCTTGAGATCCAGCCGGATCGGGGCCGCGGGCGGTTCGGTTTCGAAAAAGAAACCGGACCACTGACCCTCGGCCAGGTCCGCCGCGAAGTCAAGAACCGTCCCGCCCTCCGGACGCAACTCCGGCCGCAGATCGGGATCAGATCCTCCCGGAACCGTTTCAAAGAAACGGATACGGGATCCAGATTCTTCCGGTACCGAAACACGTCCGGTGAAGATATGCCGCGCCCCGCCGGCCACCAAGCGGACATGATTGATGGTCAAGTCGGGCGGGGCTTCGTCCCGAAGGAATGTGCGCATTCGTCGCGTGAGCGCAACCGATGGCCCGTCTTCCAGACCGATCAGATTCCGGTGCTCCTGAGGATCGCGGTTCAGGTCGTAAAGCTCTTCGGAAAGATGAGCCAGCCGATCCCCGTCCGGGGTCCGACGCAACAGGCGCGCTGCCGGCTTTTCACGATAGATGTACTTGATCCCGTCCTGCACGAGCGCCTTCATGTAACGACCGTCGGCATAGATCGGCCTTGGAGGAAGCGTCCTTCCCTGAATCAAGGGAACAAGACTGCGGCCGGAGAGACCTTTCGATGCGGGAAGGCCGGTCAGTTCCTCCACCGAGGGAAAGACGTCCACAAGACTCACCGGATCCTTCACCACCCGTCCTTCAGCGATCTTTCCAGGAAAGCGAAGGATGAGGGGGACGCGAATCTCCTCGTCGTACAGCGTGAAGCCGTGCCGGTTATAGGTACGAAGATTCTGATCCGGCACACCGTAGTCGTGGGCCGGATCAAAAACCTGGCCGTGATCCGCCGTGACCACGATCAGGGTCCGGTCCAGAAGCCCCAGCCGTTCCAGGGCCGTTCGCAGGACGCCGATGTACTCATCCACGTAGGCGACGCTGCCCAGATACCAGCTTTGAATATCATGCCCGGCAATCTGCGCCGGGCTCGCCACCTGAAACAGGTTCTTGATCGGCGGTTGGTATCTCCCGTGCGGGGAGTTGTAGTTCAGAAAAAGGAAAAATGGTCGCTGTTTGTTCCGGGCCAGCCAGGCCACCGTCCGGTCGGTCAAGTCAACCGTATCCAGCGTGGTGCGGTTATTGTTATAAATCTCCTCAAAGTCCAGGTTGTAGCCCGTGCCGCTGAACTCTAAAAGGAACATATTGTTCACGAAGGCCCCGGTGTGGTAACCCTCCTGCACGAAGCGTCCCGGCAGGGTCCCGGGGGAGAACACATGAAAATGGCGGAGCTCAACCGACTCCAGCGCTCGATTCCGGTAATGGATGCCGATCTCGTTCGGATACCGGCCGGTGAAGAAGGAGGTCTCCGACGTGCGGGTGTCGACCGACGGAGACCGGGCCTCTTTAAAGATCACACCCTCGCGCGCCAGACGGTCGATGTTCGGCGTGGCGTTTCGATCCGAACCATAGACGCCCAATGCGTCGGGCCGCAGGGCGTCCACCAGGATTACGATCACGTTGGGCTTGATCCGGTTGGAGGTCTCTTCATGATTCAGACCGAACAGAACCGGATGGCCCCAGACCGCCAGCGATAACCCCTTCAACGGGTCCGTCGAACGGGTGGAGAGGGCAAGTCGGACCGTCCGGCCTTCCCATCGAGACAGATCCAGATCCGCTTTTTCCCATTGTCCGTACTTCCCGCGAATATCGGGATGCAGATACTCGACGATTTCATCCCGCCAACCGATCCGGTCCTTTCGGGCCGGCGTGGTAACCCGTCGGTCCATCACTGTCTCGGCCTCGCCGCCTTCTTTCGGATCGGCCACCCGAACGATAAATCGGGCCGAGGCCGACGGGCCTTTCTTCGGAGGCAGCACGGCCATCGCCAGCGCCAATCTCCCCTTGGCGGGAATCTGAACAGTGTAGGTGAGATCGGTCGGCGTGGGGGCAAAGAGACCGTCCATCGCTTCCATCTCGCCCCGTTTGATCAAACCGATACCGGCCTGAAGCCGGGCCCCGCCAGAATAAGATACATCCACGGCATAGGGATAGCTCCTGAGCGCGGAAAGACCTTCATCCCATTGGGCAGAGGATCGAACCCACATGGATGGTTCGTGGACCGTCAGATCGGTCAGACGGAGCGATTCGGTCCATTGCGGTCCTTCGGACGTTCCACTGCCCTGGATGGAAAGCAACGGGTCGGGCAGTCGTAAAGGTCGGGGATAGACGAACAGGATATAGAAGATGAAGGAAACCATCCCCAGCAGGCCGATCAGGCCGACGACTACTTTTAATGACGACTTCATGGCATGCCGCCCCCCGGTACCGGAAGAAGATACCCGTTATGCACGACGGCCCGCGGGTCCCGTTCCATCCAGGCCCAAAGCTCGGCTCGCAACGATTCAAACAGCTCTCGGTGCGATGAGGGGTCGAGCGGATTCTGATCCTCCGGGTCGGCGGCATGGTCGTAGAGTTCATACCGGACGCCCCGACGGGTCGGGATCGAGATCAATTTGTATCCGCCCCGCAGGATCATCCGATGCTTGGCCGTCTCGATCAGATCGCGATACTCCTCTTTCAAGACAATCTCTTCCCCCCGGAAGGGATCGATCTCCATCAGCCCGAGCACATTCGGATAGTCCAGCCGCCGCTGTTGGAAGAACTGCCGGCCCGACTCGACAAACCATATCCCCGTCTCGGCGAAGGCCGGAAGGCCCAGGTCGTTCGTCTCACCCCGCAGCAGCGGCATGAGGCTGACCCCGTCCCGCCGGACCGGTTCCGGCAGACCGATCCGATCCAGCAGCGTCGGAACGAGATCGACCGACCGGACGATTGAATGGATCGATGCCCGTTGTCCCGCCCGGAGCGGATCATAAATGATCAATGGAACGCGAAGCACACTGTCGCCCCGGAGGTGCTCCCCGTGGCCCATGCCACGCTCGTATTCATACAAGTGCTCGCCGTGGTCCGACGTCACCATCACAATCGTCTTGTCAAACAACCCTTCCCGCTTCAACGCCTCGACGATTCGGCCGACCTGCCGGTCGACGCTGTGCACCGCCCCGTCGTAGAGCGCGCGGACCTGCTCGATATCCTTCGGCGTCACGGTCTCATCCGTCGTGATCAGATTCGGCTTGTGATACTTGTAAGGCCCGGCATAACCCGGATCGGTAAACCGGGCGTAATCAGGATAAGGCGCGGCGTAAGGAAAATGCGTCGTCGAAAAAAGACCAGCAGGAAGAAGGGGTTTTCCTTCAGCTCCCGGACCGCCTGCTCGGCTTCCCGCCCCAAGAGGGCCGGGTCCGACGCCTGAACGAACTCCCGAAGTTCGGGAAAGACCCGCCGCCCCAGGTCGTTGCGGAGATACGGAAGCAGGAAACGATGGATCTCGATCCCCCTCATTTTAAGCAACATCGGAAAATTGAAATACGGCGACTGGACCCGGTCGAAACCCAGATCCACCCGCGTCAGGATGTCCCCCGAGAAGTCCGAGATCGCCCGCGACTGATAGCCCGCCGCCTTCAAGGCCCGTGGAAGACCGGGCAGCGGCCGGTCCCTGTCCTCGGCGCGGGGAAACATATGACGCACGCCGTGCCGTTCCGGATAAAACCCGGTGAGCATCGTCACAAGCGAAGGAAAGGTGCGTGGAAGCGAGACGGTGGCCTGGTCGAAATCGAACCCCGCGCGGCAGAGCGCGTCGATCGCGGGCGTTGTGTATTTTGAGTAGCCGTGACAGGAAAGATGGTCGTACCGAAGTGAATCGACCGCGATGATCACCACGTTGGGCCGTTCGCCTTTCAAATGAACGGACGATAAAGGCGCGCGTGTCGGCAGAAAACTGAGCACGGCTATTCCCAACAGACCCAGAGCGGACGCGGCCACGATCGGTCGGTCAAAGCGGAGACGGGCCATCCACGGGCGCAGCGAAGGAATCGGCAGGAGCATCGCCCGCCGCAGAACCCACAGACCCAGAACCATCAAAAAGACCGCCGCCGCCCGATGGAGACCGGAAAGCGAGAGACGGTCGGTCAGGAAGATCTGCACCCACCGGCTCACCCCGCCGCGGTCATAAAGTGCTTCGGTATACAACTGGGGATTCAGTATGATCCCGCGGGCGTAGAAATAGAGATGGAATGCGACCAGCCCCCCCAAAACTCCGAGCGCGACGGTGCGGCGCCGGGCTCGGCTTCGCACCGTCAGGTTTATCGCAAGTCCCAGCACCGACCCCAGCGTCAGACCGATGGCGGCGTAGACCCCCGCGACCTTCACCTGGTAGAGCGCCACCTGCGAAAGATATCGTTCATTTACCACGCGGCTGAGGGCTTCATTTTTCACGCCCATCACGGCGAAGCCGCCCGAGGTCGCCAGATCGCAGACAAATAGGCCGAGATAGAAGGCCAGCCCGACGACGGCCCCGAGACGGACCGATGCGGCCCAGGTCAGCGGTTTAAAATCGTCGTCATTTATGTTAGGATATGCAGCCATGCATGAAAAGTATATAACGTTTAACCGCGGGGCGATTCAGGGTGTCTGCGTCCCCGAGATTGAACCTCACCTAATTTTTTTTACCGGAGCGTTCGAAGACTGGTTGGCCGGACAGCCGATGAATGTCTTTCTGGAACGACCGAACTTCGTCGCCGCACTGCACCTGCCCCCGATGATTCGGATCCCGGAATCCTCTCCGGAGCGCACGGCGGAACTTCCCGTGGTACTGAAACGATTCGGGTGGCGTTCTCCCCTTCACCGGATCGTCCGTTCCCTGACCGGGTCGAAGGCCATACGCTCATTCCTAATCGGCATGACCCTCCGGAATGTCGGCGTGGGCACTCCGCGCCCGTTGATTGCCTGGGAACGACGCGGCGCGGGGGCGATGAATCAAAGTTACTATATCACAGAAGAGATCGTGGATGCCACTAACCTCCGGCTGATCCTGCAATCGTCAACGGTCTTGGAACCCGAACGGACGGCGCTGTTGACCGAGCTGGCTCGGCTCGTCCGGGGGATGCATGACGCCGGCATTTTGCACCGGGACCTCACGCTCGGCAACTTCCTCGCGGCGCCGAAGCCGGTTGAAGGCCGCCGCATCTTCTTGATCGACCTGAGCCGGGCCGTTCATCCCGGCCGTATCCCGCTCCCGCTCCGGTTTATGGATCTGGCCCGGATGAACCTTCAGGAGTCCTGGCAGGAATTTTTTGAGGCCTATTGCGAAGGTCATCCGGGCTGGAAAGCCTGCCGGCCGCTGTTGCGTTCATTCATCTGGCTTCGCCGACGGAAGATGGGCTTCTGGAAAAGAATGAGAAGACATTGATCGTGCGTTACGTTTTTCTTTTTTCCAACACCACCATAGTCTGTGCATGCAGAAAAGGGATCACCGGCCGCCGGGACCGGATCACGAGCGGCGCGCGAGCCGCCTCGGCCTTGAATTCCGCGTCCGTCATCATCCGTATCCGGCTTGAGAAACCTTTGAGTCGGCGGAAGAGTCCATGAAGCCGATTGGAGCGGTAATAGGACAGAATAACCCACCGTCTGGAAACACGGGCCAGTTCGGCCAGGATTTCGCCCATCTGCTCCCGGGCGAAGCCGTGATGAAACAGACGCATCGTGAATGTGGCCTCCATTGTGTTCGCCTTGAAAGGGAGGCGACGGATGTCCATCACGACATACAACCCCCGATGACCTTCCTCTTGCACCCGTTCCCGCGCGCGGCCGACCATCGCGGTCGAGACGTCGGCACAGATGATCTCGGCGCCGCGCCTGGCGAACAGCGTCGAGAAACGGCCGTAGCCGCACGGGGCGTCGAGGACGCGGCCCTGGGTCAGCCCCAACGTCCGGATGATCTCGTCCACCATCGTTTGCTCGCGTCGGTCCACAAGCTTCTGATCCGGCGCGCCGTACCGCCGTTTCTCGTATTTTGCAACGTCCTTGTCGTCCACCAACGCCATATCGGTCTCCGAATCAATTCCCGATCAATGAAAAATAAAAGGCTTCTGTCTTCGTAAGCCGGATGTCCTCCGTAAATTCGGCCTCGACCCGTTTGCGCGCGGCCTCGCCCATGGACTGCATCCGTGCGCGGTCGGACAGCAACGCCTCAAGGCCGTCCGCGAGCTTCTCCGCATCCCCGTCCGGCACCAGATAGCCCGTCACGCCTTCCACAATCGTCTCGGGCAAGGCCCCCACCGGGAAACCGACCACCGGACGTCCGACCGCCATCGCCTCCAGAACCGCGCGGCAGGAGCCGTCGCTGCCCGACGCCAGCAGCACCGCGACATCCATCGCCGCATAGATCTGGGGAAGATCGCGGTCGCGATAACCGGTGAAGATCACGCAACGTTCAAGCCCCAGCTCCCGGACGAGCCGTTCAAGAACCGGTTGATGTTCGCCCCGGCCGACCAAGAGCAGACGGATCATCGGGAAGATTTTCCGGAGACGGACCATCGCCTTCAATAGGATTTCATGCCGTCGGTGCGGCTGGAACCGGGCCACCATGCCCACTACCGGCGTCGTCATCTTGACGCCGAACTCCGCACGTCCCAGTCGCGCCTCCAGATCGGGGCGAAAACGCGTCGTATCCACTGCGCCGCGAATCACCTCGATCGGTTTCGCGTTCATCCGGTAAAGCTCTTTCAGCTGTCGTCGGTCCTTCTCGCAGAGCGTGATAAACCCCTCCGTCATCGATCGGAAGAACCAGGATCGAAAGAGACGCGGCCGGAGGCTGTCGCGGTGATGGATCGTTCGAACCAAAGAAGTTTTCGGAGCCACGAGAAGACGGGCGGCGGCTGCGATCATATGGTCATGAGACAGATGGGCATGTAGAATGTCCGGCCGAACTTCCCGAATGAAGGAGGCCAGTCGCACCGGATCCACGAGCACGGAGCCGGGTTTGAACTTGGGCCGGAGGCTCAAGATCTCGACCGGCCGGAGGCCCTCCGCCTCGGCCTTTTCTTGAAGCAGCCGAGGTTCATGACCGGCGCACAACAGCCAGACTTCATGGCCGCGCTGCTTCAGTCCCGCCGTCAGCCGGATTACCCCTTCGGCCGGGCCGGTCCATTTGTGGCTGGCGATGATCTGGATGATCCGAAGCGGCTTTTTCATCGCGCAAAGCTCCCCCGCGACGCCCGGTAGAAGCGCCATAGGAACCGAAGCGGTTTCACTTTTAGATGGATGTTCTCGCGGCGGATGGCCAGCAGGCCGCCTTCGGGATGATGCGTGGTGAAACCGGCACGATACCCCGCCTGCCGAACCAGGGCCAGATGTTCAGGCCGGTAGGCCCCGTACGGGTAGGCGAAATAATCAATGGGCGAGCGGAGGTCGTTCTCCAACCGCGACTTGGATTCCGTGATTTCACGACGGACGTCCGCCAGGCTCAGATCCGTGAATCGTGCATGACTCAGACTGTGTGCGCCCATGGTGAATCCATGACGCATCATCTCCCCGACCTGGGATTTCGTCAGGACCGCGTCCCGGTTTTCGAACGGACCGGCCACAAGGAACAACAGCGCGGTGAAACTGAACTCGGACAGGATGGGCCACGCCGTCGTATAACAGGTTTCCGATCCGTCGTCAAACGTGATCAGCACCCTCCGGCCGGCGACCGGCTGGGTTCCTTCGTAATGCCGGACCAGTTCCTCCGGAGAGAGGGTTCGATATCCCCATCGGTGCAGGAATTTCATCTGCCACCGGAACTGCCCGGGAGTGACATACGTCCGAGGGGTCTGGACTCCTTCGGGCGGGTGCCCGATCTTATGATACAGCAACACCGGAATCCGGCGAACTTTTTCCATGTCAGTTTTCGGCGCGGAGGAGATGTTCATATTCCGCGAAGGTTTTGTTCGTCGCCTCATCCCAGCCGTATCGGAGCGCCGTCTGACGGGCCGCCCGGCCCAGACGCTCCCGCAACGCCGGATCGGCCAGTAATCGAAGCCGTTCGGCCAACGCCGCGGCATCCTCCGGATCCTTCAAGGTAAGGCCGTCCTTTCCATCGGTGACAATCTCGCTCGCCCCGGCGCGCGCGCTTACGACCACGGGCAACCCGCAGGCCATCGCCTCGAGAACGACCTGTCCAAAGGTGTCATAGTAGGACGGAAAGACCAGGGCGTCACCCGCGCCATAATACCGCTCGATCATCTCGGTAAAGGGAACAAACACCAGACGCGATCGTAATTCGTCGGCGGCGCGCTGAAACCGTCCCAGGCGATCGCCGCCGATAATCATCACCCGGAGACGAGGATCCTCCAACCGTCTTAAGGCGGCGTAGAGATTGAGAATGCCTCGATTCACAAAATTTCCCGATGCGACGCACAGGACGATTAATTCACCGTCGTGGATCCCATGCTTCTTTCGCATCTCCTCGCGGTATCGTAAACGGACATCGGGGTGGAATCGGTCCGGATCGACGCCGTTTGGGATCACGACCATCCGATCAAGCGGGATCTGATAGTGCCGGTGCAGGTCCCGCTTGACCATCTCGGACGGGGTGATGATCCGCAAAAGCCCCGGCGCTTCGAACTGTCTCCGTTCCAACCACAGGTGCGGGTCCCATCGGGACAGCGGCCGGCCGCGGGCCAGCAGATTGGCTTGACGGCAAACATGGACCGTTGCCAGATCCTGATGCCGGCTGTTGCCGTGACCGTGAACGATATCAAACAGCGTTCGTTGAACGGACAGGGAGCAGCCTATGCTGAAGCTCAGAACCCTCGACCAGGAACCGAACGGGAGCATCGGCAGATGACGCAGAATCGCCGTCCCGGTATATGAATCCGGCCGTTTGTTGCAAAAGATATGGACCTCATGCCCTCGAACCGAAAGACGCTCGGAGATTTCATGGATCACACGGCTCGACCCGTTCCGGAAATTAAAATGCTTGGTGAGCATCGCGATCTTCATCGGCTCCCGGTTTTTTTGAGAAGCTTCCCGACCCGCGCGGCCAAACCGGACCCCAGCAGTTTCAGATAGCGGACGGAATCCCGGGCGATCCCCACGCGGTAAAACGGCCGCTCCCGGACGTTCCACTTCCATTTATAGGCCGCACGACCGCGCATGAAATCAAACTCGCAAACGCCCCGCCCGATCCCGTCCTCGATGCATTTGGCCAGAAGCACCATCCCCACGCTGTATTTCGCCCAGTCCGGATCGAAGCCCGCATGGTAATAAAACAGCCTCCGGTCATACTCAAAGGTGAACAAGCCCGCGATCATCCGTTCCTGATGCTCCAGCCAACAGAGGTTCATCCAGCCTCTCCGCGCGAACCCTTGCGCCAAGTCTTTGTGAAAACGCAGAGAGCTCTCTTCCGCAACCGTCAGACGGCGGCCGCGCATATCGAGGCGTCGGATCAGGAGCCGGAAGAACTCCTCCACCCGCTTTTCCAGTTCCCCGCCCGGTTCATGAGCCCGGCGGAAGGAGACTCCGTGCCGGCGCTCCAGCGTCCGGGTCCGTCGGCCAATGTTGTACCGTTCGTTCGTCCCAAGACCGCAAAGGTATTCTTCCCATTTGGACGGAAGCCCGACGGAATAGCAATGACCCCGTTCCTTGACCTGGAGATAGAACCCGCCGGCCCGCGCCGCCTTTGTCAGGATATCCACCCGGTTCGGGGGAACCTGATCGAGAAGAATCAGATCGGACCCCGCCGATGTTAGGACCTGCCGCAACAGACCCGAATAGAGGGCGTCCGAATCCTCTTTGCGAACGAGAAAATCCAGGTAGTCCGACTGCACCGTCCCCAGCATTCGAAGGGAGGTCATCCCCCAGGGCCCCCGGGCCTGATGGAGGGGAGCCGCGCCGACGAGTTCTCCGTTCCGCCAAAGCGCCGTGATCTGGAGCCGTCCGCTTCCGAAATGTTTCCACCAGGTCGAGAGCCATTCCCAACTCATGAACGGCGTCGAGTGATCCGAATCGATCAGCAGTCCGTTCCAGACCGGCTCGAGTTCCTTAAACGACTCGTCGGTTGTGACTAACCGTGCTTCCGTCACTATTTATCCCTTTTCTTGTATCCCCTTCTTGGCGGACAGGACCTTAAGATAGAGCGATTCGGTCGCCGCTACCATAGCATCAGCTGAAAACTTTTCCAGCATCCGCGCCCGACCGGCCTTCCCCATCCGCCTCCGCTCGTCCGGGCGGCGAATGAGTTCTATTAAGGCCTCGGCCATCGCGGCCGGATCCCGCGGCGGGACCAGCCGTCCGTTCAGGCCGTCCTCCACCATTTCCGGTATCCCGCCCGTCCGTGTCGCCACCACCGGCCGGGCCATCGCCATCGCGTCCAGCAAAGAGGTGCCGAGCCCCTCCAAGTGCGAGGCCAGTGCGACGATATCCATCGCCGCGAGCAATCTCGGAATGTCGTTTCGGAATCCGGTCAGAATCACGTTTTTATCAAGACCCAGCCCTTTGATCTGTCGTTCGATCAGGGGCCGAAGTTCTCCATCGCCGACCAAAAGAAACCGGACCTCCGGGACCGCGGCCGCCACGCGGGCCGCCGCCTCGACCAGATAGCGGTGGCCCTTGTGATCCGCGAAATACGCCACGCATCCGATCACGGGCGATTTCTCCGGAATCCCGAACTCCCGCCGGGCCTCGCCCGATGGAAAGTTCGGCTCAAACGGACGCGGATCGATCCCGCTGTGGATCACCTCAATTCGGTCCGGGTCCAGCCCGTCCTCGATCAAAACGTTGCGCACGCCTTCCGAGATCGCCACGATGCGATCCACACCCCACTGGTATTTCAACTTCCGGAACGGATTGGACCGCACCGAGAAATCAACCCGCCGCGAGATGATGCGGACCGGCACCCGGGCCAGACGCGCGGCCCATCCTCCCAGCGTGCAGGCATGGGAGGTATGCATATGGATCACCTGAATCCGTTCATGTTTCAGGATGCGCGAGAGCGTCCGCACGGCCGACAGGCTCCATTCGGACGGCATTGCCACCGCCTCGGTCTTCAAACCCTTCTCGGCGGCCCGCTTCAACAGAGGACTGTCCGGCTGACCGGCCACGATGCAGGAATGTCCTCGTCGTGAGAGCCCTTCGGCCAGATGGAGAAGCTGGGCTTCGCCGCCCCGCCAGGTCCGTTCCGTATCGAGATGTAGAATGCGTAACATGAATTCATTGTGGGGGCGAGGCGATGCCTCACCCGATCTTCTGGGCGACCCACCGGGTCGCCCCTACATCCCCAATTGTTTTATCGCGGCCTCAACAACCGGCTCCACCGGAATCGCCTTCATCCAATGATCCCCGATCTCTTTTCGCTGCCAGTGCGTTGCCGAAGGAATGGAGGAACGGACGATGGCGTGGTCTTGGCCGTACGGCCCGTTCCGCGCCGGATCCGACGGTCCGAACAGGGCCACGGTCGGAACACCCAGTGCCGCGGAGATATGCAACGGTCCGGTGTCGCCCGTGATCAAAAGCCGGCAACGTTTAATCAGCGCCATCAATTGCTTCAGATCGGTCTCCGGAGCGATTACAGAT
Source organism: Nitrospirota bacterium (assembly GCA_016201865.1). Lineage (GTDB taxonomy): Bacteria > Nitrospirota > Nitrospiria > JACQBZ01 > JACQBZ01 > JACQCA01. The sequence goes on from JACQCA010000068.1 coordinate 28,382, forward strand.
TTCTCGCTCATGGCCCGGGCGACGCTTTCCGCCAACGGACGCTCGCCGGGTCCCCATAAAATCAAGATCCGGGTTCCCTGCTCTTTGACCAACCGGTCCGCCGCCCGCGCATAACGATCCGGCATCCATCGCTTGCTGGGCCAGCTGGCGCCGGGATTGACGGCCGCCACGGAATCTCGTCGTGAATCGCCCCGACCGAATTCCTGAAGAGCCCAAAATCGGTCGATCCGGTCTTCGTCCAGACGATCCCACACCAGCGGAAAGCGAAGCACCCACTGCGTCCCTTGAATTCCGAGAGGTTCGAGCAGGCTTAGATATTTTTCGACCGCGTGTCGATGCCGGGCGGCGGGCTTGACCCAGCGATTCATGAAGATGAAATTTCCTTCCCTGAGTTTTCTGAACCCGACGCGTAACGAGGCCCCGCTGGCGTAAGCCATCAAACCGCTTTTAAACAGATTATGCGGGTCCAGAGCCGTGTCAAACCGCCTTTCACGGAGCGTCTGAAGCCACCGACGGAAATAAGCCAGGCCCGAAGGACCGCGCAGTTTTTTCCGCTCCAAAAGGATCAACTCGTTCAGCGCCGGATTCCCCTCTAAAATCGGGGCGGCCGCCTCCTCCACGGCCCAGCCGATATACGCCTGCGGGAAACAACCCCGCAACGTCTCCAGTACCGGCAGTGTATGAATCACATCGCCGATTGCGCCGAGCTTGATGATCAGAATCCGTTTCATGAAGGCGGCACCGCTTCCATATATTTCGTTGCGGCCGTGATGACCTCTTCCGCCGTGATCTGTTTCATGCAATTGAAATGATCCAGCGGGCAGGCGGCATGGCCGTGCTTCCCGCACGGTCGGCAGCGCAGGTCCCTCTCGACCACAACCGCCCTTTCCGTCAACGGTCCATAACCCAGACCCAAGGTGGTCGAACCGAAAACGGCGACGATCGGAATATCCTGCGCCACGCCGACATGCATGGCGCCGTTGTCGTTCGTGATCAAGAGTTCACAGCGTTTTAAGACCGCGGCGAGTTGGCGCAGCGTGGTCTTCCCGGCGAGATTAACCGGCTTTTGACGGCAGTGCGTCGTTACCTTGTCCACAGCCGGAACATCGTCGCGCGAGCCCACAAGGAGGATCTTTCGGTTGTATCGACTCATCAGGCCGTCGATCACGGCGGCAAAGCCTTCCGGAATCCAACGTTTGGTCGCCCAGACCGATCCCGGAGCGATCGCGATCATCCGGTCGTTCGTCCCAAGGCCGTGCTCGGCCAGACAATGATTCGCCCAGTCCCGGTCTTCATCGGTCGAGGCGACCCAAAGCCTCACGGTTGAAGCGGTCGCCTCCAAGGGAAGATCGGGCGCCAGCGGCTTTAAGAGCTCAAGGTTCCGCCGAACCTCATGGCGCGACCCATCCCGCCAGACGCGCCGGGTATAAAAAAAGCTTCCCGGAGATTGGACAAAACCGATCCGTTGCGGGATGCCGGCCATGAACGCGACGAGCGCGGAACGCAACGACCGGTGCGGCAGCAGACAAACATCGAACCGTTTCGCTTTCAGCGACCGGGCGACCGACCGCAGTCCTTTGAGACCCCGATCCCGGCCTTTTTTGTCATAGACGAAAACATCGTTGAGGATCGGAAGGCCGGACAGGACTTCCCGAGTGCCGGGAATCACCAAGGCGGCGAGGTATGCCGTCGGGAACCGATCGCGGAGAACCTGAAAGAGCGGCGTGGTCAGGACCACGTCCCCCAGAAAAGCGGTCTGGATCACGAGGATTCTTTTCGGTTCAGTTCCCATAGCTTGGCATACTTTGTAAAGACATAAAACGAAGATAGTAGACAGAGCACGAGGCCATGAATCCCATCCAGAAATCCCAGTTGCAGGACATACATCCGGAAAAATCGGAACAGCGGGTGGAGCAACAGGTGGTCCCATCGGGCCCGCTTCCCCTGTTTATAGAGCTGCAGTGCCCCCCAGTCGGTATACCGCTGGAACTTCTCAAAATAGTGTTTGAGATCGCGATACGTGTAATGGATCAGCGGATGCTGTAAGGATCCCGCCCTCCGGGTCGCGATGACGACCTCTTCGTGAACCTCGCTCTCCTTATATTGTCCGCGCCGTCGGTTAAAAAGCCGCAAAACATAATCCCGCTGCCAGCCGCAGTACCGAATTCGCCGACCCCAGACATAACTCACGCGACGGATCCGATAACCGTCCAGCGCCGGCCCCGTCTTTAACAGTTGCCGGATCTCCTGCTGGAGGGAATCCGTCAGACGCTCATCGGCATCCACCACCAACACCCAATCGTGGGCGGCTTGTGAAACGGCCCAGGCGCGCTGCGCCGCCGGATTCTTATGTTCATGGATCAAAATCCGGTCGGTGTAGCGCTTCGCGATCTCAAGGGTCCGATCGGTGCTGCTGGAATCCACGACCATGATCTCGTCGGCCCAGGTCAATCCCCGCAAGCAGTCGTCCAAGTTCCGCTCCTCGTTGAAGACCGGCACGATCGCCGTGAGCCTTTCCATCGTTTGTCACCCGGTGGCCAGCATCTTGACGAACAGGATCGCGACACCGCCGGCGATGCCCAGCCAGGCTTGGTACTCGCGGTGTTTCCAGACCAGCGCCCAATCAAACCCGCCGACACCGTACGGCGCCCGTGCCCATCGCGGAAGGAACCGCGGAACCGTTCTCGCATAGTGCTCAAACGGAGCCCCAAACGTCCGCATCAGGCTCCCTTCCTCGGAACGGATCACGCCCCCGTAAACCACGCCGAAGGCGATGATGAAGATGAGCAGAACCCAAGGGCTGCTCCCCATGATCACAAACCCCAGCCCGATCCCGAAGCTGCCCAGATAGAGCGGATTCCTCGTATGGGCATACGGACCGTCCGTGGCCAGTTCCTTGTTCTTACGGATATAACCGGAGGACCAGGTTCGGATCGCCTCGCCCAACAAAACGACGGGCAGACCGATCAACAACGAGATTCCCGTCGGCCTGGAGAGATAGATCAGGAGGGCTCCGATCCCCGCGCTGAGGACGATCCGGTACCGCCGGACGGCTTCGAAAAAGGTCACAACCTCCCCGCGGCTTCAGATCTTGACGGCTTCATCGATCAACATCACCGGAATCTCGTCCTTGATCGGATACAACAGTCGGCAGGCATCACAGATCAGTCCGTCGCCTTGGTCATTGAGTCGGATGTCCCCTTTGCATTTCGGACAGGCCAGGATATCCAGAAGTTCCTTGTCGATCGTCATGGTCCTCCTCCGCCGCTCATGCGTTTCGCTTTCCGAACCGTCGCACCTGTTCAATGATTTCACGGGTGGACCGCACCTTCGGCCCGCCCACGATCGCCACGCGCCCCCCGTAGGATTTCACGACGGCCCGCTCGGGAACCGTGTCCGGCGTGTAATCGCTGCCCTTGGCATGGACATCGGGGCGCAACGCGCGCAACAGCCGCTCCACGTTGGATTGCCGAAAAATGATCACGTAGTCCGCGGCGCCGACGCCGGCGATCAGCCCCGCCCGCGCCGACGCCGGCATCAGCGGCCTTCCCCGGCCTTTGAGGCATCGGACCGACCGGTCTCCGTTCACGCCGACGATCAGGACGTCTCCCAAGGACTTGGCCCCGGTGAGATAACGAACATGCCCCGCATGGAGGAGATCAAAACAACCGTTGGCGAGGACGATCGTTTTGCCCGCCCGTCGGAGGCGCGCGACGATGCGCCGGAGGGCCGTCAGACCCCGGAGTTTCGGAGGGGTCACAGCCTGCCCAGGGCTTGATGCAACTCGTCTTGATTCAGGGTGGCCGTTCCGCGTTTCATCACGACCATCCCGCCACCGACATTCGCCAGTTGAGCGGCATCGAGGAATGTCGCCCCGCCGGTCAAGGCCAGCGTGAAAATGACGATCACCGTATCCCCGGCCCCCGTCACGTCGGCGATTTCATCGGTGCCGACGATCGGGATGAAACCGGCCTTGCCGTTCGGTTCGATCAGCGCGATTCCTTTACTGCCGCGCGTAATCAAAACGGCCTTGCATTGAACCTGCTTTAAAATACGTTCTCCGGATTGTCGCACCAGATCGTCACGGTCGTCCAAGCGAAGACCCAAGGCCTCTTCCACCTCGGGTTCATTGGGCGTCACGGCCGTTACATTCCGAAACGACATCATCCGATATCGGGAATCCACCGTGATGATCCGGTTCCCGCGCTTCGCGAGCTGATTGACCTTCTCGATCACGCGGGGCGACAGCACGCCGTACTGATAATCGGATACGACCACGGCGTCCACGTGGTCGATCTCTTCCTCCAGGGCCTCCAGGAACATCGCCTCGCTTTTCTCGGAGAGCGGATTGAACTCGCCGCGGTCGATCCGAACCACCTGTTGCTGGGAGGTATGTTGTCCGCCCGCCATGATCCGCGTCTTGGTCGTGGTCGCCTGTCCCCGCTGGACGAGAAGCAAGGTCGTGTCCATCCCGAGCCGCTTCAGATGATGGATCATCTCCCGCCCGCTCTCGTCGTCTCCCACGATTCCCACCGGCAGCACCTCCGCGCCGAGCGCCGCAAGATTGTTTGCGGCGTTGCCGGCTCCGCCCAAGACGACGTTTCGGGAGGCGTATTGAAGGATCAGGACCGGCGCTTCCCGCGAAATCCGGGAGGTCTTGCCCAGGATATATTCGTCCGCAACGAAATCACCCAAGACCATCACCTTCTTGCCGGTAAATTGTTGGATGATCTTTCTTAAGCGTCGTGCATCCATGTTTCAAATCTCAAATTTTAAATCTCAAATTTCAATCGTCCGGATCGGCCGAAGGGGCAAGCCATGGGCCCGCACCCACATCACCAGACCGACCATAAACCAGATCATCATCGCCGTCACGCTGTTTCCGAAATTCGCCTCAAACAACCCGGCCGTCAGAAAGGCCGCCACGGCCATCGCGCCCCCGACCAGCCAGCCTCGATACGGCGCGGACAAGTCCGTTCGCCAGGCCTGCCAGGCCGCCCGCAGAACCGCGAACCAGATCGCCGTGAAGGCCGCAAGACCCAACAGGCCGTGCTCGGCCGTCTGCTGAAGGAAATTATTGTGCGCGTGAGACCGACTGGTCAATCCCCAACGCTCCCGGTAGGCCTCCATCGCCGTCCGGAAACCGCCGCCGCCGACCCCGAAGATCGGATGGTCCTTGATCACATCGATCGCGGCGCCCCAGATCCGGAGGCGCTCTTCATTGCTTCCCGTAGCCCTCGCGTCCGGAATCGTCTGGATGCGTTTCCAGAGGGCGGGCTCCATCATCATGGCAAAAACCAGGACGAGACCGATCCCGGCGACGATCGGGAGCCACGCCCGCAACCCGCGGGACCATCCGATTCCGCCGACTCCCGTGATAAACCCGATCCAGGCACTGCGGGTGTACGAGACCAACAATCCGCCTGAAAGGATCAGCAATCCGACGCCCAACCACCCCCGCTCGCCGCCCCAAGGAAGCTCCAGCCAGACCGCAACCGCCAGGAGAAGAATGAGTTGAATCTCACCCCCAAAGGTTATCGGATGGTCGAAAAATCCGATGGCGCGGATCCCTCCGCCCGTAACATTCTGGACGATTCCCCAAGCCGCGTTGACCATCGCGCCGAGGAAGACCAGCAATAAGATCTTCTTCATTTCTTCACGGTCCGAAATCGTGTTCACCATCAATAGATAAATCGAGATATGCCAAAACGACGCGAGCTGGACAAAGGCATTGACCGGAACCAGACCCAGAATCCCGGTCGCAAGACAGACGATCAAATAGATTGCGATAAACCGATCCAGGGGAGTTCCCTTCCACCGGATCTCCCCGGCCCGAACCCGCAAGGCCGTCGCCAGGATCAGGAGGCCCAACGTGACATGACCGGCCGCAATCGAAACCGGCAGGCTGACGGCGAAGAGCCGCCACGCCCAGCGTGTCGTCCAACCGTAGGCCGCTTTGATTTCCGCATGACCGGCGAACAGGTCCGTGGCCACGGTCTAATCCCTGCGCCCGAACGTTTCGGGCTGCGTCAGAATCCATTCGACGGCTTCCTCCAGATCAGCCGCAATCCGATCCGGTTGAGACCCGGCATCGCCCTTTTGGGCGATCTCCCCTTCCCCGTACCCCGTTAGAACCAAGACCCCTTTCGCCCCGACCCGATGGGCCATCTCCATATCGATCCTTTTATCACCCACGACGAAGGAACAACTCAGGTCGATCCGTCGTTCGGAAGCGGCCCGCAACAACATCCCCGGCTCCGGCTTCCGGCAGGCGCAGGATCGGGTATAGGGGCTCGTCCCTTCGGTCGGGTGATGCGGACAATAATAGATCCCGTCCAGCTCGGCTCCTTCCGCCTTCAGCAGCGCGGCCAATCGATCATTGACGCGCCGGACATGCTCTTCGGAATAATAGCCCCGGGCCACCCCGGACTGATTGGTCACGACGATCACGTTGATCCCGCTGCGGTTGAGCATCCGGATCGCCTTCGCGGACTTCGGAATCAGTTGCAGATGGTCGATATCGTGAATGTAGCCGACCTCCTCACTGATCGTTCCGTCCCGGTCCAGGAAAACGGCACGGGTCCCGACCTGCGGCTGTTTTTTCCAGCGATCATGCATCCAGAGCCATTGCTCCGGACGCTGCCGAACGGCCTCCTCGATCACGCGGGTCATCCTCTGGGTATTCGTCAAGACATCGCGATCGCGATCGCCGGTCTTGATCAGGGGGAGCGCCTTTCCGTAAACGAGGCGGTGGCGGCCCCCCTCTTCGCGATGCATCAACATCGGAATCACCGGCGCGCCGGTCTTGAGCGCCACCAGGGCGACGACCTTGTGAGTATAGGCGAGTCGGCCGAAAAAATCAACATAGACGCCGCGGTCTCCGACGACGTTCTGATCGATCAAAAAACCGACCATTTCTTTCTGATGAAGCGCCGACAGGATCTGCCGCAGCGACGACGGGTCTTTGCTGTTGAGCACGACCGACCCGAATCGCTCCCGCTGCCGGTTGATCAGTCGATTCAATCGCGAATTGTCCAGCGCGCGGCCCACGACATGGGTCGGATACCCCAAAACGGAATGGACCAGGTTCATCAGCTCCCAGTTCCCGTAGTGGAATCCCAGTATGATCACCCCTTTCCCCCGCCGGACCGCGTCCTCTAGGTTGGACAATCCTTCCACCTGAACCTTTCGAAGAATCGCCTCCCGGTCCTGATCCATCGCGTCCAGAAACTCCATTAAACTTTCCCCCAGGGATCGGTAAACCGCTCGAGCAACCCCGGTGTGGTCAAAATCGGGCGTTTTAAACGCAAGACGAAGGTTGTTCAGCGTGATGCGACGCCGCCGCGGGATGAGATCATAGGCCGCCTCGCCCAGAAGCGACCCCAGGGCCGGCCCCCAGGATCGAGGCAGAAGACGATAAATCCCGTAAAGGAATATCACCAGAAAATAGTCCAGCCGGTGCCGCCATGGACGATCTTTTGGTTCGGCGCGGCTCACGGAAGGACCCCGCATACCATCGACTCAAAGGCCTCGGGATGATCGATCACCAGCTCCATCCGAACCTCCCACCAGGATTCCGGAGGCCGGCCGAGCGCCCGGATTCGAACCGCGTCCTTTTCGGTCGTCACGATCGTCCGGACATCCAGTCGCCCGGCTTCCGACCCAAGGGACTCGATATCCTTTTCGGTATAACGATAATGATCGGGATAAACGCATCCCACAGCGATCTCTGATCCCAGTTCTTGCAGCATATGAAAAAACCGGTCCGGCTGGCCGATGCCCGTGACGGCCATCAGCCGGTCCCGCCGGATCGTCTCCGGAGGGAACGACCGGCCGGTCCCAAGATGCGTCAGATCGACGATCCGGTGCCGGCTCGTAAAAATCGGCAGACCAGGCCGATATCCCCGGATGATTTTTTGCAGCTCTTCCGTTTCAGCCGGCTCGCCGACGTGGGTCAGGAGAACCGCATCCGCCCGCTTCAATTGTCGGAGGGGCTCCCGAAGAATTCCCCGCGGAAAGACAAAGCCGTTTCCAAAGGGACAGACGGCGTCCACAAGAAGAAGATTCAGGTCGCGCTGCAAACGGAGATGCTGGTAGCCGTCATCCAACAGCAGAACCGACGCCTGAAACGTCTCAAGGGCATACCGACCCGCCAAGGCCCGATCGGATGAAACAAGGACGGGCACCTCCGGAAGGCGGTCGGCTATCAGGCAGGGTTCGTCTCCCACGTCGTCCGGCCGCCGACGCCCGTCCGTCGGATCCGACACGACCCGGATCGCCTTTTCGGATCGTCCGCCGTAGCCGCGCGACAAGACAACCGGACGATGCCCTTTCTTGAGAAGAAGCCGACAAACCGCCATGACGGTCGGCGTCTTGCCGGTCCCGCCGAGAGTCAGATTACCGATGCTGATCACCGGACGGCTTAGCCGAACGGATCGGAACAGACCGCGGGAATAAGCGGACGCCCGGACCGACTGCCACCCCTGATAGGCCAGCGCGCCCCCGCGAAGAACCGCTGCGGCCAGCGACGTCGCGATTCCTCCACGCGATAAAAGCAATCGGTCCTTGAACCAACGTTCCGGGGCGGTGCGGAAATCAAGACGACGAAACCGATCGAACGATCGCCTCTCAAGCAGCCGCTCCACGATCCTAAACGCTTTCCGGGACGCTCCCTGATGGCGACGCACCGTCTCTTGAGCCTGCTGTTCCATCATCCGACGTTGATCCGGCCGGATCAACAATTCCTGCAGTTGACGGATGAGATCGTCGCGGTCGTGAACCCTGAGACCCCCTCCAGACGCCATCAAGAGTTCGGCCATCTCCGAAACCTGCTGAACAAACGGCCCGAAGAGAACAGGTCGTCCGAGCGCGGCCGGCTCCAAGAGATTATGACCGCCCACCGGCACCAGACTCCCGCCCACGAACACAACGGTCGCCAATCCGTACAACGAGCCCAGCGTTCCCATCGTGTCCACCAGCAGGATCTCCCTATCCGGCTCAGGCCGCGCTGAATCCAATTCGGAATATCTCCGGAAAGATTTCCCCCGTTTATTCAGCCATGCGACCAGGACCGGCAGCCGGTTGAGATGGCGCGGCGCCAGGACCAATCGCAGATCGGGAATCTGTTCTTTGACCCGTTCATAAACCGCCAACAAGATTTCCTCTTCCCGCCCATGGGTGCTTCCGGCCACGATGATTTTTTCGTCCGGCTTCCATCCGAGCGCATTCAACAGACACCGACGTTCAGCCTCCGACAACGGAACAACGGGCTGGTCGAACTTGAGATTGCCGAGGACCCGGACCCGTTCGGGAGGGGCGCCCAGATCAATGATCCGTCGGGCGTCCTGCGCCGTCTGCATGCCGAAGACCTGAATCGTGCGGAGCGCTTCGCGGATCATCCACCGCACCATTCGGTAACGACGGTAAGACCGCGGGGAAATCCGCCCGTTGATCAGGAGAACCGGCACGTCGCACCGGGCTGCGGATCGAAGGAAATTCGGCCACAACTCGGTTTCAACCAACAGGATCAGATCCGGCGCCAGTCGGCGCAGGATGCGCGCGGGGATGCCCGGCCAGTCGAGCGGAAAGAAAAAAATCCGCACCCTTCCGCCGAGCCGTTGTTCCACCAATCGCCGGCCGGTCTCGGTCATCACCGAGAAGACCGGTTCCCATGCCGGCCGATCCCGAAGCCATCGCTCAACCAACGGCAGCACCGCAAGACATTCGCCGACCGAGGCGGCATGGATCCAGATCCTCACCTTGGATTTTTCTTTCTTGGCCCAATCCCCGGCCAAACGTCCGAATCGCTCAGACAACCCGAACCGATATCCCGGGCGGAGGATTAACAGAAAGACAAAAACAGGGAGGGTCAACGGCAGGCTTAAAATAAGAACAAGATTGTAGAACACTACTCCCAAAATCGATCCGCGCTTTCCGTGATGTTTTGAAGCCGAGTTTCCACCTCGTTGCGTTTGCTCTCCAGGACGGCCCGGGTCGCGTCGCTCGGAACCCAAATGGGATCCCCCCAGATAAAAACGCCGCGGCTGAACGGATACGGAATCAAAAAACCGTCCCAGGTCTTAAGAATTTTTTTTTAGAGGCGCCGAACGCCACCGGCATAATCGGCAACTGTGTCAGCTTCGCCAGCTCCACCGTGCCCAGCTGAGCCGCATATCGGGGGCCCCGAGGGCCGTCCGGGGTCACGGCCAGATCCGCTCCCGACCGGGCCGCCTGGACGAGGCGCCGAAGGGCCGTCGCGCCTCCGCGGGTCGTGGAGCCCCGCGCCGCGTGAAACCCGAAATAACCGACCGTCCGAGCGATCAGTTCGCCGTCGCGGTGACGGCTGATCAGGATCGAGATCCTCTTGCCCGTATAGACAAACGGCATCATCAACTGCCGTCCGTGCCAGAACGCGAGAATGTAATTTTTCCCCTCGTTCAAAAAAGCCTCGACCGTTTCGGAACGGCGGGTCTCGATGCGCATCGTCCGTCGGAGCCCGCGAATCGCCCAATATCCCAACCACGGAATGAATCGGGACAGCGCCCGGTCAAGGAGTTTCGGCATACTGTTCCCTGAATTGAAGTTGATAAAGTTTTTTATAAATTCCGCCCCGCTGGAGAAGCTCCGGATGCCGTCCCGTCTCGACGATCCGGCCCTGCTCGATGACGACGATTCGGGCGGCGTTCTGGACCGTGGACAGGCGATGGGCAATGACGAAGGTCGTCCGGTTCTTCAGAAGATTGGACAAGGCCTTTTGGATGTACATCTCGGACTCCGAATCGAGGGACGAGGTCGCCTCGTCCAGAATCAGGATGGGGGAATCCCGCAAGATCGCCCGCGCGATCGCCAGGCGCTGGCGTTGCCCGCCGGAGAGCCGGACGCCCCGCTCCCCGATCATCGTGTCGTATCCCCCCGGCAGCCGCAGGATGAATTCGTGCGCATAGGCCGCCCGGGCCGCTTCCATGATCCGCGCGGGACCGATTTTTTCCAACCCGTATGCGATATTTCGCGCCACGGTGTCGTCGAAAAGGATCGTCTCCTGCGCCACCAGGCCGATCTGTTTTCGAAGCGATTCCAAGGTCACATCGCGGAGGTCGACGCCGTCGATGCGAATCACGCCGTCGGTCGGATCATAAAAACGAAGCAAGAGGTTCATCAGAGTCGTCTTGCCGGAACCCGAACTCCCCACCAAGGCCACCACCTCGCCCGTCTTGACCGTGAGATCGATCTCCCGCAGGGCCGCTTCGCCCATCCCGTCGTAATAAAACGAGACGCGCTCGAACCGGATCTCCCGCTCGACCGGCTTGAGCGCCCGCTTCCCCTGATCGGAAATCCGCTCGCTCGGTTGGTCCAGCATCCAAAAGATCCGATCGATCGCCGCGATCGCCTGCTGGATGACCGTCGAGGTCGCCGCCAGGTGCCGGACCGGGGCGTACAACAACCAGCTCGCGCCCAAAAAAGAAAAGAATCCGCCGGGCGTCATCCGTCCCATCCGGACCTCATGCGCGCCGACGCCGATGATCAGGGCCGCGGCGACCGCTCCGGCCCCTTCCATAATGCCCGGCACCAATTCGGACAGGCGCGTCGTCTTCATCGTTTTCTGAAAATATTCCTGATTTTTTTGCCGGAACCGCTCCGTCTCAAACGGTTCGGAGCCGAACGCCTTGATCAATCGAATCCCGGAAAGGGTTTCTTCCAACAGGGTCGTGAGCTCGGCGATCTTTTCCTGACCGGAATGGGCGATCCGTCGGATGCGTTTCCCGATCCTCGCCATGGGATAATAGGACAGCGGAACCACCAAGATCGAGACCAGGGCCAGTCCCCAATTCAGGTAAAAGAGCACCCCCACCAGGACGAGCATCGTCAGCGACTGCTGAAACAGATCGCGAATCACGGTGGCGATCACCTGCTGGATCATGCCGGCGTCGTTGACGATCAGGGACATCAGGCCGCCGGTTCGCTGATGGCTGAAAAAACCGATCGGCATCCGGATCAACTTCTGGAACAGATCATTGCGTATGGCGGCGATGGCGCGGTTCCCGACATACCGCATCAGGTACGATCGCAAATAATTAAATCCGCCTTTGGTGACGCCGACCCCCACAATGGCCGGAATGATCCAGAAGAGCAGACCCCACCGATTCTTGATGAAGATCTCATCGATGATCGGTTTGATCATCCAGGCGTACGACGCCGTCAGAAGCGAGACGACCGCCGCGCAGGCCGTCGCGCCGAGAAGGCTCTTCCAGTGCGGTTTGAGATATCCGATCAATCGTCGTAGGCGCATCAGGCCGCAACCGTTCGTATGGTTTGGGATAATAATTTCAAGATGATCTCGGCGGCGCGTCGGGCGGCGCCGGGCGGACCCAGTTTCCGCCGGACTTCCTCCAGCGCCTTTTTTTGCTCCTGCATCTTCATCGGGTTCCTCAAATGATCCAGAACGGCCTCCGCCATTTTCTCCGGCGTTGCGTCCGTCTGGAGCAATTCCGGCGCGACGCTCCGTCCGGCGATGATATTGACCAGTCCGACGATTCGAATCTTGACCAATAGACGCGCGACGAGTTCGGTGAGCGCGGCCACTTTATATACGACGACCATCGGGGTCCCGACCACGGCCGCTTCAAGGGTCGCCGTGCCGGAGGCGACGATCGAAAAATCAGCGCAGGCCAGAACCTGCGGGGCCTCGCCGGCCACCAATCGTATGTTCTCGCGGATGCCTTCGGAATCCGCAAGCCGTTTCCGGATCTCAGACATCGAGAGGGAAACCGCGACCGGCAGGATCCCCACCGCGTCCGGAAAATCCTTCCGGATCCGCCGGAAGGCCTCGGCCATTCCATCGAGCAAACGGTCGATCTCCATCGGACGGCTGCCGGGGAGAAGCGCGACCACGACGGCCTCGTCCGGAATCCCGTAGCGGAATCGGAGGGCTTTCCGGTCGAGCGCCGTCGGAATCTCATCCATCAGCGGATGCCCCACGAATTCACACGGCACGCCCGCGTCCCGATACGTGCGCTCCTCGAACGGAAAAACCACCAGCATCCGGTCGATCCATTTTTTGATCGTCTTGATCCGGCCGGCCCTCCAGGCCCAGATCTTGGGCCCGATGTAATAAACCGTCGGCCGATTCATCCGCTTGGCCAGCCGCGCCACACGCAGATTAAAATCCGGGGAGTCGATCAGCACGACCAGATCAACGACCCGACGCTCCAAAACCTCCTTGACCGTCTCGAAGGCCCGCAGCACCGTCTTCCATTTCCGGAAGACCTCGACCAGGCCCATGATCCCCAATTGCCGGTTGTCGAAAATCAGCTCCACGCCGGCCTGCTTCATCTTTTCGCCGCCCATGCCGAGGAGGGACAGGCTCGGCTCCTGTTGCTGAAGGGCGCGGGCCAGCTCGGCCCCGTGCAGATCCCCCGAGGCCTCGCCCGTAACAATGAGCAGCGTGCGCTTGATCACGGCCTACTTCCGGCTCACCAGTTGTTTGAGCCATCGAACACAGAAATTACGGACCGCCACGGCCTCTTTCTGCATGAACAGCCCCCGATCCAGTTGATCCGCTTCGGCTGGCGTCAAGAGTTCCGGCGCCAGTTGGCGTCTGAGCTTGGCCAGCCCCAGATAGTCGTCCTGATAAAAGATTTTATACAGCCCGTTTCGGACCAGGTTCCAGCGTCCGCCCCGCTCGAAGGCGGTGCAGAGATCGATCAGGTACGGCTCCCCGTTTTTTGAAACCATGATATTCTTTTTGTTCCGCAGATCGCACAGGACGATGTTCCGTCCATGGACCGCGTCCACGATTCGTTTCAGGCGATGAAAAAATTGATGCGGCAGATCGCCCGCTTTGAACTTCGACGCGTTCCGGCCCTCGATATATTCGATCGCCAGTGCGTAACGGTCCAGCTTTCCGTGGCAACGCGGGATGCCCGGAATCCCGGCCAGCTTCCGGTAGATCCGGGCCTCGTTCCAGGTCGACGGAAGCCCGACGAAAAAACGGTACAGAAAGCCCCTCGGCCGATAATCCTTGACGACGACCGGCTTCGTCTCCCCCTGCACCAGGAAAATGTCCGGCTGCCAGGGTTTCGCGGGGCGCAACGACTCGACTCTCCGATGCACGAGATTTTCCCTCGTGATCCCGTCCACGTCCATCGTCAGCGACCCAGGACCGAGATCCCGGCCGACTCGGCCTTTTCCAAAAGCCGGTCGCGCTCCAGCATAATGCTGATCCCCGCCTCCAGGGCCAGAACGGTTGCGCCGACCTCGGCCATCACCTCGATCGTCTGCGGCCCGACGGTCGGCAGATCGAAACGGGCATCCTGTTGCGGTTTGCTCACCTTGACCACGACCGCTCCCTCCCGGCCGAGCGAGCCGCCGCGGCGTATGGTTTCATCCGTTCCCTCGATCGCCTCGACCGCGAGGACCGTCCGATCCTTGACCACCACGCATTGCCCGATATCCAGCCGGCCGATTTCTTTCGCCAGCGACCAGCCGTACTCCACATCCTGTTCTTCGCGCGACGTCAGGGACCGCGTCGTCAGCAACCCCTTGGGCGTCAGAATCGCGGACAATAATTCCGTCGCCGCCCGTATCCGAATCCCCTCCCCGGTCAATTCCTCCGCCAAGGCCCGGAGCAGGCTGTCGTCTTTCTTAATGCCCACCCGCGCCAGCAACGACAGTGCGCGCAGGTCGGGCTTCGCATTTCCAAACAGCCGCACCTTTTTGATGCCCCCCGCCATGACGGCCTCGGACACGCCGGCTTCTTTGAAGGCCGCGATGAGCTTATTCAACTCGCCCACATGGATCCAGGTCACCTCATCCGCGAAAGAGGCCAGATCGGGCGGGGTCTCGCCCGTATGAGCGACCGCAATGACGCGATAGCCTTCCTTCCGCGCGGCCTGAGCGACGGTTAAAGGGAAGGTCCCGCTGCCGGCGATGATGCCGATCGTCTTCACCGGCAAACCCCCCGCTCGGACGTTTCAACAAAGGCGGCCAATTCCTGCGCCTCCGGCGAATGCGATAATTCCTCCCGGATCTTTTGGACGGCCTCTTTCATCGAGAGCTTGGATCGAAATAAAATTTTGTAAGCCGTCTTAAGGGCGGTCATCTGATCGTCGCTGAATCCGTGTCGCTTCAGACCGATGGAATTCAAGCCGTACAGTTTCGCCCGATTCCCGACAGCCGACACAAACGGAGGGACGTCCTGCGGAACGGCGGAACAGCCGCCGATGATCGCGTGCCGACCGATCCGGACGAACTGGTGCAGACCGGTCAGACCGCCGATGACGGCGTAATCCTGAACCGTGATATGACCCGCCAGCGTCGCCGCGTTTGCCAAGATGACGTGATCTCCGATCCGACAGTCATGGGCCACATGCACATAGGCCATTAAGAGATTATGATCGCCGACCTTCGTGACGCCGCCCCCCTGCTCCGTCCCGCGATTCACGGTCACGTATTCCCGGATCGTATTATGGTTTCCGATGACGACGTGCGACTTCTCTCCTTTGAATTTGAGATCCTGCGGAATCGTCCCGATGGACGCAAACGGGAAAATGCGGCAGCCCTCGCCGATCTCGGTCCAGCCGTCGATCACCACGTGAGCCGCCACCTGCGTTTCTTTATGCAGCCGGACATGCTCGCCGATCACGGCATAGGGACCGACCTCCACGTCCTCGGCGATTCGGGCCTTCGGATGAATCACGGCGGTGGAATGAATTCGTGTCACCGGTCGTTCGCCCCTTCCTCGTCGCCGGCCAACATCGCCGTCAGATCCGCTTCGCAGACCAGCGTCTCCCCCACGTGGGCCGTCCCCCTCAGTTTCCAGTAAGGCGGGCGGCTCTGCGCCACCGTCAGTTCGAACCGAAGCTGATCGCCCGGCAGGACCGGCTTTCTGAACTTGGCCTTCTCGATCCCCAAAAAGTAGACCAGTTTTTTCTTGGGATCCTGGCTGGACTTAAAGGCCAACACGCCGCCGACCTGGGCCATCGCCTCGATGATCAGCACCCCCGGCATGATGGGCCGGTCCGGGAAATGTCCCTGGAAATAAGGCTCGTTGATCGAGACATTCTTGATGCCGACAATCCGTTTCCCGATTTCGATCTCTTCAATCCGATCCACGAGCAGAAAGGGATACCGGTGGGGCAGGATTTCCAGAATCTCACGTGCCTTGATCATCATGCGCTCCGCTTTTTGGGTCGGCCGCCTTGCTGTTGTTCAAGCCGTTTAAGTGTTGTCTCCAATTCCTTAATCCGTTTCCGAAGTTCCGGAAGATGGGCGAACACGGCCTGCGCCTCCAGCCACCGCCGGTGCGGCAACGCCGGGTAGCCGGACACGACTTGATTGGGCGCGACATCTTTGGTCACGCCGGTTCTCCCCCCCGCGATGACGTTGTCTCCGATCGTGAGATGTCCGGCGACCCCCGTTTGCCCGGCGAGGGTCACATGATTCCCGATCATCGCGCTTCCCGAAATGCCCACCTGCGACACGAGCAGGCAATCCTCCCCGATGGTGACGTTATGCGCGATCTGGACCAGGTTGTCGATCTTGGTTCCGCGTTGGATCACGGTTTTTCCCATCGCGGCCCGATCCACCGCGACATTGGCCCCGATCTCGACGTCGTCCTCGATCACGACGGTTCCGATCTGCGGGATCTTATGATGCCGGCCCTTGTGCGCGGCAAAACCGAAACCGTCGCTCCCGATCACCGTGCCGCTGTGGATGATCACCCGTTTGCCAACGACGATCTTTTCCCGGATGCTGACATTGGAATGGATCACGGAATCATCGCCGATTCGCGTTTCTTCTCCGATGTAAACACCGGGATACAACGTGACGCGCTCTCCGATCACGGCCCGATCTCCGACGGCGACGAACGGATGGATCGAGAGATCGCTTCCCAGATTGACGTCCTTCCCGATGCAGGCCAGCGGGCTGATCCCGATCGCTTGATACGGTTTCTCGACCAAGCAGGCGAGTATTCGTGAAAAGGCATAATACGGATTCTCAACAACGATCTGCGCGCAGTGCGCCTCGGGGGCCGGTTTGGACAGAATCACGGCCGAGGCCTTCGTCTCCCGCAGCAAGGGCGCATATTTGGCATTCGCCAGAAACGTGACTTCGCCCGCGCCGGCCTCCTGGAGACCGGCCGCCCCGCGGATCAAGATCGACGGATCACCGATGAGACGGCCCTCCACTTCTTCCACCAGTTTCTGTAAGGTAACCGGATTCATTGATCGGCGAAGCCTCGTCGCTATGGAAACGCTTTTTCAAACTCCTTGACCACCTCATCCGTCAGATCCAGAGACTCCTTGGCGTAAAGCAACACGCCGCCCTCCGCGTTTTTATCGATGATGAAGGTGTAGCCGTTTCGTTCCGCCACTTTTTTCACGATTCCCTCGAGATCCTTGTTGAACCGCTCCAAGACCTCTTTCTTTTTGACCTGAACCTCCTTGTTCATATCGCCGGCCCGTTTCTGGTAGTCGATGACCTTGCGCTGCAGCGCATCCTCTTTCTCCCGACGCGCATCCGCGCTCAGCACGGCGGCCTGACGGGCCAGATCGTCCTGAAGTTGTTTAATCTCGGATTCATCCAGGTCAATGATCTTCTGACGACTCTTGACAAACTCCTCCATGCTCTCCTTGGACTTTTTCCCGGCTCTGGTATTATCCAGGATTTTTTGGGCATCCACGTAGCCGATTTTCAACGACTCAGCCGACTGGACAGAAGGAGCGGCCAGAAACATCCCAAACAAGATTGTTCCTACCACTCCCATACGTTTCCACATATTTTTCTCTCCTTTCCGATTCAGTCTCAGAATAACGTTCCGATGGTAAAATCCACATTGCTGGCCCGCTCGCCATCCTTGTGTCTCAGATTATATCCCCACTCCAAGCGTAACGGCCCGATGGGCGAGATCCAACGGATTCCCATCCCGGTGCCGTATCGCAATTCGTTCAACCGGATCTGCTCACGATCGTCAAACGCCTTTCCGGCATCGAAAAAGAAAACACCTTTGATCTTGGCCTCCGGTACGAGGGGCACTAAATATTCGGCATTCAAGATGAGCTCTTTGTTCCCACCGATGATCTCGTTGTTCGAATCGACCGGCCCGGCCGTCCCGAATTTAAAACCGCGCACCGTATTGATGCCGCCCACGTAAAAACGCTCTCCGATGGGCAGATCCGTTCCGGCGACTCCATGGGCATAGCCCAAACGGCCATGCAGTGAGAAAACGGTATCCCAGTACAGCGGGAAAAACCGGCTTGCATCCAAGATCGTCTTGACAAAGTTGTTGTCCCCGCCCAGAACGGTGCCCGCGTACTCCACCGTGAGCGCCGTGCGCACGCCTTCCTTCGGATCGAAATAAAAGTCCCGCGTGTCGCGCGCGATCGTGGCGGACAGACTGCTGGTCACCGTCTTATTTCCCCGATCCTGAATCTGGCCCTGAATGAGCCGGGGCGCGGTCACGGCATTCACACCGAAAAGATCCAAGGTCTCCAAGGTATAACTCAGGCTTCCGCTGACGTATTCCGAGAAGGATTTTCCCAAGACCAGGTCTCCTCCGATTCGTCTTTCCTTATACGAGTTAAAATCCCGTGTTTGGTTGAAAAGATCCACCGTTCCCGACACCGGATGGTCCAATAGATAGGGCTCGCGAAACGTCAGGCTGTAGGTGTTCCGCCGTTTTCCGAATTCGGCCCGACCGCGAAGCAGTTCTCCACGGCCGAAAAGATTGCCTTGGGTGATATCGGCCATGCCCACCAGGCGATCCACGGAACTGTACCCGCCGCCGACGCTGAAGGCCCCGGTCGATTTCTCCTTGACCCGAACCTGCAGATCCACCGCATCCGACCCGACCCGCTCCGGAACAATCTCGACCGAGTCAAAAAAATTCAGGTTGTTGATGCGTTGGAAACTGCGGCGCAATAGTTTCGTATTCACCAACTCCTGTTCGTTCAATCGGACTTCCCGACGGATCACCTTGTCGCGGGTCTTGTCGTTTCCGGCGATCGTGATCTGATGCACCCGCATGGGATTGTCTTCGGTGATATCCAAGACCAGATCCACCGTCTTCGTCGCCGGATCCGACGTGTATTGCGGAATGATCGCGGCATAAAGATACCCCTTTTCGCCGTACAGATCATGGATGGCCGCCACCCCCTGACGCAAGACGTTTCTTTGAAAAAGATCTCCCTCCTTCAGTTTCAAGGCCTCGCGCAAGGCAGCCGTTGAAAAGACCCGGTGCCCTTTCACCGTAATGGTTCGAAACCGAAACTGATCCCCTTCGATCAATGGAAACGTCAGGGTCGCACGGACCGCATGGAATTCATAAGGATAATCGATCTCTCCATGCAAGATCGGATAAGGAACGACGGTTTGACCCCGATCCTCTTTGAACTGAACCATCGGCGTGCCCACCTGCACCTGCAGGTAGCCGTTGTTCAGATAGTAATCCTTCAGTTTATCGACGTCCTCATTCAGCGCTTCCTTCTTATAATAACCGGTATTGGTCAACCAAGAGGTCAACACCGAATATTCTTGGGTATCGATGTTTTTCCGAAGCGTCTTCGGTTCAAAGGCCTTGCTGCCGTCAAACCGGATTTTTTTGACCGTCGCCTTTGCGCCTTCTTTAATGTAAAACGTCACGGCCACCTTGTCTCCGAGCATTTTAAGAACGGGGACGACCGTCGTATTATAATAGCCCTCTTCATCATAATACTGCCGCAAACGCTCCGCATTTTCCTTGACCTGCACGTCGTCGAGGAAACCCTGCGGCTTGATCGTGATCTTTTCCTTTAACTTATCCGTAAGGATTTCGACGTTCCCGACAAAATTCGTCTCGATCACGAAAGGCCGTTCCGTCACGTGATAGATGAGCCTCAGGCCCCCCTCCACCGGCTCCGAATCCACCCGGACATCCAAAAAAAAACCCAACTGGTACAGCGATTGAATGTCGTCCCGGATGAGATCCGCGGAAAAGGGACCGCCTTCCTTTGTTTTTATTCGAGCTCGAATGGTGGACGATTCGATCCGACTGTTTCCGCGGATCTCGATCGACACAATCGCCTCCGCGCCTTTCCTCTCTTCAACCCCTCCGAACGATTCTTGATCCAGGTAACTGCTGCAACTCAAGATGAAGATCAAGACGACGAGCGGCATTCCTTGCCTGAGCATTCGTCCGACAAACCTTTCGCTTTCGTCGTTTACAATACGATTATAAATTTTTTCATTCTAACATCTTACTAACTAATTGTAAATAAAAAAACTTTTACTTCTCGTGGGGTGTCGCACCCCCGTCCAACCCTCGCCGACCGTCCTCGAATGGAAAAGATCGACCGACGCCTATATCGACTTGGCGCACCGAAAACCCGTATCGGGAAACCGATCCAACGGATCCGCAAACAAACGGTGGGCCGCCCGGTAGAAGAGGCTCATGGCGTAATGCCCTCCTCCGCCTCCCCAACTTCCGCCTCGGATAACCTTCAGCCGTTCTCCGAATAGAGGACCGGTTTGAGAATTGCCCGGATAAGGCTTGTACCAGTCCTCCACCCATTCTCCGACGTTCCCGATCAGATCATAGATCCCGTAAGGGCTTTTCCCCGATTCAAAGCGGCCGACCGGCAGTGTGTCGTTGATCTCCGAATCACCCGTGTTGGCGCGTCCCGCTTCATAGGTATTCCCCCACGGGTATTCCAATCCATTCGGCCCTCGCGCCGCTTTTTCCCATTCGGTCTCGGTCGGCAACCGCTTCCCGGCCCATCGGCAGTATTGCAGCGCATCGTACCAGCTGACGAAGGTCACAGGATGGTTTTCCCGCCTCGGAGGTATCGCCCCGTTTTTCCAGACCGGCGGGAATCGGTAACCGGTTTGATCCGTAAAGACTTTGTACTGCGCCTGGGTCACCTCAAAGCGATCCATATAAAACGTGGAGAGAGATATTTCCTTTTGGGGGTGCTCGTCCTGGTACAGCGGCCGGATCATCCCTAATTGGACACCCACCCCCCCGGTATCCACCTTATCGCTCCCCATAATAAAAGTTCCGGCCGGGATCACCGCCATTCCCTCCGGAACCGACGGATGGGAACAGCCCCAAAACACGAAACCCCACAACAGCAGGCCGTAACGGAGATATCTCTTCAATCGAATTCCGTTAATCCCGAATCTCCAAGCCTTGATCCGCAAAACTGACATAGTTTCCATCCCCGATCACGATATGGTCCAACACCTTGATCCCCATGACCCGTCCGGCCTTAACAAGACGCCGGGTCAACTCACGATCCTCCGGACTGGGCGATGGATCGCCGCTCGGGTGATTGTGCAAAAGGATCACGGCGGATGCGGATTCCCGAACGGCCGGTTTAAACACCTCGCGCGGATGGACGATATTCAGCGAAAGGCTCCCGGTGGATATCGTTATATCCTTCAGCAACCGGTTCTTCGCATCGAACAGCAAGAGCATAAAGACCTCTTTTTTCATATCCCGTAGCAGCGGATGATAATGATGATAGATATCACGGCTGGAAAGAGCGCGGAATTCCTTACGGAGCGGCTGGGCCAATGACCTGCGTCCCAATTCAAGCGCAGCCGAGATCTGAGCGGCCTTCGCCGGACCGATCCCGCTGACCGAACACAGCTCGGAGATACTCAAATGCTTTAATGCCGCCAAGCCTCCGAATTGTCGAAGGAGCTGATAACCGATCTCAACCGCACTGCTCTTCTTTCGACCCGTCCTGAGCAGAATCGCCAGAAGTTGGGCGTCGGTAAGCGTTTCGGGCCCTGAACGGATCAGGCGCTCCCGCGGACGTTCGGCCTCCGGCCAGCCTTTGATCCCCTTCACGGCTTTTGTCTCGGATGATTCCATAGGGTCTCTCCAATGATTTATGTAGTCTGTTACTTACAAGACTTACAAAATTTGGCATACCTTAAAGGATTCAAGGCCGTTTTGTTTCCGGATCATTTACAAGTAAAACCATCATTTCAATAGGTTAAGCGCTACGTTCAAAATGGCACACTGCTTGCAATCATATATGGGCGAGACTTTCACCGCGCAAGGAGGGCGACTCCAATGAAATGTCCAAAATGCAAGGGGCTGATGTTCATCGAACGGTTTGCCGATTATTTCCTGACCTTTCACGCATGGAGATGTGTCAACTGCGGCGCGATCATGGATCAGACGATCCTGGCCAACCGGGCCAAGGGTGCCGAGATGGAGCTGATGCTTCAAACGGTGTCCACTGAAGAACACTACGAAGACTAATTTTTCTGTAAACGGGTTTTCCGCCCTGGGCGGAAAACCCGTTTTGTTGTCGAACGGTTATTCGACGTCATTCCCACCCTTCCCATCTTTTATGACCCTCCGCAACTGAAGGTAAATCGAAATTCACGATTTTGGTCCTCCCCCGCGATACGAATCCCCTGTAAGCTCAGCAAAACCTGCCGGCACTTATCCGGCGGGATTTTCTGGAACAGGAGCATTCCGTTTTCAGATCCTCCGGATGATATCTCACTGTTCTTGAGCCGCAACCCCCGTATTTTTTCCATTTCCTCTCTGGCCTGCGCAAGCGACTTGAGAATGGGAAATGTTATTTCACCCGACGTCCCTTTCGACCGGTAATAATCCAGACTCTCTTCAACCGATAGGACCCGATAAGGCATCCGGTCGTCGTCCAAAAGCAGTGCGTCTTGACCATCAACCGACACGGCATGCGATGTTTGATTCCGAATCGTCACTTCAAACGCCGTGTAATAGACCGACAGATCGATGCCGAGCCGCTCCCGCTCCGGGTTCCGGATTCCGGACGTCTCGACCGGCTTGATTTCAACGATCACCTGGTTTGACCCGGCGGAAGAATCCATCTCGGGCGCGATGGGACTTAGATAGGGCGCCCGATTTGCGCAGGAGAATTGGAGAAGAACGAGGACTAAAACCCAATAACTGCGCTGGCGAAATGAAAAGAACATTAGATCCTCCTGTATGAGATGCCGTCATTATAATAAATATAGGAGAACGTGTCAAAAAACCGATGTCCTATTTTCAATGAGATCGCAGGCACATTGCGCGCCGTTCTCGTTGCGAACCCGTCTGCCGATCTCGGCAGTCTTATCGCGGCATTCCTTGTCGGCGAGAATCGCGGTGAGTTCCTCCGTCAGGTTTTTCGCCGTGACCTTCTGGAAAGAGAGGACTCGGGCCACACCGAGTCGTGCCGCTCGATGGGCGTTGTCGGGTTGATCAAACGCCACGGGAACGACAAGCATCGGCCGGCCGGCGGCCAACGCCTGGGACATGGTCCCAATTCCGCCCGGGTGTACGTTCACCGAGGCATGAGGGAAAACGTGCGAGTATGGGAAATACTGAAACTCCTTCACGGTCTCCGAACGGTCGGAGTCAGCCGATGGCGGAGAACCGGTAAGCAGGATCGCCCGTTGGCCGAGTTCCTTTGCAGCGGCCATCGCGATGCGGAAAAAATCCTTCGGATCCATCGAGACGGACGATCCAAGCGCGAATACGATGGGTGGATCACCGGCTTCAAGAAACGCTTTCAGTTCGGCGGCCGCCGGGCCGGATGGCGGTCCTCCGTCGTAACGTGCGAAGCCGCAGATCTCCGTGTTGGCCGGCCAATCGGGCTGAGATTCCGCGAATACTCGTGAAAACAACGCGAGATTCAGCCGCGGTGAGAACTGGCCTTCGAACATGGCAAGTTTTTTCATTTGCGGAAGCCCGATCTCGGCGCGCAGTTCATGAAGCGGCCGCTCCCAGGAGGCGATTATGGTCTTCGCCAGACCAAGGACCCCCCGATAAAGACCGATGCTGAACCGCCCCAGGTGATGCATCCACGGAGCCGCCGGGATCACGGACGGATCATGGGCCGAAAAGAAACTCATCGGGGAGAGCACGCTCGAGATCCAGGGCAGCCCCAGTTTCTCGGCCACAAGGGGAAGGGCATAGGTGATCGGATGGGATATCAGAAGGTCCGCGCCGTCGGCCGCGCGGAAAAGATCGTCGTAGCTCTCCCGCACATAGGGCATCACCACGCGCCGGATCAGATACTCCGGACCCTTTCGCGGATGAACGATTTTTCGGACAACGTCCTGAGTGCCGCCAAACTGGGATTCCAACGGGCGCATCACCATAAAATCAATCCCCTCCCCTTCGACCATTTCCCGGTAACGGTCAAGGGTGGCGATCAAGGGACGATGGCCGCGGCGTTTGAGCTCTTTCGCAATCGCGAGATAGGGATGAAGGTCGCCCAGCGATCCGAAGGTGGCGATCAGGATGCGCTTACCGGCAAGGCTCACAATGGGTTGCTTCCCCTCTTAATAAGAAGCCGTGCATCTCGATATACCCGATTGCGCCCGCTCGACGCGGCCGGTTCCGGCGGGTTTTCGGACACGCGCTACCTGCTCAATAGGCCGGACATCTCCAGTACACGCTTCGACCAGACGCTGGACTGTTCAGCGACCTGACGGCGTTGCGCCGGATCTACCCATATCCGCGCCCAGTTTTGTTGCCACCGTGCAAGCTGAATCTGCAACTCCACCAACTCGGCCGCCGCATGGCTCTCGGCCTCCGCCGCCGTCCATTCGATAAAGAACTTGCTCTCATTGATGAGACTTTCGACGGCTTCGCGGCTGGCATCATGCGCGGCGAACGATTTGATCCGACTTAAATTCGCCGCCAGTCCGCCCAAGCGAATGGGCATGCCGTCATGAAGGTATCGTTTTCGGATTGCGGCCCAATCTTTCATGCATCCTCCGACAGCAATGGCCGGACAATCCCGGCGACTCGTTCTCGAATAGTCGAGTCAAGGATCTCCATTGAGGGATTGTTCTGGCGAGGTCGGATATTGATGAGTGACTCAAAAGTTACTTGATGTGCGGAGGGATTCCAATCGGCCCCCCATATATCTTGCTGCCGGCTGCCATCCTCAAGCAAGACGGCTTCACAGTCGGCGTGCAGCGCTCCGCCGCCGGCCAGGATCCCCCTTTGAATATCCACCGCTAATTTAATGTACGTCTCGAGCGCCTGAAGCATTTCTTCCATCTGCTGTTGGGTGGCACGAGTACGTATAATATGAATCACGGCTTTGTCTTCAGCCTCTCCTTTTCCAAACCCTTCCGCCCGCCCTCACCCGCTTGACGCGGTCGGCGACAGAGCAGTGTTAAGCCTTCTTTCTTGCAATGATGGCAACATGCCCGCGTGATGACGGATCATCCACTTTCCAGAGCTTGATCTGAAACCCTTCGGCTTCCAAAAGCCGGATGGACTCTTCAGGAGCATATCCGCTGTAAAAAAACGTCTGCCCGAACATCTCCGAAGTGAAACCTTCCCCGTCTTCGCTGGCGGAACCGCCTACTGACAATAGAAGCCAGCCACCGGGCTCGAGCCATTTGTGGAGTTTACCAAATATAGCCTGATGATGTCTGCGTTCGGTGTGAAAGATCGAGTCCCATGCAATGATCGCCGCGAACCGATCATCGAAATCCACCTCAAGCATATCGGCATGGATCAGATCGGCTTGCGGTATCAGTCGCTTGGCAAGCTCCAGCATCTTCTCGGACCGGTCCACGCCGACCACACGGAAGCCCTGCCGCAATAGATATCGCGCGATGGGTTCTCCCGCCCCGCAACCCAGGTCGAGTATCTTGGCTCCGGGCATAAGCTGTTGAAGAAGAATATCGACATACTTTTTCTCTCGAAAAAGTTTTTTCCTCTCCGCATACCACTTCTCGGCAATCAAATTATAAGGATTTCGCATTGGCACCAATTCTCTATGTCTATCCACCCAATCCTGTTCGTCTCAGCCGAACCCTTCCGCCCGATCTCGCCTGCTCGACGTGGTCGGCTCGCGAGGATTAGGCTATTTATCCCAGCCCTTCAGCTTCAACAAATTGGGACGTGTCCCTATTTATTCCAAGTTACTATTTCCTTCAACATTCTTACGATTCTGTCAGCGGGAGGCAACAAAATTTCCCGCAGCCTACCGGCTTCTACTAGATAGAACCTCATGCTTTGAAAATTACCTGATGCCAACCAACGAACTAAGGCATTGTATTTGAACTGGTAGGAAGTCTCTCGATCAGTGTTTGATGGCAGTGGATTCCAATCAATAATTTCAGAGAGCAAGTCCGACACGATATTCTGAGGATGATTGTGACATATCAACACCTCAGCATTAATTACCCTATCGATATGCTTTTGAAGATAGTCCAAGTTTCGAGGTGAGAATTGGACACTATGCTTGGCTCCGTGCGAAACGTGTAAACCATCAAACCGAGCTGGGCGATCCACTCCTTTCCCTTTCCGCTGGCCGAAAGCAGTGATGAGATATTCTTTCTTGTGGTCTTTTTCAAGAAACATCCAGACGCCAGATAGAGTAGTGTGACGACCGTACTCGTTTGGGAAATGAATGAAAGAATCATCTGACGCCTTTACAAGTTGGGTTGAAATATATCTAGCCTGTCCGATGCGTACACCCGGAATGAATTCTTTCTCAGGTTCAAATATAGTCAGTAATTTTGATGAAATGATTTGATTTAACCATTCCTTCCATCGAGAAGAGAAATCACCATTATTGGCTAATGCCATTATTTCTCCATTATCTTCACAATATCAGCCATCCCAAAGAGGCCGCGACCAACAAAAAAAGCGAAGCACTTATAACTAGAAAAACCATCATCTCAGGAGCAACCTCGAAGTCTAATTTATCTCGGAGATTAAATATTTCCTTACGAGTGATTCTGGCCCGCTCGGCTCCATAAAAGAAAAAAACAGCGAAGGCGATGCTCATTACGAACGGAAAGACCAATGAATATTTGATAAAGTTCTTATCTTGATTGGCAAAGTAAAAGGATAGAATACCCCCGGTAATGGCGTAGTAAAAGATGTTTATTTTAATCGCAAGCTCTAGATAGGACTTGTAGAGGTTGATGTTCAGTTCATATTGTTTCCAAAGCAATTCTTTATCGCTTGTCATGTGTTTACCTGTTTGAGACTGATTTTTAACAAACAAGCCGAGCCACCACAGCAACGGCTTTTCTTGCTGTTCATCCTACGAGAAAATCCTTCAACAGTCAATAATTTGAATCCCACCCCGGCACCCGCTTGACGCCCCCATCCCGCGTCCTCCATAATGGGTTCATGCGCGTGATTGCGGGGGAAGCGAAAGGACGGCGGCTGAAAAGTCCCCGCGGGGCGGAGACCCGTCCGACCTCGGACAAGGTGAAGGAGGCCATCTTCTCGATTCTGGGAAACCGGGTCGTGGACGCGCGGGTGCTCGATCTGTTCGCCGGAACCGGAGCGATCGGGATAGAGGCCTTGAGCCGCGGCGCGGCGCGGGTCGATTTCGTCGAGTCGGATAAGGCCACGGCCGACATTCTGGCACAGAATCTCGCGGCCTGTGGGTTTCAGGTCCGGGCCGAGAGTCACCGGACGGACGCCTTCAAATTCCTCAAGCAGATCCGTCAACCGTACGACCTGGTCTTCGCCGATCCGCCTTATCATACCTGGCAGCTTAAAAAATTATTGCCTGCACTCGGTCAAGGTGATATCATAACTCCGGATGGCGTTTTGGTGGTCGAACATTTCCGCAAGGCATCCATCCCGAACGAAATCGGACCGCTGGAAGCCGTCAAGTCTTATTATTATGGAGACACGGTTTTAACCCTGTATCGCAAGCGAGCGGGTTAGGAATGAAAATCGGCGTCTATCCGGGAACCTTTGATCCGATTACCAACGGACACCTTGATCTTATTCGGAGAAGCCTGCATATCTTCGACAGGGTGATTGTTGCGGTGGCGCCCAATCCCAAGAAGCAACCCCTTTTTGATATTCACGAACGCGTCGCGATGATCAAAGAAGCCACCCGGGATCTGCCGTATGTGGAGGTGGAAATTTTCGAGGGACTGCTGGCCGAGTATATGAAACGCAAGGGCGTTCATGCCATCATCCGCGGTCTTCGAGCGATCTCCGACTTCGAACATGAATTCATGATGGCCCTGCTGAACCGAAAACTGGACAGCGATGTTGAGACCGTCTTTCTGATGCCCAGCGAAGAATATTCTTATATTACCTCCAGCGCCATCAAGGAAGTGGCCAGTTACGGCGGACTGTTGAAGGATTTTGTCCCTCCGGTTGTCGCCCGGCGTTTGAGGGAACAGTTTCAGAAGAAGCAAAAATGAAACTCGCGCAACGCGTCGCCGCGATCCGGCCGTCCGCCACATTGGCCCTCTCCGCAAAAGCGAAAGCGCTCAGCGCGAAAGGGATCGACGTCATCGACTTCGGTCTTGGAGAACCGGATTTCGACACGCCCGAAGAAGTGAAGAACGCCGCGATCGAAGCCCTGCGAGCCGGGTTCACAAAGTACACGGCGCCCGGCGGAATCGATGAGCTGAAAGCGGCCGTCGTCGAGAAATTTCTTCGCGACAACAACCTTCGGTATGAAAAGAATCAGGTCATCGTCTCCTGCGGGGCCAAACACAGCCTCTACAATCTGGCTCAGGCACTCTTCGAACGCGGCGATGAAGTGCTCATTCCGGCGCCGTACTGGGTCTCTTACCCGGATCAGATCCGGCTCAACGACGCGACACCCGTATTCATTGAAACCCGCGAGGAAAATCATTTTTTACTGACCCGTGATCTGCTGGCCGGCCGCATCACGCCTCGCACCAAGGCCTTGATCCTCAACTCGCCGTCCAACCCGACCGGCTCGGCCTATACTCAAAAACAATTGGAGGAGCTCGGCGACGTCCTTTTGGAAAAACGGCTCATCGTGATATCGGATGAGATCTATGAGCCCTTTGTATACGACGGCTTCAAACACACCAGCATCGTGGCGGCTCGTCCGGAACTGAAAGATCAGGCGATCGTCGTGAACGGCGTCTCGAAGTCCCATGCCATGACCGGTTGGCGCATCGGCTATGCCGCCGGACCCAAGGCGATCATCGCCGCCATGGAAACCGTCCAGAGTCAAAGCACGTCGAACCCGAACTCCATCGCGCAAAAAGCGGCCGTGGCGGCCTTGCGCCTGGATCCCCGTTTCACGCAAACCATGGTGGCCGAATTCGACAAGCGGCGTCGGCAGATCGTGGAGCGCTTGAATCAAATTCCAGGCGTGACTTGCCCCATGCCGATGGGCGCTTTCTATGCGTTTCCCAATATCACGGCGCTTCAAGATTCCCGCTGGAAAGACCGTCCGTTGAAGACGGCCAACGATATCGCAGACTATTTACTGGAAGAGGCGCGCATCGCCGTCGTTTCGGGAGATCCCTTCGGCGCGCCAGGACATCTACGCATTTCCTATGCCGCTCCGTTGCCGCTCATCGAACGGGGCATGAACCGGATGGCGGAAGCCGTCTCGAAACTGAAAAGTTAATTCCAAAGGAGGTATTCAGGCCTTGCCCATTTACGAATACGAATGCACATCATGCAAGCACCGCGTCGAGGTCACGCAAAAGGTCAACGATCCGCCCTTAAAGAAATGTGATCGTTGCGGCAAAAAACTGAACAGGGTCTTCTCCGCTTCGGGACTGATGTTCAAGGGAAGCGGATGGTACGTCACGGACTATTCCCAGAAGATGAAATCCAAGGAAGACAAAAAACCGGAAGCCGAAAAGAAGAAAGAACCGGCCCCGACCGCTCCAAAATCGGATAGTTCCTCCAAATCAGACAGCTCCTCTAAGAAATAAGAACCTTCTGCACAGTTCATAACACTTTACGCTCCCGTCACGGTCTGGTATAGTAACCGCCATGGGCAGTGCTGGCCGACAAAAAACACGGCGCGCAGAGAAAACTTCGGCGCCGGCAGCCGGGAATCCGCCCCTCAAAGATTTTTTGTCACGACCGCTGATACCGCTTTCCATTTCGCTCATTCTCGCACTGTTGGTCAATCTGAATGTGTTACAGAACGGCCTGGGCTGGGATGATGAAACCATCATCTCAAATCTCCGCCCCCCGGAAAACTGGCTGCAGTTTTTGCGGCCGGTTCTGCCGGATGGATCCTCCATCGTTCTGTCGAAAGAAAACTCCTCCTATTTTCGTCCGATCGTTTCGATCTCCTATCAACTGGATCATTTCATCTGGGGGCGCAATCCCGTCGGGTTTCATCTCTCGGTCCTGCTGGCTCATTTGATCAATACCGTCTTCGTCTTTTTCCTGGCCCGTGAACTGATGTTACAAACGGCCCGGTCCCCCCTTCCCGGTCCGAATCCGGCTTCGCTCAACCGATTCATTCCGTTTCTTGCCGCCGCCCTCTTTGCCGTGCATCCGGCGCATGCCGAAGCCGTCGCCTGGATTCCCGGACGCAATGATGTCTTCTGCACCGCGTTCATGCTGGCGTCACTGCTGTTGTATATCCGGTTCCGCCGAACCCGTGATTGGGCCGCCTTCGGTTTCGCGATGCCGGCTTTCTTTCTCGCGCTTCTAACCAAGGAAACGGCCGTCGGTTTGGTGATCCTGTTTCCGCTGTATGACTATTTGTCGATGACGGCCGACGCGCCGCCGGCTCTCGCCCCTCTTTTGCCGCGCCGCGCCGGCGCACTGCTTTTGATTCCAACGACGATCTTGGCCTTATACTTCTGGATGCGGATCGAAAAAATCATGTTTCCATCCGGCCAGGGTTTATCCGTCGGTTTGCTGGGACCGGATACGATCCGGAAAGTGCTCGGGGCGGTCGGTCTGTATCTTAAACTGTTGATCTTTCCTTATCCGCACCGGCCTTTTATCCAGAACCTGCCTGATTCCACCTTCTTTATCATCCTGAGCGCTCTCATAACGGCGCTTCTATTCGGCGGACTGGTTCTCGCCCTGATCCGACGCAGTATCCTCTTCGGAATCGGTCTGGCCTGGATGTTTGCCCTTCTCGCTCCGGCCGTTTCGGTGGCCGTACTGAACGTGGCGGCCACACCGGCGGCCGAGCGCTATGTTTACGCGCCTTCGGTCGGGTTCTTGATCGCCGCGGCGGGGCTGATCGCATGGGGAATCGAGCGACTCACGGCCGCGCGCCGATCGCCATCCATGACCGTGAGCGCAGCCGTCTTGCTCCTTCTTTCGATCATGACGGTGTGGGGCCTGACCAGTCGGAATCGGAATTCCGTCTGGCGCGATTCAGTGACGTTTTGGCAAGCGGGGCTTGTCGCAGCGCCCGACGCCGGCTTTCCCCGCAGAGAATTGGGAAAACATCTTGTGGAATTGGGACGTTTGGAAGAGGCCGAGCCGCTTTACCGACAGGCCGTACTTCTCGATGAAAAAGCGTTTGGATTGGAACATCCCGGCGTGGGCGCCAGCCTGAACCTTCTGGGGACACTCTTACAGAAAGAGGGCCGTTATGCCGAAGCCGAGCCGGCCTATCAGCGGGCACTGAAGATTCGTGAGAAGACGCTCGGACCGGAGCACATGGACACGGCCGCAAGTCTCAATAATCTCGCGGAAATCTATTATCGTCAACGGAAATATGCCGAGGCCGAACCGCTCTACCAGCGCGCCATCGCCGTTTATGAGAAAGCCGTTGGACCAAACCATTCCGACACGGCGCAGAGTTTGAACAATCTGGCGGGACTCTACGATGCTCAAGGCAAGTATGCAGAGGCCGAACCGCTGTATCAACGGGCGCTGGCGATCCGGGAAAAGAGTCTCGGACCGGACCACACGGATGTGGCCCAGACACTCAATAATTTGGCCGTGCTTTATCATCGGCAGGGCCGATATGCCGAGGCCGAATCGCTCTATAAACGTTCACTTAACATCCGGGAAAAGATTTTAGGACCGAATCATGCCGATCTGGCCGCGGGCCTTAACAACCTGGCGGGACTCTACATCGCTCAAGGCAAGTATGCCGAGGCCGAGCCCCTTTTTCAACGGGCGCTGGTAATCCGGGAAAAGACGTTACGACCGGACCATCCCGATTTGGTCACCAGTCTTGAGAACTACGCCGTTCTCCTCCGAAAGATGAAACGCGATGCCGAAGCGGCCTTGATGGAGACCCGTGCGCGCATGATTCGAAGCAGACAAGGAACCGCTCCAAGCCCCAAATAAAATAGCCCCGCTCATCTCTCGGTGAACGGGGCTATTGGTTAAACCGGGTTTCGTGCAAGTGTCATCGTCGGACCCGCCTTTTAAGGAATCCCCCCATGAACTTCTCAAAGAAAAAGAGGTCCGTGGACGGAATCGAGGCCCGGATCATCCGGTTCATCGCCCGCCGGATCTGGAGGCGCGTGAGTTTGAAACGCCGGATGAGATAAAGCGCGTCTTGGATGTCGGACTCGCGCATGACGCGAAGTTTCGACGCTTGCCGTACAGTGCCAGTGCTAAGCCGCCGAGGAGAATGATCTCAACCGGGCGTTTTGTTGTTTTCTCCACGGCGCGGACAAGCCGGCCAATTGCCTCTTCCGCAACCAGATACTCTCTCGCCATCGCTGCTCCTCTGATCGAGACACTTCGGCATTGACTATATCAGCTTGTCTTGAGTACCAAATTCGAAAGGGACGTCCAAGGAGAACTTCGGCTTGTGTCCGCCACAGGACACCCAACCGGAAGGCCTTTTCTCCCTGGCGCAAATAATGGGCGGTCAGCCGCTTCGGTATTCTTATCCGCTTCCAGGGAATTTCATTAACCGCAAAATACAGCCAGACCAACTCCCGCGTTCGGGGATGAGACAGCGCGCTCCGCAGTACCTGCGACCGATCGCCCCCATACGTAACATCGGTGTAAAGATAAAAGATGTCTAAATCCGGAAACTTTTTCATGGTTGCAAGTATACTGTACTGGACGTTGAATCACAAGTTCAGAAATAAAAAAACCCGCCCTCGCCAAAGCAAGAGCGGGCTTTGATTATACTCGGCGGCGGCCTGCTTTAACCGCTGTTGATCAGAAAAGGATTCAGGATTTTTACGTCTTCTATGGTTCGGTTATGCTGCAGGTCTTCGCTGTAGATCCAGTCGCATCCCGACAGAATGGCCGAACTGATAATATTGGCATCCCAGAAGGATAGATGATGCCGCTGGACGATCTCAAGAGTTTTTTCAAGCGAGGCACGGTTCTCGTAAAAAACGTCCCAACTTAATAAATCCAAAACGGCCGCCCGGGCATCCCGAAATGTCATCTTGGTTGTTAATTTTCCGGTAACGGTTACAAAAAACTCCTTTAAAACTTGAAGGCTGAGCACTCCGTTCGAGTCCTCCCAAAGCTGTTCAATAACCTGATGGGCTCTTTTCTTTTTTACCGCATCGGCGCTATCGAAACAGTAGACGAGGATATTCGTGTCCACAAAGATTTTACCGCTCATAAAGGTCGGCGCGATGGAACCTTCTCTTCGAATAGTTCAACTTATAGTTCTTTCGGGTTAACCGAAAAAAATCCTTTTTCGCTTTAAGCCCGCCCTTCCCCGCCTTTACGATCACTTTAAGATATTCAGCCAGTAATTGGGAAACGCTGGCGTCCTTTTCGGCGGCAAGGACCCGGGCTTCTTTAGCCAGTGTTTCTTCCAACGCGATGGTGATATTTCTTTTCATGAGCCATTCTCCATGGAAATCATGTTACACGAAATTCGTGTAAATGTCAATTCAGCAACAAAAAGCAGCAACAAAAAGCCCGCCCTTGCGATAAGCAAGAGCGGGCTTTTGATTTAACCCCGGCAGCGTCCTACTTTCCCATGACTGCAAAGTCATAGTATCATCGGCCCGAAGATATCCTCCAGACTGTCCTTCACCGCTACACTCCAATTAGAAATATTTTTGTTGACAGCGCCCCCCCCAGTGGTAAATTGCGCCATTCATCTTACTGACATCTAATCTGAGGAGGTCGTCCAATGAATCGTGAGACGGTTTTATCGTGGCGTAGGGGTTTCGTTCTTATCTTGAGTCTTTTTCTCGCCTCGTCCCTTCTGATGGGCTGCGGCGGAGGGGGAGGAGGCAGTGGTAATGGTGGAGGAGGAACAGGAACAATTTCTGGTACTGTAAGTGGAACCAGTGTTATAGCAGTAAATGGCAGCGGAGATATAATCGCAATTGACGATACGACAGGTAGAACACCTGATGCGAATGGAAACTTTTCTTTTACACTCACTGGAATTCCTGTAGGGGTAAATATCAGGGTCTATCTCGTAGAAGGAGGTGGTATCTTCCCCGTGTATTTTGACACGAATGGGGATGGTGTTCCGGACACCAATGTCTTTTCTTTATCCTCCGTCGTCACTATTAACCTTGGGTTTGTGGATACCAATGTAGCGGGACAGATAGGAAGGGCCATACCACAGAACAATCCAACAGGCAATCCAGGCGTAAGCGGGGGGACAGAGAATACCGTTATCCCTCCTCCTTGAGGTTCCCTCTGTTTTTCGTCTTCCAAGGCAAGCGGTTCATGCTACCAGTTTTTCTTCATACTGTCCACGTATCCAGTGTTCCATAAACTGGATCGGCGAGGTGTAACCGAGGGTTGAATGACGGCGTTTGCGGTTGTAGAACACCTCGATGTATTCGAACATGTCGGCCTCGGCCGCCTGCCGGGTGGTGTACCGGGAGCCGTGCACCCG
>JACQCA010000066.1 GCA_016201865.1 Nitrospirota bacterium
GCATGGTCCATCCGGCCTTACAAACTTAGCGTCATGCGCAAAGCCGAGTCAATCAGCCCTGTTTTCGGACACCGTCCGATCGTCCGGTCTATTTCTCGTTCAAAGACGGTTGCAAGGTTGTCGGTTACCACTACGGAATCGGTCAACAAGCCCATTTCCCGGCCTTCAGGAGATTCTTTTGTGAAGGTTACCCGCGTGGGTCCGGTGCGCGAGAGATTGCTTGTAATCATGGCCACGACCCGTTGCGGAAGGCCGGTGCTGATTCCATCCGCCTGAACGATTAAAGCAGGCCGTTTCTTGGCCGTCCGAAGGTCTGTGTTGGGATACAGCACAAGGACCACATCCCCTCGCTTAAAGAGCATCATACGCCTCCATGCCGGGCGCGTTCCAATCGGCATCGAAGCTTTTCAACCGTGCGCGTGTCTCCGTCGCCTGTGTTTCGGTCCAACCCCGATCTTTAAGCGATGCCATTGCTTCCGACGTCGGTTGAACCACAAGGACCATCTCGACCGGACCCACGGGAACCTCATTGGGAACCTTGAAGGTTACCTGATGATCCGGCCCGACAATTGTCTTTACTGTCCATGTCTTCATTGTTTTACCTCATTGATAGATTTTAAAAAGTGGAAAAGCGGTCAAATTTGCTCTTGACCCACGTGTTGTTTACTTTTATGACCCGCATACGGCTCAATTATCTTCTTAACGAAAGTATAGGCGAACGTTCAAATTTTTTCAACTTACCCCCCTACAAAACCGTCAGGCCGGATGAGCGGCGGGAGGGGAATTTTGTTTCGGCGGCAACGGACTCAACGATGTGACCGACCAGGTCATGCTCGCCGACCTGGGTGATCTCGACCTTGACGATCTCGCCGGGAGATGCGGCGCCGTCGTTGATATAAACCACGCCGTCGATCTCGGGCGCTTGGCCTTCGGTGCGGCCTTCGAGCAACAGGTCCGTCTCGCTCGATGGACCGTCCACCAGCACTTCCTGAATGGTTCCGATCATCGAAGTATGCTTTTCGCGGATGATCCCGGACTGAAGCGACAAGAGCATTTCCTGTCGTTCGGTTTTGACCTCGGCCGGGATCGGATCACCCAGCGGATAGGCCGTCGTGCCGTCCTCCTGCGAATAGGTGAAGACGCCCAGTCGGTCGAACCGGATCTCCCGGATCAGATCGGCGATCTCTTCAAACTGCGACTTCGTCTCTCCTGGAAAACCGACGATAAACGTGGAACGCAGCGTGACGCCCCTTACCTTTTCCCGGATTCGTGTCAGAAGGCTACGGATCATCCGGCTTGAGCCCTTTCGGTTCATCTTCCGAAGAATCGCGTCGTTGATATGCTGAAGCGGCAGATCGACATAGTTGCAGATTTTCGGCTCGGCCGCCATGAAGTCCAAAAGCTCGTCACTGAGATCGGTCGGATAGGTATAGAACAGACGGATCCGGCGGATGCCGTCAACCTCCACCAGCGGGCGCAGCAGTCCCATCAGCCCGTTTTTCTCACGGCGGTCCCAGCCGAAGGAGGTGAGCGACTGCGCGATCAGGTTCAGCTCCACGACACCTTGATCGGCAAGCGAGCGGGCCTCGGCCAAAACATCCGAACCCTCACGGCTGACGAGATCGCCCCGAAAGCTCGGGATGGCGCAGAACGAGCAGCGGTAGTTGCAGCCCTCGGAGACTTTGAGATAGGCCCAATGACGCGGGCTGAGCGTGAGCCGCGGCGTCGCGGCGTCATACAACGCGGTGGGCGATGACGTCCAGACATGTTGCTTTCGGCCACGGCGGTCCCGGGTCAAGAGCGTACGACAGATGCCGGCAATTTTCGGGAAATCGCCCGTCCCGACCACCGCATCCAGCTCGGGCAGATCGGACATCAACTCCTTGGGATACCGATGGGCCAGGCAGCCGGCCGCGATCAGAACACGGCAGGCGCCGGTCTTTTTGTACGCGCCGAACTCGATGATCGCGTTGATCGATTCCTGCTTGGCCGCGTCGATAAAGCCACAGGTGTTGATCACGATCACCTCGGCGGACTCCGTCTCGGACGTCAACTCGAAACCCTCCTGCTTCAACATCCCGAGCATCACCTCGGAGTCCACTTGGTTTTTCGGACAGCCGAGATTGACCAGGCCGACTTTCACCTTATTCGGATCTTTCATGCCGCCTCAGATTCTTGATCGTTATTAAATTTCTCGGATCGGCCTCGGGCGTGTCCTTCGGCGTCTCTAAGATCATGGGAATTTCCCGAAAAGCGGGATGATTGACCCAGGCCCGAAAACCTTCAAGCCCGATCCCGCCGAGCCCGATATGTTGATGCCGGTCCACGCGGCAGTTCAGACCCTTCTTCGAGTCATTCCCATGGACCACCTTGACGCGGTCCTGGCCGATCGCTCTCTCGACCCATCCGGCTACGCGCTCCACCCCGACGGGCGTGGTGATATCGTATCCGGCCGCGAAGAGGTGACAGGTATCCAGACAGACTCCCACGCGCTCGCCGCCCGGAAGCCCCTTCAAGATCATTCCGATCTCTTCCAACCGCGCGCCGACATCGCCCCGTTCCCCGGCCGTGTCTTCAAGAAGCAACTGCGTTGACCATCGGCCCGACGAGAGAGCCGCCGCAAGCGCCTCGCGCACGCGCTCCACCCCTTCGACGGCCCCGCCGTCCTTGCAAGAACCCACATGCACCACTAAATACTCCACACCCAAGCGGTCGGCCCGGTCCAGTTCGTCGATGAGCGCCTCGACCGATCGGCGTTTTAGTCCCCCCTCCGGCGTCGCCAGGTTGATCAGATACGACGCATGAATCACGGCCGGCTTGATGTCGTACTTCTCGCGGAGCCCCCGGAAGCGGGACACCTCGTCCGGGTCGAGCGCCTTGGCCGACCACATCCGCGGCGAGCGGGAGAAGATCTGCATCGCGGTGCACCCCAACGCCTCGGCATTTTCGACCGCGCCGGAAAGCTTTCCGGCGATCGAGACATGCACGCCGAGACGTGGGGGGGGCGTTGGTCGTGTTGATTTCATGGGGGGTTCATGATAGCATAAACAAAGTTTCTTGATCAAAGCGCAATTTCATAAAATTCCTTATGACGAATTCATCCGACGCAAAAAACATCCGAAACGTCATCATCATCGGCTCCGGTCCGGCCGGCCTGACGGCCGCGCTGTACGCCGCGCGGGCCAACCTGAAACCGCTCGTCATCGAGGGAACCCAGACCGGCGGCCAGCTCATGATCACGACCGAGGTCGAAAACTACCCCGGATTTCCAAACGGGATTTTAGGACCGGAACTGATGAAGCAGATGCGCGCCCAGGTGGAACGCTTCGGGACGGAGTTCGTGCGCGGGGACATCGCGGCGGTTGATCTGAAGAAGAATCCGTTTCGGGTCACCACCGATGAAGAAACGTTTTACGGCAAGACGCTGATCATCGCCTCCGGCGCCTCGGCCAAGCTGATGGGGCTGTCCTCCGAGCGGCGGCTGATGGGCCACGGGGTGTCGGCCTGCGCCACCTGCGACGGCTTTTTCTTCCGGGGAAAAGAGGTCGTCGTGATCGGCGGCGGAGACACCGCGATGGAGGAGGCCACCTTCCTCACCAAGTTCGCCACGAAGGTGACGATCATTCACCGACGGGACAAGCTCCGGGCCTCCATGATCATGCAGGACCGCGCGAAGGTCAACCCGAAGATCGCGTTCATCTGGGACACGGTCATCGAGGATGTGAAGGGCGATCCGGTCGTGACGGCCGTGCGACTGAAGAACCTGAAGACCGGTCAACGGACCGAGATGAAATGCGACGGCGTGTTCGTGGCGATCGGGCATGAGCCGAACACGAAGCTGTTCGCGGGTCAGCTGAAATTTGACGAGCACGGTTACATCGTCACGAAAAAGGAAACGACCGAAACCTCGGTGCCGGGCGTGTTCGCGGCGGGGGATGTTCAGGATCATCGCTACCGACAGGCCGTCACGGCGGCCGGAACCGGCTGCATGGCCGCGATGGACGCCGAGAAATATCTTGAGACGCTTCATTGACCGCAACTCCTCAACCGACTCCGTTAAAGAAGAGCCGATATTAAGAGGAAGACCGTGATGATCGCCCAAATCGCCGGCACAGGATCATACGTCCCCGACCGTCGCGTGACGAATCGGGACCTCGCCGCCGCAGTTGGTTTGGACGACGCCGGAATTCTAAGGCGCACCGGGATTCACGAACGCCGATGGGCAGGGAAGGACGAGGCCGCCTCCGATCTGGCGACCGAGGCGGTTCGGGCCGCGCTTTCGGCCGCGGGCTGCGCCGCAAAGGACCTTCAGGTGATCATTCTGGCCACCACCTCGCCCGACATGTGGTTTCCCTCCACCGCATGCCTCGTCCAAAAAAATCTTCATGCTCGCAACGCCTTTGCACTGGATGTCTCTGCCTCCTGCTGCGGATTTTTGTTTGCGCTCTCGATCGCCGAACAGTTCATCCGGTCCGGCCAGGCGAAAACGGTCGTGGCCGTCGCGGCCGAAGTGAAGTCCCGCTTTCTGGACCTGAACGATCCCGCCACGGCCATTCTCTTCGGAGATGGAGCCGGGGCGGCGGTTCTGAAAGCAGGCGCGGGAGAGGCCGGTATCCGCTCAATCCG
Source organism: Nitrospirota bacterium (assembly GCA_016201865.1). Classification (GTDB taxonomy): domain Bacteria; phylum Nitrospirota; class Nitrospiria; order JACQBZ01; family JACQBZ01; genus JACQCA01. The sequence goes on from JACQCA010000066.1 coordinate 4,627, forward strand.
TCTCTACTCCGACGGTTCAAAATCGGGGATGATCCGGATCCCGGCAGGAGGATCGCGGCAGCCGATCAGCGAGCAGAGCCTGGCCGAGGAACAACATGTCATCCGGATGAAAGGCGGATCGCTCTTCAAGGCCGCGGTCCTTCGGCTGATCGACGTGACGCACGAAATTTTAAAGTCCAATCAATTGCAGCCGGCCGACATCCAGCATTTCGTGTTCCACCAGGCTAACGCCCGGATCCTCTCGGCCGTCGCAAAACGGCTGCAGATTCCGCGGGACCGCATCGTGTTGACGCTGGATCGGTACGGAAACACCTCCTCCGCCTCGCTTCCGATGGCCCTGGATCATCTCCTACGGAGTGGCCGCGTCCGGCCCGGCGATTTGATCTTCCTCGGCGCATTCGGCGGAGGACTCAACTGGGGCGGCGCGCTGGTCCGCTGGTAGGAGGTTCATCATTCCAACTTTTCCTTCGCGACAGGACATTCTAAAAAGAATCGAGAAGCAGACCGCTCATCCCATGCTTCTGCGCGAATTAATGCGCTCGCTCGGCATCCACAAAAACCAGCGGTCGGCGTTTCAGAAACTTTTGGACGAGATGATCCGGGACGGCGAGATCGTCGAGATCAAGGGCAACCGTTACGGTATTCCCGGAAAGATGAATCTCGTGACCGGTCGGCTCCAGTGTCACCCGGACGGGTTCGGTTTCGTCATTCCGGAAACGGCGGGCGAGACGGATCTTTTTATCGGCCGGCGGAGCATGATGGAGGCAATGCACGGCGACCGCGTCGTGGCGAGGATCGAGGCCACCAAACCGGACGGGCGACGGGAAGGGCGGATCATTCGCGTACTGGAACGGGGGATGACCCAGATCGTCGGCCGGTTTGAGTCGGGCCGGGAGTTCGGGTTCATCGTCCCGACCGAAAAACGGATCGGCCGTGATCTGTACGTCAGCCCCGACCTCGCCGGCGGCGCGAAGAACGGCGATCTGGTTGTGGCCGAGATTACGGCCTATCCCACGCCGCACAGGAACCCGGAGGGACGGATCATCCAGGTGCTCGGCCAGGCCGGCGATCCCCGGATCGACACCGAGATGGTGATCGCCGAGTTCGGCCTTCCCAAGGCTTTTCCCAAAGAGGTCCTTCTCGAGTCCCAAACCGTACCCGAAACGGTCTCGGCCGAGATGATCCGGAACCGGCGGGATCTTCGGGACCTCAACACCGTCACGATCGACGGCGAGCGGGCGCGCGATTTCGACGATGCCGTTTCGATTCAGCGACTGTCCCACGACCGGATCCGGCTCTGGGTCCATATCGCGGATGTCGGCCATTATGTTCCCTGGGACTCCATCCTCGATCAGGAGGCACGACGGCGCGCGACCAGCGTTTATTTTCCCGACCAGGTCGTCCCGATGTTCCCCGAGCGGCTGTCGAACGGGATCTGCAGCTTGAACCCCAAAGTGGACCGTCTCACACTGACGGCCGAGATGCTGTTCGATTCACACGGACAGCGGCTGGAGTACGATATTTACGAAAGCGTTATCCGGAGCAATGAACGGATGACCTATACGGCGGTCAAAAAAATCCTGGTCGACAAAGACCCGGAGTTATGCGGGACGTACGACTATCTACTGCATGATTTTGAACTGATGGAGGAGCTCTGCCGCCGTCTCATGGCGGTCCGCGCGCATAACGGGAGTATCGATTTCGACCTGCCCGAGCCCGAGATCATACTGGACCTACAGGGTCAGACGACGGACATCATCCGCGAGGAGCGCCATATCGCACACCGGATGATCGAGGAATTCATGCTGGCGGCCAACCGGACCGTGGCCGAGCATATGACGGCCTTGAAGATCCCCTTCATCTACCGCATTCATGACGTCCCGGACCCGGAAAAAATCCATGACTTCATCCAGTTCGTCGGAAGCTTTGGGTTACGGTTCGCGAGTCCCAAGTCCGGCGCCGTTTCTGAAAAGATCCGGCCCAAGGCATTCCAGAATGTTCTCGACCAGGTGAAAGGCCGGCCGGAGGAACGGCTGATCAATCATGTGCTGCTGCGCTCGATGAAGCAGGCCAAATATTCGACTCAAAACGTCGGCCATTTCGGCCTGGCGTTTGACCATTACACGCACTTCACCTCGCCGATACGGCGCTACCCCGATCTGATCGTCCATCGTCTCGTCAAGGAGCTGATTCACCACAAAGGATTTTCGGCCCATCGCCGGGAGGTGCTCGAAAAACTGCTTCCGGAAATAGCGCAGACGAGTTCGGAGCGCGAACGCGCTTCGATGGAGGCCGAGCGCGAGGCGGTGGACTTAAAGAAGGTCCGCTTCCTGGCCGACAAGGAGGGCGAGGAGTATTTCGGCTTTATCACGGGCGTGACGGCCTTCGGATTTTTCGTCGAGCTGGAGGAGATGTTCGTGGAAGGGCTGGTCCATATCAGCTCGATCCCGGACGACTATTACATCTATGAAGAGAAGCAGCACCGGCTGATGGGCCGCAGCCACCGGCGGATTTTCCGGCTCGCCGACCGCGTCAAGGTCCGGGTCGAAAAGGTGGACCTGATCAAACGCCAGGCCGATTTCCGGCTGGTGGAGGAGGGTCCGCAAAAGCCGGCCGTTCATAAGCCCTCGCACCCACCGCAGCATCCACCGCAGGACCGGAAGCGACGGGGCCGCCGCAGGAGATAAGTAATCACGGTAGGATCTTTTGGTCTCCAGCCACCAATGTCTTTTTTACAAGATGACGGTTTGCCGACCCCGGAAGTTGGACCGTGGGTCGAGGAAAAGTATGGGCTCGTGAAGTTATACTATCGCCTATTTTCGACAGGCATGAAAGAGAAGTGGGATTCTCGCGTATATATCGATCTCTATGCGGGGACAGGACGATCCAAAATTCGCGGGACAAATCATATCTTGGAAGCATCCCCGCTATTGGCACTTGGTGTACCGGACAAATTTGACAAATACATTTTCTGCGAGAAAGATCGCGCTTTGATTGAAGCGTTACAGCAGCGTGTTGCAAATCATTATCCAAAGTTAATGTGGCCTATGTTCAAGGAGATTGTAATAAAAAGGTCGAGGAAATCATAAGAGAAATTCCGGCACATTCACCAGACAGAAAGGTCTTGTCCTTCTGTTTTGTAGATCCGTTTGATATCAAAATCGAGTTCAAAACCATAAAGACCCTCAGCCAGCGGTTTATGGATTTCCTTATTGTCTTAGCTGTCGGAATGGATGCAACACGCAATGAAAAAGTTTATGCGCGGCCCAATGATAAACACGTGGACAATTTTCTCGGAGTTGACGATTGGCGGATAAGGTGGCAAGACGCCAGCCTAAAAGGAAGAACTTTTCGACACTTTCTTGCTCAGGAATACGCGAACCAAATGGAAATCCTTGGATATAAGAAACTATCATTAAGTAAGATGAAAGAGGTACGATCGGACGAACAGAATCTCCCACTCTACCATTTAGCATTTTTTTAAAAACACGACCGCGGGTATAAGTTTTGGGACGAAGTCCTCAAGTACGGTACAGACCAGCAGTCGTTGCCAGGAATCGAGTAGAATAGCCGCGTTGGTGGAGGCTTGCTCATGGCGCAGTTCTCACGCATTGAGTGGACAGAGGCAACTTGGAACCCGGTGACGGGCTGCTCAAAAATCAGTCCGGGATGTAAAAACTGCTACGCTGAGCGGCTGGCGAACCGGCTGGCGGCGATGGGGCAAGATCGATATCGAAATGGTTTTGATGTGACGCTGCATGATGACCTTGTCGATCTGCCTCTGCGGTGGCGGCAACCTCGAATCATTTTTGTGAACTCGATGAGTGATCTCTTTCATGAAGATGTTCCCGATGCGTTTATTATACAGGTCTTCAATACGATGGTCGCTGCCCATTGGCACACTTTCCAAATTCTCACAAAGCGGTCTCAACGACTTGCCGAACTTGCTCCGCGCCTCCAGTGGCCTCAAAATGTTTGGATGGGGGTGAGCGTTGAATCAAAAAAGTACACGTCCCGAATTGCCGACTTACGAAAAGTTCCGGCGGCCGTACGGTTTCTATCGGTCGAGCCTTTTCTTGAACCCATTCCTAATTTGCCGCTAACGGGTATCGACTGGGTAATCGTCGGTGGGGAATCTGGACCGGGTTGCCGGGAAATGAAAACGGATTGGGTAAGGCAGATTCGTGATCGCTGCGTTGTCCGTGACGTGCCGTTTTTCTTTAAGCAATGGGGAGGAGTCAGAAAAAAAACGTACGGCCGCATTTTAGACGGCCGCACGTGGGATCAGTTACCGTCACCTAAGTCCCGGCTAAAACATAGAACATCATTTAGCGACGAGAGTTGCAAAAATATTCTCGAACCGATTCTTCTCTGACCGGCCTCATTAAAAGTCTGGCCAGCCAATGGAGCCATTTCGGATCAACTCTTCTTCGCCTTGGCGGTGTTGATCTTGAAGAGGGCATTGAGCGGACAGAATCCGGCCAGTCCCGTCACCAGTCCGATCGCGGCCAGGGCGTAGAGCAAAATAGCCAGCCCGGTGATCGGCGGTGAAAAGATCGCGGCCGCAAGAAAAATCAGGCCGCCCACGATTCTCGCGTTTCGATCCATTCCTCCCACATTTTGTTCCATGGATCCCACCTCCTTTGATATGGCTAACCCGCTTTGTGAACCTTCATCATGCATTTGTCCATGATCACGGTCAGGCCAGCCGCGCGTGCTCGCTCGGCCGCGGCGTTGTTCACGATCCCCTCCTGCATCCAGATCACTTTGGCCCCGATCGCAATCGCGTCTTCCACAATCGGAGGAACATCTTTCGGCGGACGGAAGATATCGACGACTTCGACCTTCTGCGGAATTTCTTTCAGGCCGGCATAAACTTTTTGGCCGAGGATTTCGCCTTTCGCCGTCGGATTCACCGGAATAACCATATAGCCGTGCTCTTTGAGATACTTTGGAACAAAATGACTCGGTTTTTCGGGATTGGATGAAAGTCCGACGACCGCGATCGTTTTGTATCGTTCCATCACTTTCCGGGCCTCCTCATCCGAAACACGGAAGGCCGGCAACTCGCACATTTCTCCGTTTGTCATGATCGTTTCCTTTCACGGCTTTGAGGCCGCGATACGCTCCACGGCCTTCGTGATCCGGTAGAGCAGCCAGAGGCCGATCACGACCACCGCCGCTTTGATGATCCCATACAAAGACCACCACCAGAGATAACCGGCCATCATTCCATAACGACGGCCTTCTTCACCGACCATGCCTCCACCGCCCGTCTGGGCCATCGCCCATGAACCGGCCACAACCATCAGGACCACGACCGGACTAAAAATGATTTTTTTCATGACGGCCTCCTTTCGTTCAGATTTGATAAAACCGACGCACAATGACTGTCCATAACCGCACTATAACACCCCGCTTCGGTTTGGCGCAAGCTGGATTGACTTATTACTACATCTTGTAGTGGTTCATCTCTAAGTCTACCTAATCTTGTATTTTTTTCTTTACTTCTCAATAAAGCTATGGTATAGAATTTGGTCAAATTGGCGGTTGTAGAGATAGGCCATGGCCTATCTCTACAGAATATCGCATCGCCCTATAAACAACGGAGGCGTATGTACCTTAAAAAATTAGAGATGCTCGGGTTTAAATCGTTCGCCGAGTCCATGGTGGTCACGTTTCAGCCCGGAATCACGGCGATCGTGGGACCGAACGGCTGCGGGAAGTCGAACATCGTGGACGCCATTCTCTGGGTCCTGGGCGAGCAGAGCACAAAGAGCCTTCGATCCGACCGGATGGAGGACGTGATCTTCAACGGCAGCGAGACGCGGCGGCCGTTGAACCTGTCCGAGGCCATCCTGACCGTCGGCGACGTTTCGGGAGAAATCGCCGGCCAGTTCGGCGACTTTGAGGAGATCGCGATCAGCCGACGGCTCTTCCGAACCGGTGAGAGCGAATACCTGATCAACAAGATTCCCTGCCGATTAAAAGATATTCGCGACCTCCTCATCGACACCGGCGCCGGACACAAAGGCCACACGATCATCGAGCAGGGAAAAGTGGATCAGCTTTTGAACGCCTCCCCGTTGGAGCGGCGGGAGTTGATCGAGGAGACGGCCGGCATCTCCAAATACAAGCTGCGAAAAGCCGAGGCCGAACGTAAATTGGAGGCGACGCAACAAAATCTCCTCCGCGTCCGGGACATCATCGGCGAGGTCAAGCGCCAGATCAATGCGCTGGACCGGCAGGTCAAGAAGGCCGAGACCTACCAGACCCTCCGGGGCGAGGTCCGAGGACTCGAGCTGACCCTCATCGTCTCGGAATATCAAACGCATCAGAAAACGCTTTCGGACGTCTCTCAACAGATCGCCCGTTTCAAAACAGACGAATCCTCGCTTCTAACCGATCTGTCGCGCATCGAGGCCGAGCTGCAGGAGATGAAAACCGGCGCCGTTCAGAAGGAAGCGGCCCTTGCATCGCTCAAGCAGTCGGTCTACGACACCCAGACCTTGATCCACCGGCAGGAAAACCGTATCGAGCTTCTGAACGGTCAGATTCATTCTTGGGAAGAGCTTCGGGCCAAGCTCCTCCAGGAACAGTCGCGGCTGGAACAGTCGCTCGCGCAGACCGCGACGCTATTGGACGAAACCCTTCGGCAACAACAGGAGGTGGCGGCCGTTCTTGTGGATCGACGGCAGCGGCTGACGGCCCGGGAGGCGGCATGGGCCGAAACCGACGGACAGCTCACTCATCAAGAAAGGTCGCTGGAAGAAAACAAGACCCGGCTGTTCGAGATCATGGCCGCGATGACCGAGGTGAAAAATCAGACGGCCTCGCTTGAGTCGCGAAAGAAGGAGATTCAACGCATCCAGGAAAAAGGCCGCTCGGAGTTATCATCGGTTGAGCAGCAACGGGATCAGGCCCGACAACAATACGAGGCCGAGCAGTCCCGCTTAACCGGCCTGACGGAGGAATTCCAGCAGCTTGAGGCCGAGCAATCCCGCCTCGCTTCGGCGTCGGCCCAAAAACAGGCCGACATCGAGGCATTGGCCGAAGAAATTCTTCGCAGGAGAGAGACGCTCACACTGACACAGGCGCGGCGGGTTTCGCTTCGTGAGAATGAAAAGTCGCTCACCAACGCACAGGCCGGAATTCACGCTTTGCTGTCGGAGCAACCGGATCTGAACAACCGGCTCCACGGAATCGTGGCCGATCTCTTAGAGGTTCCCAAGGCTTTTGAGCCGGCGATCGAGGCGGTTTTAGGCGAACAGCTCCAGGGTCTATTGATCGACGACCACGCGACGATCAAGGATATCATCTTGCGGTTAAAATCGGCCGATCGCGGTCGCGGACTTTTTCTGCCTCGCGTCCCGCGGCCCCAAACCAGCTGCGTTTTTCCAAACAGGGGAAGCGACATCGGCATCGTCGGCCCGGCATTGGAGAAGGTGGTTGTAAAACCCGGTTATGAGGCCGTGGCTCAGACCCTCCTGGGCCATGTTCTTTTAGTCCGGGATCTCGAGACCACCTTCTCCATTTGGATCCGGAACACGATGGGGAATCTCGATTGTACGATGGTCACGCTGGACGGCGAGGTGCTGGAGCCCAGCGGCCTGGTCCGGGGAGGATCTCGGACCGAATCACTCCATGGACTTCTTCAGACCCGTCGTGAACTGCGTGAACTCGAAGACCAAATCGATCAATTCGCATCCGGACTGGCCCAAGCGGAGACCGCGAAGGCCGAACGGACCGCGGAACTCGACCAATTATTGCTGCAGCAACAAGAACCGGCCGCGCAACGAACCCGGCTTGGATCCGAAATCGCGGCCCTTCGACAGAAACTCGCGCTTCTCGAAGCCGACCGGGCCCGCCTTGAAGAACGACGCGGCGGGCTCGAGTTCGAACTGTCCCAAGAGGCCCGGGAAGCCGGCGCCGCGGATCTTGCCCTCGCCGAAACCCTTCGCCGGCTGGAAACGCATCATCGAGAACAAGACCGGATCGAGACCGAGTTCGTGCGCCTGCAGGAAACGGCCAAAGCGCTTTCCGAAAAACGTGAAATTCTCCGCTCCGAGGCGACCCAGTTGAAGGTGGATGTCTCGGCATTGGTCCAGCGGGAAGAAACGCTCTTAAAGGAGCAGACGCGTCTGCGGGACGAGCGGATATCCTTAAACGAACAGCAGCAACGCCACGTGACCGAAACGGCGACCCTCGAGTTAAAAAGCCTGGCGGCCCGCCGGGATATCCGCGAAACCGAAACGGCCATCGGGACATTGAGCACCCAACTTTCCGAAACACAGCAACGTCTGTCGGTCGAGACTGAATCCTATACGGCCGGCTTGGGCCGGATCAAACAGTTTGAAGTCCGGCAAGGCTCGATCCGGTCCGATCTCGGACGCCTGGAAAACAATCTCCGGGAGTCGGAGGTGCGGCAGGCCGAGTTGAAACTCCGGCTTTCGCACCTGGCCGAACAGGCCCAAACCCAATACCAGACCGCTATCGAGACGGCGGCCGAAGCGATGACGGAATCGGTCGATCCGACCGGAGCCCAGGAACGCCTAACCGAGCTGCGCGCCAAACTGGACCTGCTCGGCCCGGTGAACTTAGCGGCGATCGACGAATACAAAGAATTAGACGAACGGTACCGTTTCCTGACCACGCAGGAGGCCGATCTGACGCAATCGATCGAGGACATGCAGTCCGCCATCTCCAAGATCAACCGGACCACGAAAGAGATGTTTCTTTCGACCTACACGGCGCTGCGCGAGAAATTCAAACAGGTCTTTCGGGAATTCTTTGAGGGCGGTCAGGCCGACCTGGTCCTGCTCGACGAGAACAATGCGCTGGAGTCCGGGATCGAGATCGTGGCCCAGCCGCCGGGGAAACGGTTGAAGAGCATCACGCTGCTGTCCGGCGGGGAGAAGGCCTTGACCGCGATCGCGCTGCTGTTTTCCAGTTTTTTGATTCACCCCAGCCCCTTCTGCGTCTTAGACGAAATCGACGCGCCGTTGGACGAGGAGAACATCCGCCGCTTCCTCAAAGTCCTCCGCCGGATGACGGACCATTCCCAATTCCTGATCATCACGCACAACAAGCGCACGATGGAGCATGCCGACCTCCTCTACGGCGTCACCATGGAGGAGGCCGGGGTGTCCAAACTGGTTTCGGTCAAGTTGGAGTCCAACGGAAACGGCCACACCGCCGTCAAGCCGGCCGCGATCGCGACCGAACCCTCGGCCACCGCAACGGCGTAATTCCCAGTTGTCGTAATCCGCTTCACCACAAAGCTCGAGCCAGCGTAGCTCATCCTCGCCGTTGCGGGCCCGCCTCGCCGACAAACTGTTTGAAATCGCCTCCGGAATGTGATAGATTTCCAGCCTGATGGCTCAACACGCTGCCTCGGAAAACCGTCTTCATGAAATTCTTGGGGTCCTCTTACTGGCCCTCGGTTTGCTGCTGTTCGTCAGCCTGATCTCGTACGATCCCCAAGATCCTTCGTTGAACTCTGTCTCGTCCAACCCCGTTGTCCATAACCTTGCCGGAAAGGTCGGCGCCTATCTCTCGGACGGCCTGTTTCAATTGATCGGCGGAAGCGCGTATTTATTGGCGTTGGGCAGTTGTGCCGTCGGTTGGCGGAAACTGCTGTCCCGGCCGGCCCCGGCCAACCGTTGGCGGATCGCGGGATATCTGCTGCTGGTGCTTTCGTTCACAACCCTTCTATCGCTGGCGGGGACGAGCCTCCCGTCGCTCGCGAGCGGCCCGATTCTGGCCGGTCATCCGGGCGGCCTGATTGGAACGCTGGCGGCCGATTTCTTGTCGGGATACTTCGCCCCCCTCGGCGCTTTTATCCTGACGACGGCCGCCTTCCTCCTGTCGCTGATGCTGACGACCTCCTTCTCGCCGTTGACCCTGATCGGACGGATCGGCCGCGCGACCGAATGGATCGTCTCGGGCTGCTTCCAACTGCTCGAATCCGCCCGGACCGCATGGACCATTTATCAGGAACAGTCCCGCCGGTGGAAGACCGAAACGAAGATCCGGAGAAAGATGCCGGCTCAAAAACCCAGGATCGTGGAAACCCCGCTCCCGTCGAAGCCCCCCCCGAAGCAGGAGGATCTGCCCTTCATGAAGGAGAAAGGCGATTATGCGCTGCCGCCGCTGTCGCTGCTGCAGGATCCGCCCGGCTCAAGCGTCAAGGTTTCAAGAGAAGAGCTGCTGGCCAACTCCCAGATCCTCGAAAAGAAGCTGCAGGATTACGGGATCGAAGGGCGTGTGATCCAAGTCCATCCCGGGCCGGTGATCACGATGTACGAGTTCGAGCCGGCGGCCGGCGTCAAGGTGAATAGGATCGTCAATTTATCGGACGATCTGGCCCTGGCAATGCGGGCCATGAGCGTCCGGATCGTGGCTCCCCTTCCGGGCAAGGCGGTCGTGGGAATCGAGATCCCCAACAACCATCGTGAGGGTGTCTATCTGAAGGAGATCTTGGCGGCCGAGGCCTTTGCGGCGGCCGGGTCCAAGCTGACGCTCGCCTTAGGAAAGGATATCTTCGGCGAACCGGTCGTGGCCGACCTCGCCGCGATGCCGCATCTTTTAGTGGCCGGGACCACCGGCTCCGGCAAGAGCGTGGCGCTCAACGGGATGATCCTGAGCCTTTTGTATTCGGCTACGCCGCAGGAGATCCGGTTCATCATGATCGATCCCAAGCTGCTCGAACTCTCGGCCTACGACGGGATTCCGCATCTTCTGACGCCGGTCTTGGTTCGGGCCAAGGATACCCCAAAGGTGTTTTCCCGGCTGGTCTCCGAGATGCAGCACCGGTACCGCCTCCTCGCCGAGGCCGGCGCACGAAACATCGAGGGCTATAACAGGAAGATCCGGGAACAGATGGCAAAACACAACGAGAAACCCGCATCCGATTCCGAAGACGAATTTCCCAGCAGCCAACTCTCGACGCCCGATGCCCCACTCCCTTACTTGGTCGTCATCGTGGACGAGCTCGCGGATGTCATGATGGTCGCCTCGCGCGAGATCGAGGACTCGATCACGCGCCTGGCCCAGATGGCCCGCGCGGCCGGGATCCATCTCATCGTGGCGACCCAGCGTCCCTCCGTGGACGTACTGACCGGCTTGATCAAGGCCAATTTCCCCGCGCGGATCTCATTTCAGGTCTCGTCCAAAACCGATTCCCGGACGATCTTAGACGCCAACGGCGCGGAGCAACTGTTAGGCAAAGGCGACATGTTGTTCCTCGCGCCGGGGACGGGCCGGATCACGCGAATCCACGGCGCGTATGTCGCCGAGAACGAGATCCGCGCCGTCGTCGACCGGGTGAAGTCGCAGGCAAAGCCGCAGTACATCGACCTCGCCCCCGCCGCGGCGGGAGGAACGGAAGCGGAGGATTCGAATGCGGTGGAGCGGGATGAACTGTACGAGAAGGCGGTGGATCTGGTGGTCGCCTCCGGATCGGCGTCGGCCTCGCTCATCCAGCGACGGCTTCGGGTCGGTTACCCCCGCGCGGCCCGCATGATCGAGATGATGGAGGAGGACGGCATCGTGGGTCCCGCCGCCGGAGGGAAGCCGCGGGAGGTGCTGAGCCGGCGGGATGAGCAGGTCGGATGAAGGCGATGACCCTGTCCCGGACCATGAGCTGCTTTTGGGCCTCGGCGGTCCTCGTCGGCGCATCCCTCGGGATCCCCGCTCCGCCCGCCCGTGCCGCCGAGGATCCCCTGGCCGGCATGATCCAAAAAATTCAGACGGCCTACGAAACCACGGCCGATTGGGAAGCCGACTTTGAGCAAGTCACGCGGATCGAGGGTTTCGAGACGGCGATCACATCCCGGGGAAGGCTTTACATCAAAAAACCGGGGCGGCTCCGATGGGACTACCGGGAGCCGAACCATCACCAGGTCGTGGTCAATGTGGGTAAGATCTGGGTCTATACGCCGGAGCAACAACAGGTCGTGGTGGGCCCCTTCGCGCAGGTCTCGGATTCCCAACTGCCGCTTCATCTCCTGACCGGCGTCGGCCGCTTGGACGAGGACTTTGCCGTTCGGTGGACCGACCCCGCCCGGCCCCGGCCGGACGGTCTCCCGGCCCTGACCCTCGTTCCGAAGGATCCTCGAACGGGATTAGCGCGGCTTGAGCTGGAGGTGGATCCGGCCGGATACTTCATCACGCGGCTGACACTGTTTGAGGCCAACGGCAATCAATCGCGCTTCCGGTTCTCCCGGATCCGGCGCAACACCGGGTTGAAGGACCGGTTTTTTGTCTTCTCGCCGCCCAAAGGAGTTGTTGTCGTCGAATCGCCTCGAATCGGGCCTTAGGCGAATACGGAGCATTTGGAGTGAACGGTCACGAGCGGAAACAAGGCTTGCGGAAAAAACTGGTCTGGGCCACCTTGCTGGTCGGCGCTCTCAGAAGATGGATGAGATGTCTGACATCGCAGGCGAGGCCGAAGTCCTGGAGGCCGTGGCACGGGCGAACCGGGCCTATCAAGGCCGATCGGAACAGGACATTGAGGGTCGCCTGAAGTGGCCAGCATCAATCAAGCTCCCCCATTCCTCTCGGCCAAAACACCGAAGCAACTCATGGCCCGGGCCGCCGCGGCGCTGGACGAGGCGCGGTCGCGCGGCGGAAACTGCGTGGTGAAATCGAGTCGCGTGGCCGTCCCCGGCGGATCCGCGGGAGGCGCGGCATGACACGATCCGAGACGTCCGGCCACGCGGGAAAGACGGTCTTGGTCGTGGACGACGAAAAATTCGTCCGTGAACTGATCAAGATCAAGCTCGGCCGTTGCGGTCTGGCGGTGATCGAGGCCGCCAACGGCCTCGAAGCGGTCGAAATGGCCCAGGCTCTCCGTCCGGACATGATCTTGATGGACGTGATGATGCCCAAGATGAACGGATTTGAGGCCTGCGAAAAGCTGAAGTCCATTTCGTCCACGGCCCGGATCCCGATCCTGATGCTGACGGCGCGGGGCGAGCAGACCGATCAGGAAAAGGGAAAGACCGCGGGCGCGATTGATTATCTGAGCAAGCCCTTCAGCCCGCAGAAACTCGCGGAGATGGTGATCGAGATTCTTGAGCGATCTTCATAAAGGAGAGTGCTATGGCCAATCTCAGTTCATTCGATATCGCCTCAAAGACGGACCTTCAGGAGGTCAAGAACGCCGTGGACCAGGCCGGCAAGGAGCTGGCCCAGCGGTTCGATTTTAAAGGAAGCGAGAGCTGCATCACGCTCGAAGGCTCCGACCTGATCGTGGTGTCGGACGACGAATACAAACTCAAAAGCGTTCAGGACATTCTCCAGTCCAAGTTGGTGAAGCGCGGCGTCTCCCTCCAGGCGCTGAGCTACGGCCCATTGGAGCAAGCGTTGGGAGGCACGGTCCGCCAGAAGATCACGCTGCAGCAGGGAATCTCGTCCGAAAAAGCGAAGGATATTGCGAAAGCGATCCGGAACGCAAAATTCAAGGTCCAGACCCAGATCCAAGGCGATCAACTCCGTGTCCTCGGCAAGAACAAGGACGACCTCCAGGCCGTCATCGCCTTTTTAAAAAGCCGGGATTTCGGTTTGCCGTTGCAGTTCACAAACTACCGGTAGGGGCGGTTCGCGAACCGCCCCTACCCGGACCTCGCCAATTTTTCAAACCCGTCCTTCACCGCGATCATCGCACGGCAATCGTCCTGATTATACCGCAGGACCTTTTCCAGCCCGTCGCCGGTCCCGCCGGATGCGGCCTGCTTATACCAGATCATGGCGCTCTTCATGGCATCCACCTCGGAGAGGTCTTGCGACCGGTCGAATCCAAAATACGGTCCCACCACCTTGATGCTGTATCCCGGCGTCGGAAGGATATAGGCGTCCTGCGCCGCCTTGCAGAGGTCTTCAAGATAAGGAAGGATCAAGGTCCGAACGTCATCCACAAGATGATGACGTTCGCCCGCCTTCGTCAATTGCGTCTTCTCGTAATGGCCCCAGTGATAAAGACGGTACGGACGGGTTTCCTTCCGAAGCGCATTTAGAAACTCGGTCAGGATCGTCTTTTCATCCTCCGGTTTCTTGGCGAGGTACGAGACATACCCTTCTTCTTTTCCATAAGCGCGAGGGATGAGGCCGATCAGATAGACGCAGTTCCAGGCCGGATCGTCCTGGAACAGTTCGCCGGTGCCCTCCAGATCCAGAAAGAACTCCAAGTCCGGACGACCTTCAAGCGGTTTGTAGACTCCAACCCGGATCGCCCGTTTTGAAGCCTGGGCCTTTGCGGAATTCACGACCTGTGCAATCCGCTTGGGTCCGAGGCCTTTGATCGTTCCCAAACGATTCGGATCAACCTTCGCAAGATCCTCAAGGGCATGGATCGACATCCGGTGAAACTGCTCGGCATGAACCGCCCCGACATTCCAGGCCAGTGTGACATCCCGAAGATCATGGGCCGTCTTGTTCTGAAGCCTTCTCCAACGCGAGCGGCAATTGTAGACGGGGTAGGGAGGCGTCGGCCGGGCGACGATTCCGCGTGCCCGCCGGACGGCCTCCTCAATCCGCGTCTCATCGTACGGAATCGGAAACTCCTCATTGAGTCGTGACACGATCCGGCATTCATTCTCGATGCCGTACGCCTTCCTTAACAGATAGGCGTAGACCTCTGCCTGAATTTTATGCGTCTGATCCGGCACGCCGGCCAGCTTATATTCTTCAATCCTACACCGGTCCGCCTCGAGCTTCAATACATCCGGACGGGCCCGGAGGCCCAACGCATCGGACTGCAGCGCGCCCCCGTAGATCACGGCCGGACCGCTTTTCAGCAGCTCCGTCGTCTGGGCCGCGGCCGATTCGAAGGACTGGGACTTTAAATCGGTAAAGCGCTCATGCCGCTTTAATAGAAGCTCCCTCTCAATCCGCAACCCCTGCTCCTTGAGAAAACGGTCATATTCATCTTCCGGATCCCGAAGCCGGAGGTCGCCGTGATGATCCTGCCACAAACCGAAGGGGTCGGAAAGGGCCAAGGCAATGTCGGATGCGGAGAGGACTGGAAAATCGGCCATGCGATGATCTCATTTGATTCGCCTGATTCTACCGGTTTGAACGGTTCGGGTCAACCGCACCCCCGATCTCGGCTCCCATTTTCGGCAGGGATAAATCTGTTGACTTCCAACGCGGACTTCGTTATATCTGAAGCCGACAAACTTTTCTTCAAACCAACGAAAGGAGCACCGATGTTGTTACGATTCGTCGTTCTTTTAGGCCTCATCCTGGCGGCCGGCCGGGTCGAAG
Organism: Nitrospirota bacterium; assembly: GCA_016201865.1. Taxonomy (GTDB): domain Bacteria; phylum Nitrospirota; class Nitrospiria; order JACQBZ01; family JACQBZ01; genus JACQCA01. Next base: position 19,894 of record JACQCA010000066.1, read on the forward strand.
CGGAGGAAAATCCGGCTCTGAAATCGGAGAAGGACAAGATCAGTTACAGCATCGGGATGGATATCGGAACGAATATGAAACGACAGGGAATCGAGATTGAACCGGAGCTGCTGGCGCGGGGCCTCAAAGACGCGGTCTCCGGCGGCAAGGCCTTGCTGACCGAAGATGAAGTCCGCGACGTCTTGATGGCGTTTCAGAAAGAGATGCGGACCAAGGCCGAAGCGCGCGCCAATCAGCAAGGTGAAAAAAACAAGACGGAAGGAGAGGCCTTCCTGGCCCAGAACAAGAAAAAAGAAGGCGTCGTCACTCTGCCGAGCGGCCTTCAGTATAAGGTAATCAAGGAGGGCGCCGGGAAGATGCCCAAGGCCACCGACACCGTCACGACCCATTACCGAGGCACCTTGATCGACGGAACGGAATTCGACAGCTCCTACAAACGCGGACAGCCGGCCAGTTTTCCGGTGAACGGGGTGATTGCCGGTTGGACCGAGGCCCTGCAGTTGATGAAGGTCGGCTCGAAGTGGCAGCTCTTTATCCCATCGAACCTCGCCTACGGCGCGCGAGGGGGCGGACCGACGATCGGCCCCAATGCCGCACTGATTTTTGAAGTGGAACTGCTCTCGATTCAGTAGGGGGCACGACGGGGACTTACTGAGACGCGTGGCCGATCAGGGAAACAGCCCAGAGAAGGGAAGCAAAAAGCAGGAAGGCCAGCACCATAAAAACAAACCGGCCGACCTCGATCGCGCGCGGAAGGACGGCCGCCTTGACTCGTGATTGAATTCGCTTCATCATGACACCTGCGCTGCGATCGGGGAATCCGCCGGTGGCTGTATCGGCGCTGCCGATGGACGTTCCTTGATCATCGTCCAGCAATCGGTGGAGGTCAGAATCTCGGAGACCAACTTCGTGTTAAGCTGATGACCCGGGCAGTAAGCCTCCACCTCGCCCAAAATGGGCATGCCCAGCAAAGAGAGATCCCCGAGAATATCGAGGATCTTGTGGCGTACAAACTCGTCGGCGTAGCGAAGCCCTTCTTTATTGATGACACCGTTCGGGCCGACCACGACGGCATTCTCGAGCGATCCGCCCCGGGCCAAGCCATGGTTGCGGAGCGCCTCCACTTCCTCCAGAAAACCGAACGTCCGGGCCGGCGCAATCCATTCCACAAAATCTTCCGATATGGGTTCGAAGGAACAACTCTGATGAGCCAGAAGGGGATGGTCAAACCGGATCGTGCAGTTTACGCGAAATTTCCATGAAGGCCGGATCCGGATCCATTTATCGCCGTCATTCACCTCAACCGGCCGGGTGATCTTCAAAACCGTTCGCGGAACACCCTGCTCGGCAATCCCGGCTTTGAGGATTAGATCCACGAACGGCTTGGCGCTTCCGTCCATAATCGGCAGCTCGGCCGAGTCCAATTCGATGATCAGATTGGTAATCTGAAGTCCCGACAACGCGGCCAACAGGTGCTCGACCGTCTGGATCTTGGTTCCGTTCTCGCCGATCGTGGTGCAAAGCAGCGTCCCGACGACCTTGGTCCCGTCCACTTTGACCGGCACCGGTCCCTTGGCCGTTTTCCTTAAAAAGACGATCCCGGTATTGATCGGGGCCGGCACTAACCGCAGATTGGCTCTCTCACCGGAATGAAGCCCGATGCCGGAGCTGCGAATGATTTCCTTAATGGTCCGCTGAAGATGCATGAGGGTCTTGATTCATCCTAACAATATTGTTTGGTTTTTACTAAATGCAATATGCATGCCCTGTCTTAATTTAAAACATGGAACTCAAATAAAAATACAACACATTGTATTTGTTATATAAAAAAGACGCCCCCAAAAATGTTCTGTGTTTTAAAGAGAGAGCGATAGCTTGTTGTTACATAAAGGCAACAGATGGTTTGGTCCACTGTTGCGTTTCGCATACGGAAGGGGATTGCGTGCGAACTTCTTGGCTGCAATCGCTCTGAATCATGGTTTAAGCGGGTGATGACAGGACTACTGTGTCGGAGGAAATCGCGTGATCTTGACAGGTGCATATTCAAGATGAGGTCCCGACTCGGTGCAGTAGGCCAGCGTATGTCTCAACCACCCGGCGTCATTGCGCTGGGGAAAATCTTTGCGGTAGTGGGACCCCCGGCTTTCCTCTCGGTTGATCGCTCCGACCACAATCGTTTCGGCTAAGTCGATCAACGACCCGAGTTCGAGCGCATTGATCAATTCGGTATTGAAGATCTTGCCTCGGTCTTCGAGATGGATGTTCTCGTAACGTTGTCGTACTTCCTGGATTTTCTGGAGGGCCTTTTCCATCCTCTCGCGGGCACGGAAAATTCCGAGATGTTCCGTCATCGCCGCGCCCAGCTCCTCGCGAAGCGGTCCGATGCGCTCGCCGTTTTTGCGCTTGAGGAGTCGCTCGACTTTTTTCTGCTCCGCAAGAAACGGTGCGGAAGCAATCTCGACTGTTTTCACCCTACGGACATGCTCGGACGCACGCACCCCGGCCCGCCGGCCGAATACGATCGTCTCCAACAGCGAATTCCCGCCCAGACGGTTGGCCCCGTGGACGCTCACGCAGGCGCATTCCCCCGCGGCATAAAACCCGGCCAGCTCCGTCTCGCACCAGGCGTTCGTCCGGATGCCTCCCATCGAGTAATGGGCCCCGGGCCTCACCGGAACCGGCGATTCGATGGGATCCACGCCCACAAAACTGATCGCCAGTTCGCGGATCTGCGGAAGGCGCTCCAGGATCTTCTTTTTTCCTAGATGTCGGAGATCCAAAAGGACACAGCCGTCCACGCCCCGACCTTCATCCACTTCCTGTTGCTCGCAACGGCTGACAAAATCGCGCGTGGCTAACTCCATCCGCTGAGGATCATACCGGTTCATGAACCGCTCGCCCAACGTGTTCAGGAGGTACCCCCCTTCTCCTCGGGCGCCCTCCGTGATCAGGATGCCGGTCTCCCGCAACGTGGTCGGATGGAACTGAACGAACTCCATGTCCATCAGCGGCGCGCCGGCGCGGTAGGCCATGCTCATCCCGTCCCCCGTGTTGATGACGGCATTCGTGCTGCTGGAATAGACACGGCCGTAGCCTCCGGTGGCGAAGATCACGGCCTTGGCCCCGATCGCATGCAGTTCCCCGCGCAGCACATCCATTGCGATCACGCCCTTGCAAACCTTGTCCTCGACGATCAGCGACAGGACATACCATTCTTCATACACGAAGACGCCCTTCTTCATTAGCTGCTCGTACATGACATGCAGCAGCGAATGCCCCGTGCGGTCGGCCGCGTAGCAGGTGCGGGGATAGCCCGCACCGCCGAACGGTCGCTGTGCGATCTGGCCCTGCCCATTCCGGCTGAAGATCGCGCCCAACCGCTCCAGTTCCAGAATATCGGCCGGCCCTTCCTGACACATCACCTCGATCGCGTCCTGATCACCGAGATAGCCGCTTCCCTTCGCGGTATCGAAGGCGTGGGCCTCCCAGGAATCGTTCGGATGGATCGCCGCATTGATCCCGCCCTGGGCCGCGACGGAATGGCTTCGCACCGGATGGACTTTCGAAATAATCGCCACATCCAGTCCGGGTGCCGCGGCCACCGCCGCACGCATCCCGGCCAGCCCCGCGCCGACAATTAGGATGTCATGCACACGCATCATTCATGCTCTCTTTTGAGCTGCTTTAGACAGCATCAATTTACCTGCTCTGCAGAAACGACAATCTCTTTATTTCCTTCTTGATTTCTTCTATAACTTCTCGATTGTGGATGATTTTCTTTTGACCCTCTTTTATTGAGATGATATAGAATACTTTACCCCCGTATTTGGTTGTAAACTTTTCATGTGTCTTTTTCTGAAATTCCAGTTCATTAACTATTTGTGTAATGTAAGCGTATCCCGCTGGTTTAATCTGGAGTCCAATATACTTATCTTTCACCCTGATGAAGAAATCCACATTGTATCCTCTATCCCATTCATCTGGTGCAGGCTCTATTTTAACCATCAATGCCTGCTGTAATTGTCCGTAGATGGTCTGTATTTCAGACCGATAACCTTCAAATGTTCGATTTAAGACAAGATTGAAAACATAATCTACGCATTCCTCTTCCGTAATAGATTCCAGTTCACTTTGAATAACCTCAGACAGTTTAATATAGAGCTTTTTACCTAATTCTGTGAGGTGTTCTTTCGTAACCTTGGCCCCGTTTCTTTTCTTTTGTTTCGCATTCTCGAAATAATAATTTTCCCATTCTTCAAACGATCGGGGAGAACACCGTCGAATCAGATCAGAAGTCGGGCCAACACTATGCGCTTTAGTCAGACCCCATCGGTTCAATGCGTCGTTTAATAATCTTTCTCTTTTGAACTGGAGATTTTGACCTTCTATCCCCTTTATCCACTCCTTCTGACTGGTCATTTCAATCCCGCATAGTTTGAGAACGCTGATTTGTATTTATAATTTAAACTTGTATCCACTTCCGCCAAGCCGTTTTTAATCAAGTGCATATTGACAAAAGTTTTATTTTTGAGAAAAAGGTATCCGAGAACGTTGTTATGCTCATCATGCTTCACGTCGTCAAACTTCAAGAAAACTTTCTGTCCTTTTATGAGATTTTGTAAAAAGGCAATCGCCTCTTTCTTTTTCATCTCAATCGGCTTCACGCCAAGGAGACGGATCTTGAGGCCTGTATCCAGCTCTATCCGGTCTGGCGACTCCACAGATTTAACAGTATAGAGATTGGCATCCGCTTTTTCTTTTCCATCAATCTTTGATCCGAATCTGAGTTTTCTTGGATCTACCTTCTTGTCGAACTTCACGGGGTCTCTAAAAATATAGGGCAGCTTTGTAATTTCTTCCTTAAAATCGGGATTGGGGTTGGCCTGCTTTACTACTTCGAAATGCGTTGCCTTGGGGAATAGCGTGGATTCGTGTATTTTTAGTTTATTCTCGATAACAGGAAAATATTCGTGGTTAATTTCATAACCAACAGAATTCCGTCCAAGATTTTTCGCGGCCAGCGATGTTGTTCCGCTACCAAGAAAAGGATCCAAGACAGTATCGCCGACAAAAGAAAACATCTTTATAAGCCGTCTCGGCAGTTCTTCGGGGAAAACAGCAAGGTGATGATCCTGTTTTTCGCCCGAAAAATTCCAGTGGCCGTAAAAATATTCGTTCCACTCTTCGGTAGTAAGCTTGGACTGTTCTCTAATTTCCGGCGAAACCTTGGGAGCGTCGCCTAATTTTTTAAACAAGAGAATAAACTCATAGTCCAATTTTACGATTCCGTTTCTCGGATATGGAAACGAGCCCATCACCGTTGCGCCACCGGTGGTGTTCATCGTAGTCACTTTTTGCCAGATGATCGCGCCCATGTAATCGAACCCGATCGTCTCACAAAATTTAGTGATCTCTGTCCTGATAGGGATAACCTTGTACCGTCCATAATAGACAGAGCGAGCGAACTGATCGCCGATATTGACGCAGAGCCGGCAGCCCGACTGTAAAACCCGGTAGCATTCTTTCCAAGCGAGGTTCAAATTGTTTATGTATTCTTCATATGTGTCGTTGAAGCCGATTTGATCGCCATGTCCATAATCTTTAAGCTGCCAATAGGGTGGGGATGTCACCACCAGATGCACCGATTCATCCTTGACCTCTCTCATGCTCCGAGAGTCGCCGATGATGATCTTATGGTTTGTGATCATGTCATGCGGGCGCATAGGCACCTCATTTCATCGCGGGCCGGACAAATTCTCTAAACGAACAGACGGATCATTTAAAAAGCTCATCCAGTGTACATCGTCTAACTTTCTTAGTTTTCAGTAACTGTACCCCTTTGCGAATCTCGGACAAAAATGCTCTATCAGATTGAATGGCGAAAGTTTCTTTCCAACTCTCGAACTCGTCCAGGCCAACCAACACCGCAACAGCACGACCATTTTTCGTGATTGTGATCTTCTCGTTATTGGAAACCACGCGATCTACCAATTCGCTCAGTTTTGCTTTGACCTCGGAGAGTGGCAGGGTTTTCATTAAACGCCCTAGAAATTTGTCCGATTTTACACCATTAGATGATTTAGATCAAAATCACAATGTCGATCAACTTAAATTCTGAACCTTAAACAATTTTCCGTCATGACCACTTTCAAAGTCTGCGATCAGGATAATATGCTTCTAATCTCTTATCCCTCCATCACCTTGACCATGACGCTCCGCGTCCGTGGCCCGTCGAATTCGCAGAGGAAGACCGACTGCCAGGTTCCGAGAACCAAGCGGCCGTCGCGGACGATGAAATGTTTTTCGGATCCGATCAGGCCGGCCTTGATGTGGGCGTGGGCGTTTCCGTCGGGATGGCGGTAGGAGCCTTTTTGCGGAACGAGCCGGTCCAGAACGCCGATCAGGTCGGAATGAAACCCCGGCTCGTTTTCGTTAATCAGGAGACCCACCGTCGTGTGCGGCACGTAGACGACGCAGATTCCGTTTTTGACCCCGCTTTTTTCAGCGATGGCCTGGACCTCGGCCGTCACGTCGATCAACTCGGCGCCTTCGCGGGTTTTGACAGCCAACTCTTCGATCATGCCGGTCTCCAACGGAGGTCCATCTGCTTGACGGCCCGAACCTCGTCGAGGCGGGCCACAGACTTGGTATGCGGAGCGTTTCGGACCCGCGCGGGATCCTCCTCAATTTCCTTTGCAATCGACAGCATCGCCTCGCAGAAACGATCGAGGTTTTCTTTCGGTTCGGTCTCGGTCGGCTCGATCATCAGGGCCTCCTCGACGATCATCGGAAAATTCACAGTCGGCGGGTAGATGCCGTAGTCGATCAACCGCTTGGCGATATCCCAGGCGTGAACATCTTTGTCGCGGAACTTTTTGGCCGAGGCCACAAACTCATGCATGCAGAATCGATTGTACGGAACCGGATAGACAAGCTCCAGACGCTTGCGGATGTAATTGGCGTTGAGAATCGCGTTCGTGCTGACCTTTCGAAATCCGATTGCCCCCATGCGCCGGATATAGGTGTACGCCCGGACCAGATTCCCGAAATTGCCATAGTAGGCCTGAACTTTCCCGATGGACTGAGGCCGACGGATGTCCAGCACATAACCCTTTTCGGTCTTTTCCACGACCGGCACGGGAAGAAACGGAGCCAGGAAGGATTTGACACCCAGCGCGCCGGCCCCGGGCCCTCCTCCACCGTGGGGCGTGGTGAAGGTTTTGTGAAGATTGGAATGGACGACATCAAACCCCATGTCGCCGGGTCGGCAGAGACCGAGCAGTGCATTCAGATTGGCACCGTCCAGGTACAATAGCGCCCCGGCGCTGTGCAGAAGCTCGGCGATTTTTAGAATATCCCTCTCAAACAGTCCGAGCGTGTTGGGATTGGTCAGCATCAGCGCGGCGGTATCCGGATCCACCAGATGTTTTAGATCTTCCAGATCCACCAGGCCGTCCGCGTTGGAATGAACCACCTGCACCTGATAGCCCGCCAGGGTCGCGGTGGCCGGATTCGTTCCGTGAGCCGAATCCGGCACAATGACTTTTCGACAGGGATTGCCGTTCGACCGATGGTAGGCCCGGATCATCAGCATCCCGACCAGCTCGCCCTGCGCCCCGGCCGCGGGTTGCAGCGTCACACGGTCCATCCCGGTGATCTCACGCAAGGCCGCCTCCAATTGATACAGTAACTGCAGCGCGCCCTGGGTCTGTTCGGCCGGCTGTAGCGGATGGAGCGCGGCAAAACCGGCATACCGGGCCACGTCTTCATTCACCTTCGGATTGTATTTCATCGTGCAGGATCCCAGCGGATAGAATCCCTGGTCAATACCGTAATTGTCGCGTGATAGATTGGTGAAGTGTCGCACCACATCCACTTCGCTCAACTCCGGCAGGAGCGGCGGGTCTTTTCGAAGATAATCCGCCGGCATCAGTTCGGCGACCGGCACCTCCGGCACATCCAGGTCCGGGAGCGAGTATCCTTTGCGTCCCGGCACGCTTTTATCGAAAATCAACGACTCACTCATGTAGTGATCTCCTTCACCGCCGTGACCAGTTGATCCATTTCCTCCTTGGTCCGTTTCTCTGTCACGCAGACCAGCCAGTGATTCTTGAGGCGGCGGTCCATCGTGCCCAGATCCAGCCCGCCGATGATCTTCTGTTTGAACAACTTTTTGTTGATCCGTGACGGCGAGACCGGCGATTTGACGACGAACTCCTTAAAGAACGGCCGCTGATACGCCATCTCAAATCCCTTGATTTCACACAGGCGGTGCTTCAAGTAATGGGCCTTCTGAAGACAGAGCCGTCCGATCTCGCGCAGTCCTTGTCTCCCCATGATGGAGAGATAGATTGTTGCGGACAATGCGGCCAGGGCCTCGTTCGTGCAGATGTTGGAGGTCGCCCGCTCCCGTTTGATATGCTGCTCGCGGGTCTGAAGGGTTAAACAGTACCCCCGGCGGCCTTTGGTATCAACGGTTGCGCCCACAACCCGCCCCGGCATCTGGCGGACGTATTCTTTCCTCGTCGCAAAGAAGCCCAGGTAAGGCCCGCCGAAATTGAGGCCGCACCCCAGCCCCTGGCCTTCTCCCACAACGATATCAGCACCGGCCTCGCCGGGTGATCTCAATAAACCCAGGCTGATCGGATCGGCCGCCACACCCAAAAGTGCAGCATACCGATGGACTTCCTGCGCCAGACCTTCCACCGGTTCAAGGCACCCTAGAAAGTTCGGTGTCTGGATCAGGACGCAGGCGACATCCTCCGAAAGCCGTTTCCCGACCGCAACCAGGTCAGTTGCCCCGTTCTCGGACGGGAGCTCGATGATCCTGGCGTTGGCTCCAGAAAGGTAAGTCTTCAGCACGGCCCGATACGACGGGTGGATGGTGGAAGAAATCAGGATTGTGTTTCGTTTGGTGACCTTCACCGCCATCATCGCGGCCTCGGCAAGAGCCGAGCCGCCGTCGTAGAGCGAGGCGTTCGCCACCTCCATCCCGGTCAGCTCAGCGATCATCGTCTGAAATTCGTAGATCGTCTGGAGTAGCCCCTGGCTCATCTCGGCCTGGTACGGCGTGTAAGACGTATAGAACTCGGACCGGGAGGCCAGATGGCCTACCACCGACGGAATGTGGTGATCATAGGCCCCTGCGCCTAGAAACGAGGCGTGATGGAGAAGGTCGGCGTTCCGCTCGCTCAGCCGAAGCATCTCGGTCTTCAGTTCCGGTTCGGACAGCGGCGGGGGAAGCTGCAGCCCGCGCGTAAGCCGGATCTCGGACGGGATGTCGCCCAAAAGATCCTCGATCGTCTCGGCCCCGATCACCTTGAGCATCTGTTGTTGCTCTTCTTTTGTATTCGGAATGTATTCCATGACGCTCCTATTTTCCTTTTTTATAAAACGGCCGCTCTACAACCACGGCCGGCACGGCATTGCCGCGAATATCGATCAGGATCTCGCCGCCGACCTCGGCGAAGATCGTCTGGACATACCCCATGCCGATCCCCTTGTTCATTGAGGGCGAATGGTTCCCGCTGGTCACGATGCCGATCTCCTTGCCGTCCGAGAAGATTTTGTGGCCGTGCCTCGGCACGCCGCGCCGCAATAGCTCGAAACCGACCAACTCCCGGGATGCCCCGTTTTCCTTTTGCCGGATTATCACCTCTCGGCCGATAAAATCGTCTTTTTTGAAGTCCACCGCAAATTCCAGGGAGGCCTCGATCGGCGTGGTCGTCTCGTCCATATCGTTTCCGTATAACGGATAGCCCATCTCAAGCCGGAGCGTGTCGCGGCAGCCCAGGCCGCATGGCTTCAGGCCGACGGCCGCTCCGTTTTTAATCAGGATTTCCCACACGTCGCGTGCACGATCGGACGGAAGGTACAACTCATATCCCAGCTCGCCGGTATAGCCGCTCCGCGACAGCAGCATCGGGACGCCGGCCACCTTCGTCTCGATGCAATGACGCAACTTGAGCCGGTCGAGGTCGGCCAATGTCAACGGTTTCATCAGGTCCCGCGACCGCGGCCCCTGCACCGCCAGTTGGGCCAGATCCATGCTCCGGTCCGTCACCTCCACGCCTGAAAAACCGGCGGCCTGCTTGGTGAGCCACTGGAGAATTTTTTCGGCATTCGAGGCGTTGGCGCAGACAAAGTAGCGCCGCTCGCCGAAACGGCAGATCATGATGTCGTCCAGAATTCCGCCCTGCTCGTTGCAGACCAGCGCATACTGCATCCCGCCGACGGCCAGCTTTTTGACGGGACTGGTCGCCACGCGGTCCAGGAGGTCCGATGCGGCATGGCCCGTCAGATCGATCCGGCCCATGTGGCTCACATCGAACAGGCCAACGGCCGACCGCGTCGCGCGGTGTTCCTCCAGAACACCAGTATACGACAGCGGCATCTCCCAGCCGGCAAACGGCACGATCTTCGCCCCGAGTTTCTTATGCTCATCGTATAACGGTGTGCGCTTCATCGTTCGTTGATTTATTTTTCCACAAGTTTTGTTAGATGAATGAGTTTATCCATTGTCAATCCTTTAAGAAGTTTTTTGCGCTCCCGCGTATAGTCGCCCCGTCCTCGATCGAAAAGCGCGATAAAACGCAGGGCATTAGCAATCCCCAGCTCATCGCAGAGAACTCCAAACCCTTTGCGATACAACTCCATCGGCGGAATCGGCTTTGAACTCTTTTTTACTTTGGTCTTCACTTAAGACCTCCTTCCAGGAATTCTGTAGGCCTGACGATCTTAACCCCGATAGCAAGTGATTGTCGTCGAGCAAACCTTAGAATGCCTTCATCACAAGTAACAAAAGCATCCGCGCCAGCGGATTCTGCTAATGCAAGGTGCAGGGCGTCAACTCCCGTAAGACCGTGTTGATGTATTTGACGGGCTCTGGCTTCAACCGCTTGCGTAAGTGAAGAAATTTCATGATGCATTTCCAGGATGCGTTGGGTTGCCTCGCGACGGTCCTTCCGAGGGTTACGGTTATTTTCCGCTATCAGCGCTCCCGAGACAATCAGGTGCACTTTGCCCTTCTCGACGAACTCGATCAATGTCGTTGACGCCTCTGCTTCCAGAGCGATCCGTTCATCCGAACGCGCGTCAAATGGACGTTTCAAACAGCACAAATCGATGTAAACCTTCGGGACCGGCACTCCATCATCCCCGCAATGTCGAAAGGACGATTATCCGTGGATTAACCTTGGATCTCACCCCTCCCACAGACATGCCACACGCACGCGGGGGGCGGCGAGCAACATGCGATCTTTAGTCGCCGCTGCTCGCCGTACGACAGATTCCGCACCCAAGCCTCCGCCCGTTCGGCCAGGCCCACGAATTCTAACAGCCTTAAGGCCCAGGATGCAAGCCGCCGGTCTACGGCCGGTCCGCTTTGTTTATAATAAGACGGTTCTCATCGATCGCGGCGGGTTAATCGGCTTATGGCGATTACTTTGAAATGGGGTTTCGGGCAAGAAAAGCGCGGATTAACTCGACCACCTTTTCCGGCTGATCCAGAAAGGCGAAGTGGCCCGATTTGGAGATCACTTGATATTCGACCGGCACTTGTCGAATCTGGCCTCGGGTCCGCTGGACGAGTTTCTCGCCCTCCTGAAGGACATGATCGTCTTCGGCTCGCAGCAGCAGGAGGTGACGATTGAAATTGGGAAGCATCGCAAGGACGTATCCTTCCCGAACATCATTCGCATAGGCCTTGAATCGGTCGCGGACGGCATTTCTCTGGTCCTCTTCCTGAAGCGGCAGCATCAATCGTTCCATCTCCTCACGAGACGGCTGCTTTTCGCGGTATTTCAGGGAGCCGCTCGAGAGCAGCATCGGGAGTCCTCCGTCCGCGGATTGTTTGAAATAGTTCAGCGTTCCCTCAAATCCCGGCGTCCAGTTAACGGACTCAAAGCCATTAATACTGACGACGGCCGTGGTAATTTCAGGAAAGTGATGCCCGAACGCCACGGCCAGGCCGCCGGCTTCCCCGACGCCCAGGAGATAGACGTTGGTCAAACCCAATCCCTTGACAAAATCACGGTAAAGATAGAGAAGATGCAAAGATGAATAATCGCCCTTCATTGAAGCCGGGGCTCGGATGCCCGGAGGCTCGACTACGATGACGCGCGCGGAAGCGCTGAGGCGGCTGCTTAATTCCGTCCAGAGCCGGGCGCTGAACGGGTAGGGAGTCAAAACAATCAACGGATCGCCGCTGCCCTGATCGCTGTAAACGATCGGGACGTTCTGGACGGATATCGAGCGCAGATCCGGCGGAAGGCTTTTGGGGTCAAAGACGGTCGGCAGCGGAGCGCCGACCGTCGGTCCGGGGCCGCCAACGGTCAATAGACCGGCAACCGTAATCGTCGCGAGACCTCGTGCGAGAATCTTCCCCATAGCGGTCGTTAAAATACAGCAGAATTCACGGTGTGTCAAGAAAAAAGATGTCCGTATTTCCGCTTGACATCCCCTGCCCTCTCCTTGTAGGATGCCGCCTTGTCTGTGATTTCCATGGACTCAAAGTCCGCCCTTCTTTATTGGACTGATTCTATTTCGGTAGGAGGATCCTGATGCAAAAATCGTTGACGACGCTCCTTGTGGCGCTCTTCCTGGTCGGTCTCTGTGACATCCGATCCGATTCAAACGCAATGATGCAACATCTGTCCCCGGAGCAGCGAGACGACGCGATTAAGTACGGAAAACGGGGTGTTCGAAAAGAGGTGGAAGAGTTTATCAAGGAATGGTCGGTGGATAAGGGGAGCATGGGGTCTGCCTTTATCACGACCGAATTTCTGGCGTTAGCTTATGCCGCTCGCCAGGCCGCGCTTCAATCGGCCGACTTAAACAGCTTTGATATTGAAGACACGCTTGCAAAAAGCAGCGGCAAACTCGTGTTCCGGGTCACCTTGTACGGTAATACCGATAACTTCGCCAAGGATTACACAGCCGTTCTCCAGGTCGGCGGGAATATCCTCCCTTCGACGTTCTGGAGCAACCCGCCCGGCGAGCCCTATGGGGATGGGAAAACCAAACCGGCCTTCGTAACCGACAGCGATTATTTTTTCCCGGCCGAGGGGATCGATCCGAACGCCTCGGTCACACTCGTGGTGCAGAACAAAGACGGCAAAGAGGTCATGAAATTTCCATTTAATTTTGCCGCGTTGCGTTGATCCGACTGATTTGAAGCGTTCGCTCTGCCGATTTCCTGCTCCCGGCCGATGAGCTGCAGCTTAAGTATTGACAAATAAAAAAAATTATGTAAAGATCAAGACCCAATCTTAACGACGATCATATAGGCATGCTGTCCTGCCTGCTGCGGTTTGCAGCAGCGATGACCTTGAAGAAGGAGTGGACATGATGAAAATGCGGTGGTTGGTCGGGGGTTTCCTTTCATCGATCCTCGTTGTCGGTCTTCTCCTCGCGTTCGACGTTTCAACGACTTCGAAAGCCGAGTACGGCGACATCACCCTGAATCACTACGCCGAAAAAGCCGGAATGCCTCCCGTTGTTTTCCCACATTGGTTTCATCGGATCCGATTCAAGTGCAAAGTTTGCCACCCGGCCATCTTTGAAATGAAGCAAGGATCGAATGACATCAATATGATCAAAATCATCAAGGGCGATTTCTGCGGCAAGTGTCATAATGGCCGCATCGCCTGGCCTCCCATTTACTGTGATCGGTGCCATGCCGGAAAGAGCGACATTACGATTCCGAAGGCCAGGGGGTTTGTGAAATAGACGGACGTCACCCCGCCGGCCTCATCATCCAGAAGAAGAGGGATCATAGACCATGAAGCGCCAACATCTCGCGAGCTCTGTCGCCGTCCTCTTCTTTATCGCTGCGGCGGTGGTGTATGTTTTGACCGCCTCTTTCAGAGGGGAAATAAGCCGTTCCAGCGCGGCGGAACCCGCTGCCAAAACGCAGGCACAAAAAAACCTTCCCTGCGATCCCTTGATGATCAGCGGCATTACAGGTGAGTGCGCTGGCACCGGCGACCCCACCGGCTTCGCGGGAGAGGCGGAAAGGGCGGGATTGGCCGACCATCCGCTGGCCTTGGAACTGTCGGACCTTCCGAAAGACCGTTATGGATTGATCGATTGGGCCATCTCGATCAAGGAGGGAAAGGTCAAGCCGCGAGAATCGCTGAATCCCGATGAGAAGCCGATGCCCCCGTTCGATCTGGATATCGCGATCTTTACCAAAAGCCAGTTTCAGCCCGACGTCATCTTTCCGCACTTTGTCCATACACTCTGGCTGACCTGCATCAACTGTCATCCGGCCATCTTTCCTATGAACGCAAAAGAGGCCAACAAGATGATGACGATGCCCAGAATCGCATCGGGGGAGTTCTGCGGCCGATGCCATAACCGGATTGCTTTTCCTTTGAGCGACTGCCTGCGTTGCCATGTGAAACCCAAAGATACGCCCCCCATTGATCCCGATTACCAAGGAGTAGCTCAACAGCAACCCAAGGCCCCGCAATGAAACTCGTTTCGTTTGACGCTATTGAGTCTTTCGCTTGAAAGACCGGGGCCTGTCATCTCAGAAGAGTCAGGAGGTTCAACGCCATGAAGCGACGTGGACTCTTTACCCGGAACCTCTTCCAAACGTTTACCGCCTTCCTCTTTGTCTGTCTGTGCGCCTTCTTGACCGCCATCGATATAAAAACTGAACCGCCCCAATCACAAGCAGCCCTCTCGCCGTCATTTTCAGTGGATAAGAGCGGCATCGTGACGACCAGGGCATCGGGTACCGCAACGGTTACGGCGATGATGAAAGACAAAACGGTCTCGGTTCAGGTCGTGGCTCCCAAGCCCGGCCCGGCCAAGATCGAGGTGCGGCCCGAAACGGCCTCAGGCCTGGTCGGCGATGATATTCGACTGAATGCCGTGGCGGTGGATGCCAAGGGAAAAGAAAGGACCGATCTGACCGTGGATTGGAAATCGGGTAATCCGGCCGTCGCCGCCGTTAATGCCGATGGGATCGTCTCCCTCAAGGCCGCCGGAACCGTCACGATCGTCGCGTCCGCCGAAGGCAAAACCGCCTCGGCCGTTTTGACCGTCGCGAATCCGCCGACGGCGAAGGTCGACGTTCGCCCTGCGGTCGCCGCGCTTTTCGTAGGTGAAACCAAACAATTGGAAGCCGTCGCGGTGGATGCCAAGAACGGCGAACAAAAGGACCCGGCGGCGACTTGGCAAACGGGCAGTCCCTCGATTGCCAGCGTGAGCAATAACGGTCTTGTGACGGCCAATGCCGTCGGATCGGCCGTGATCACGGCTGCCGTCGGAAGCATCACCAGCAGCCCGGTCACGGTCACGGTGAAGGCCAAGGAATCGTCGTCCCTAAAATTATTACAAGACGAACTGAGGACCAGACTTAGAGGGAAGGATCCGTCCGAGCTCATCTATCTAAGCGGCATCACGGGTGAGATTGCCGGAACCGGCGATCCGACAAAGTTCGCCGGCGACGCCGAACAGGCCGGCCTGTCGCAACATCCCCTCGCCTTGGAGCTTGCGGAACTTCCAAAGGACCGATACGGACTGATCGACTGGGCCACCGCTATTAAGACCGAAAAGGTTAAGCCGCGGTACAGTATTGACCCCAAGGCCGGAGCGGACGAAGTCCCGTTTCAGTTGGACGTCGTCGTTTTTACCAAAAGCCAATTTATGCCCGACGTCATCTTCCCGCACTTTGTCCATACGCTCTGGCTGACCTGCACCAACTGTCACCCGGCCATTTTCCCCATGAACGCAAAAGAGGCCAACCGGACAATGACGATGCCCAGAATCGCATCGGGAGAGTTTTGTGGCCGGTGTCATAACCGGGTTGCTTTTCCATTGAGTGACTGCCTGCGTTGCCATGTGAAACCTAAAGAGATGCCCCCTGTTGACCCGGATTATCAGGCCCAAAACAAGGCGAGGATGCCTTGACGAATCCGCATGATCATCGGACGATACAACGGTTCTTGCTCATGCCGAAACCGGTCTGCTTGCTTACAAAACACCGACGAGAAGCGGATTGACAAGACCATGGCCGTCCGATATAATTTGTTTAAATATGTTTAGCCGCAGGAGGAGTTGGGAATGAGAAAAATTGTATCGCTGTTGTTTGGAGTAACAGCCGCCTTTATCTTTCTGCCGTTGTTTTCCGTTCAGGGTGAGGAAGGAACGGCACACGAAATCACGATCATCCGAAACGCCTTTAAACTTAACCCTCCGGAGATCACGATCAAGATCGGCGACACGATCAAGTGGACCAATACCGATGAACGCAAACACAATTTGGCCAGCATTCCGGGATCCGGTCCCACCGATGAACTAGAGATCTTCTCCGTCATGGAACCCGGCGCCGTCTATTCTCACACGTTCCAAACTCCCGGCGAGTATCCCTATTTCTGCTTCATCCACAACCAGATGACCGGAAAGATCACGGTGGCCAAATAGCTTCGGCTTCCTATGATGCGGCGCAAAAAGACGGGCGAAAAGGTCTGGGCTCTCGGTCTGATTTTCCTGATCGGCGGCCTTTATTTCTACGCCCAAAACGGTCTCGAAGCCCAGACCACCGAAAACCCGGCCGCGCCGGCCCAACCCTCTAAAGAAACAAAGACCGCCGGGGTCCCGCCAGCGGCTACTCCGTCGCAAGAAGAAGAGGAAGAAGAACATCCGCTGGCTTTCGACTACCTGCCCAAGACAAAACTGGGTTATGTGGACTGGGTCGCCGCCATTAAACAGGGGACCATCAAACCCCGCGACTCGCTGGAGCCCAGCAATCCGCCGGGAATGCCCCCGCTGAATTTTGACGTGATTTTTAAAGTGCCGGGCGATCTTCCCGACGTCGTTTATCCCCATTATCCTCATACCTTGTGGCTGGACTGCAGAAACTGCCATCCCAGCATCTTTTTGATGCGGGCGGGTTCAAACCCCGTCACGATGGCCAAGATTTTCAAGGGCGAGTATTGCGGCCGGTGCCACGGCGTGGTGGCCTTTCCGATCTCGGACTGCTCCCGTTGCCATTCAAGGCCAAAATAAACGCATTGACTAATTATTTTCAATCATGATCCTAAAGCATCGTCGTGAAATACAGGGTGTTGCGATGGCCAAATGGATGAGGGTTGATGGACACACTGCCCCTCGATGGGTTGCGGCCGTTGCGTTTTTTGCCCTCGTTTATGGCGGGATCATGGCCGACCGTTCTTTCTATTCTGAGATCGCCTCGGCCGCCGGCTCCGATTGGGCTGCCTTGGGGCAACCCGTGAAGGCCTTCTCGTCCGTTTGGGTGGATGTCGATGCTTCACGGCATGCCCTAAACCCATCCTTGGTATTCGTCGACACCACCCCGTTCTTGGGCTGGATCGAACTCAATACGCACGGCGTCTCGCGTGTTCATGTCCGACACTGGGACCGTTCCGAATGGGTCAAGGACGGCGGGGCCCTGAACATGGACGCGACCCATCGGGCCTCTGATCTTACCATGAGCTCAAACGGTAAAACCCCGTATTTGGCCTGGACGGAACTGACTGCGAGAGACATCCCGCATCTCTATGTCAAACATTTGGTCGGAGATCAATGGGTCATTGACGGCGCTCGGTTGAATGTGGACCCGACGCATCGGGCCGTCAACCCGGCCCTGGCCGTGGCCGGAACGGTTCCCTATTTGGCCTGGAGCGAGCCGAGTGCGAGGGTCTTTCAACTTTATGTCAAGCATCTCTCCGATGACGGCTGGCATCTGGACGGGGTGGAGGGGTTGAATCGGTCGCCGACGCGCGACGCGATCGAGCCCGCCATCGCGCTTCAGGGGTCGGTGCCTTTCGTTGCCTGGATCGAATTATCCGACCAGAATGTTTATCAGGCCTATGTCAAGCGCCGGGCGGGTTCCACCTGGGAAGGGTTGGGCGAAAGCCTTAATCTCGATCCGAAGAATCACGCATCGAGTCCTGCGATCACTTTTGTCGGTGAGACTCCGTACGTGGCCTGGACCGAAATCAATGCGGAAGGCATATCCCAGATCCATGTGAAACACTGGGACAACGGCTCATGGATATCCGATGGGGGGAGCGTAAACATCGACCCCGCCCGCCACGCCTTAAGTCCTGCCCTGATAGGAGTCGGCTCGGCCGCGTACATCGCCTGGACGGAGTACGACGCCAAAGGCATTACCCAGATCCACGTCAAACATTGGTCAGAAACTCGGTGGGAATCGGACGATCCGCAGCTCAACACGATCCCGGCTACGGCCTCGTCGGCCCCTTTTCTGGCGAGTTCAGCGTCTTCTCTGTATGTGGCCTGGAGAGAGGTCTATCAGAATGGGATATCTCACATCGTTGTCAAGCGCTTGCCGGCTGAATAACCTTTTCTCCGGGGGTGCCATCTTATTGATCTGTCTTACGATCAACGGCTGCGCACAACCGAAGGCGGTCAAATCCCAAATCGTTAAAAAGTCGGGGTTGGACGCGGAAGGCCGGCCGATCGCCTTGAGCGTTCTCCCCAAAACCATCGTGGGCGATATCGACTGGGTCGCCGCCCTTAAAGAAGGAATTCTCCAACCCAAGTATTCCCTGGAGGCTAACCCGTCCCCGGAAAGTCCGATTCTGAACATGGACATCGTCTTTAATATCGGTGAGGCATATCCTGTGCCCAATGTCGTCTTCCCCCATGCCCCGCACACCATGTGGCTTAGCTGCAACGCCTGTCATCCGGCCATCTTCATCATGAGACAAGGCGCCAACCCGATCAGCATGGACCGCATCATCAAGGGGGAATACTGCGGCCGGTGCCACGGCGTAGTGGCCTTTCCGTTCACCGACTGTTTCCGTTGTCACTCCAGACCGAAATAAGGAGGGTTCATCCCGCGACGGAAAACACGATCGGATAGACGATCGTCACATCGCCGCCGGCGGGAGGGAACTTCCATTGCAGGACTCGCTTGACGAGCGCCTCTTCAAACGGGGTGTTCTTCATCGAACTGGAAACGACACGGCAATCGATCACATCGCCGTTTGCGGAGATCATGAACTCGACCGTAACCGTCCCCCGGAGGGCGGGATTCTCGCGAAGGGCCTTATTGTACAGGAAACTGATCCCTCCTTTGTACGAATCGACGACTTGGGAGATGGACTCGTAACTCCTCAGGTTCTTCCCGTCCTCCGAGCCCTTGATCTGAAACGGGCTTTCCACCGCCGTGGTTTTGCGTTCCGTCAAAGACGATCCGCCCACATCCGTGTTTAGCTTCCCGATCATTTGATTGATCCCGCCGCTTCCGGTCACGGCCGACTCCCCCGCGGCTGGTTTCGACTGCTTGATTGACTTCTCCAGCTTGGCCACGATGTCGTCGATTCCCGCGGTTCCGGTCGGCGGCGCTTGGACGGCCGGTCCGGCCGACGTTCTGGGTGCCTGGCTGAGCCCTTTGATTTCTGAAAAGACCTTTTTCAGTTTTGCGTCCGGAACGCTTTCGGGCTCATTTCGTGTATCGGACTGCTTTAAAAGCCTGAGAAGACCGCTGTTCATCGCCACCTCAACGTTCTTTCTCCGTTGGGTCTCTTGTTGGGCCTGTATTTCTTCCGGAGTCGGGCCCTGCTGCTTGGCCACCTCCTGGGGCGGTGCTGCCGACTCTTTCGCCTGTTCCGGTTTGGGTTCCTCCTTTTTAGTTTCCTTGGGTTTCTCTTCGGCCTTGGGTTTCTCTTCGGCCTTCGTCTCCTCTTTCTTCTTGACCTGCGGGGGCGGCGGGAGAGGTTTCGCCGCTTCGATGATCATCTTGGCGATACGCGGTGGGAGCCGGGTATAGTCCTGACGCTCCGGGTTTTTGACCGTGATCAGGTTCATAACAAGCGCCACGGCACCGTACAGAAGCACACAGCCCCAGGCGATTTGCCTAAAGCGTTGGTCAATCTCATAGAATTCGACGGTAGTCGTTTTCATGTGGACTCTTTCTGGATCACGGCGAGATCGATCTGGCCGAACTCGGACTGGCTGCAGGTGTACATCACTTTTTCCAGCAGCCGGAATGGAATCTGTTTATCCCCGAGGATGGTCACGCGGCCCTCAAACGGTTTCCCCGCGCTGGCGTTCGCAAAATACTTTCCCCGCTCGGCCGCGTAGTCCATCTCTTTTTTGAGGGCCGGGATCAAGAGATCCTCTTCCTTCAGGAGCGGACTGACATCGGCCACCTTTCGGCCGTCTACGATGATGTCGGTTTGTGTGATCATCACGGTCAAGGTCGTATGCGGCGTCAACTGGGCTAACGATTCCGGAAGCTTGATTCGTTCCGCCGCAGGGATGGCCGAGGCCTCCCCCGAGAAATTGTAGAGCAGGAAGAGCACCAGGTTGGTGAACAGATCCACGAGCGACGTCAAGGTCAAAACCATGGAAGCCGCGGAGGCGTTTTTCCTTCGCTCGGAGAATCGCGATTGAACCCTCATTGAACTTCTCCTAGTGAAACGTTCGGGAACAGGGAATAACTGGTTTTTTTGCCGTCCACCGTTACAAAGGTGACCCGCGTGGCGTCCATCACCTGGACTAATTGCTCATACGGAATATCCGGCTTGCTTAAGACGATCGCATTGTCGACCTTGGGAAATCGGGCCTTCAGTTGTTGAAGGAGCGACGAGAGGGCTTGCAGGTCATGCCCTTTGGGAGTTGGCTGGATGAGATCGATCACCTTATTCCCGTTGGCCACAACCAGCCCCTTCTCGGTAATCGAAATCGTCAGGATCAATTGTTCCCCCGCCGACGGCAATTTGCTCATCAAGTCGGCCGATGCCGGCGGGGGCAGATAGATTTCTAGAACCGCCAGTCGCGTGAAGACGGCTGTGATGAGCAGGAACGGGGCCAGCACCACTAACAGGTTCATCATCGGCGTCAGATCGATATCGGTCGATTCAAGACGCCGGGTTCGTCTTCGGGACCGAAGCAACATTTCCGGGTTTCCTTTCCGGGGCCGCCACCGTTTCACGGTTGGCGTAAAAATTAGTCAGCTTCGTCGAGTACTGATCAATCGCATCAATGATCTTGGTGGTTCGGGCCTGAAGAAACGCATAGAACAGAATCAGCGGAACCGCCACGATCAAGCCGAAGGCCGTCATGTTCAGCGCGACCGATATGCCTCGGGCCAGCAGCACCGCCTTTTGAGACGGATCGGCCGCGGAGACGGCCGCAAAGGCCCCGATCACACCGACGATCGTTCCCAACAGACCCAACAAGGTGGCGACGTTCGCCAGAATCGGCAGATAGGCTGTCCGTCGCTCCAAGGGGGGGAGAACCTCCAACATTGCCTCTTCCATTGAACGCTGGATCGGTTCACGCGAGGCCGTGGGTTTCGCCGCTTTCAGTCCTGCCAGCAGGACATGATAGATCGGCCGCGTGCTGGACTGACAAAGCTTAATGGCGTCCTCGGTCTTCTGATCCGCCAAAAAATTCTTGACCTGTTTCCAAATGGACTCCCCGTTGGCGGAAGCGCGAGTGATGTAGAGCGTCCGTTCGATCACGATGGCCGTTCCAAGGGCCGCCACCAAGAGAACGGGGTACATGAAAAACCCGCCCTCCATAAAAAAATTCCCGATCACGTTGAATATATTCATTCCATCTCCTTTCCGCTCAGGGACCCGAACGCGACTCAACAGCTCGTATCTCTCGACTGTATCTCTCCTTATCGAGGGGAGTATAGATCTCTTCCAGGTACCCCCCCTGGACTTCCTTCTCCTCCGATAACAACGGGTCCGGTTCCGTTCCCGGGAGAAGACACCCGTTCTTGAATTCACAGACGACCGTAGATAGGACCGGGTCCTTCCAGGGCAGCGAATCGTTCATCTGGGGTCGTTCGACCGTCCCGACGATCTCGGTCTCCAAAAGCTTCAGCGACCCTAGAACATCTCTGAACTTTCCGGTGATCTCGGTTTCCTTGAGCTGGAGCGGTCCGCGGTTCCGCTCGGGCACCTTGGAATCCTGGGCCTGCGTCGAGCCGAGACCGTTCAGCGATCCGGTCACGGCGATGACGATGACGATCCGCTTGATGTTAGGGTTGTCCAACCACATTCGCCGCTCCATGCGCCGTTCTCTGCTCGAGATCGGCGATCCAGATATCCACAGTCTGATTTTTGCCGGCCAAGGCTTCATAGTTCTGATAGTAACGCACCGCTTCTTTTGGCTGATTCAGGTAGAGATCGTACAGCACGCCCAAGTTGTAGTAAACCGGCGCGAACTTCGGATTCAACGCCATCGCCTTCCGATAAATCTTCTCGGCCTTTTGAAAATCCCCCTGCTCTCGATACGCGATGGCGAGATTGTTATACAGTTCGGGGAAGACGGGCCGCGCCGGAGACGCCTCCGGGGCCCGTTCCGAAAGAGCGATCGCCTTTTGATACTCGTCGATGGCTTTGTCCAACATTCCTCTCCGCCGGTAAAGGATCCCCAGTGTGTTGTGCAGATCGATCCGATCGGGATGGGAAGCCACCAACGGCTCCAGCGCCGACTGGGCGTTTTCGAGCTGCCCTTGATCGAGATAAGAGAGCGCCTGCCGATAGCCGGCTTGAAGTCCTCCGTCCATTGCTGTTGAACCGGTCGTCTTCGTGGGGGATCCCGCGACCGCCTGCCCCTTCGTCGCGGACCCTTCCGGGCGAGGGACGGATGCGCAACCGAAGATCAAACCCGTCAGCAGCCACCACAACGCCGCCCGACGGGCGATGGCCGTTCCCATGCGTGTCCATCGATCCGCGCGGTTCATGGGGTTAAAACCAGCTCCCGAGGGATGACCTCGTCCAGTTCCCGCTTCCGGTACCGAGCCGGCATGAGCCTCGCCAGATCGTCGTAGCTCTGCTTGATCCAGGGATCATACAACCCCAGTTGTTGGGCCCGATGGACATTGCTTTCATAAGCTGCGATGGCTTTTTCCTCGAAGGGAAAGGCCTGCTCCTCAATCAAGAAATTATACTGTTCCAGCTGCTGCGGAGTCAAATCCGCCGGACGTTCCGATTCCAGCAACGCGTTTCGAAATTTTTCAAACACCACCCCGATCTTTTGAGTCGCGGCCGTTGTGACCTCGGCCACGCTGAACTCGGTCGCTTGGGCGTACCCTTCCAGAACCTCCTTTAACAATTTTTTCTTTTTGGCCAGGTTTTTTTCCAGCGGCGATACCAGCTTCACCTCGTCGAACTGGATCAGGAGTTCATCGGCCATTAGAAGATGGGCCTTGGCCACATAGTAGCCCGCCGGCGATGCAGCCGCATCGCCTCGCCCGTACCGGTCAATGAGCGTTTGGAGAATCGGCTGGGCTTCCTGCCGACGGCCTTCTTGGAGCTTGGCCCATGCCAGCTTGAACGTGGTTTCCACAACCTGCTCATACTCGCCCGGGTATTGATCCAGATAGGTCTGGTACACCGCCCCGGCCTTCATCCAGTCGCCCAGTTGTTCGTAAAGCCGACTGGCGGCTAACAAAGCCTCTCCGGTCGTCTTGCGATCAACGCCTAATTTTACCACAGATTCGTATCCTTTGGCTGCCTCTCTCAGGCGGCCGCTCCGCTCATGGATCTTGGCCACCTGGATCGCCGCATGGGGACCGTAGGTTGACGATGGATACTCCTGCAACAAGATCGTAAACGCCTTGAACGCTCCTTCCGAGTCATCGCGAAGCTGTGCGGTATTACCGGCGTCGAACAACGCCACCGGCGCGATCTCGCTTTCCGGCACTTCGGCCTGGACCTTCAGGAACCCGGCCTGCGCCTCGGTCTGCTTTCCGGCCGTCTTCAGACCTTCGGCCTGTTTGTATAACGAGGATGCCCACAACCGCTTCAGTTCTTCGCGCTCCTGATTCTTTGCCGAAATCTCATCCTGCGCCAATTTTCGGTAGACGGCCGCCGCCTGCTCGTACGCACGCTCTTCGAAATAATGATCCGCAATGAGCCGTTCCGAACGATAGGACAGATCCACTTTGGAAGCCGTCTGGAGCCCCTTGACCTTCTCGGCCAAGTCCTGGGCTTCCGTCACCTTTCCGGACGCGAGGAGGGTTCGTCCCACCTGCAACAACACCTCCGGAACCTTTTCGCTCAAGGGATGGTTCGGGTACCGTTGCAGTTGCATCTGAAACAGTTGCAGCGCTTCATCCAACTGGTTTCGGAGCAGGGCCGCGCTTCCACCGTCGAACAATGCGACCGGGGCGATTTCACTCCCCGGCACTTCCAAATAGACCTTCATGAATTCCATCTGCGCTTCCCGCAGATTCCCCTCGGCCTTGAACTCTTCGCCCCGTTTGTACAACGATGTGGCCCACAACCGCCGGAGATCCTCGTCGTCCCCGACCACTCCGCCCGTTTGCGTCAATTGTTCATAGGCCGCCGCCGCCTGCTCGTACGCATGCTCTTCGAAGTAAGCGTTCCCAATCATTCGCTGGGCCTTGAGCGAGGGGCTATCCGTCGGAAGAGAGGCCTTGACGATCGCCTCCGCCATCGAACGGGCCGCCGGGAAGTTTCCCGCATGGTAGTAGGTCTCGGCCCCCTTCCAAAGGACATCCATCACGCGGGAATCGTTCGGAAAGGCCTCCGCAAATCGTTTGCAATTCCGCGCAAGCTTCAGCACCGTCGGACTGATCGTGGGATCCTGACGTCCCTGACCGATGATCTTATCCAGCGTCACGATGGCGGCGTACCCCGATTCGGCGCTGTCTTGATGAAGGGGATATTCGTAAGCGGTGCGTTCGTATTCAGCCACGGCCTCGGGGTAGCGTCGAAGCTCAAACAGGCCCTCGGCCGAGAGAAAATTGATTCGCGCAGCTTCCGGCTCTTTTGGAAAGGACTTCAGGTACCGCCGATACCAGGTGAGCGCTCTCTCGTAATCCGGCGCTCGTCGAGTCTGCTGGGCCTCGGAGTGGTAGAACAGGGCCATCTGGCTGATTAATTGCCGCGTCATGGGTCGCGCCCGGTTCCGACTCGGGGGTGTCGCCTTCTGGTACCAGACGCTCTCATCGCCGAAACGCTCCACAAAGCTGATGCGTGCGCGATTGGCCAGATCCACCAATTTCAACCGTTGATAGGCCTCAATGATGTCCATCTGGACCATCGGCGCCTCCTCATGGAACGGATAAGTTTTGATAAACGTTTCGTAGGCCCCCACCGCGTCCTGCACCCGTTTCTGGGCCATATACAAATCGCCCTGTTTCCGATAAATGAGATCCTCATAGTCCCGATGTCCCGCTTTTTCGAAATAATCCTGAATCTTGGTCGGCGGACCGAGGTACGAAAATGCAAAGGCCAGGCCGCGGATGATCTCCATGATCTGGTCCCATTCAGTGGCCGACATCGACCTCGGATCCAGTCGCGGCGGGTTGCTTCCCCTCGCGACGCGTTTTCGATCCACCAGACGGGTGAATATTCCTGCCGCTCTCTCATATTCTTGAAGCGAAAAATAAGACCACCCCAGTTTGTACAAAGCGCGCTCAATCAGATCGGGGTCTTTGGAATTGATCACCTTTTGATACGCCTCCGCCGCCTGCCGGTACTGGTTCGAGTCGTAATATGTTTCGGCCAAACGGAAGACCGCTTCCAGGCTCAACGGACTCGGCGGATAATGGTCCGCCATTCGTCGCAGCACGGCCATCTCCTGTTCCGTGTCGCCCTCGTCTTCATAAACATGGGCCAATTGGTACAGCACCAAGTCATTTTCAGGTCGGTTGGGGTAGAGGGTCAACAATTTTTCGTAAATCTTTCTGGAACGCGCATGGTCGATTCTGGGAGGAGCCGGCTTCTGGACCGAACGACCCTGCTGGATGAGGTTGAGTTGCTGGTTATATCGGAACAGCTCCTGACGATACATCTGCTCCTCGAACTTTCGGTACAGATCGGCGAGTTGATGCATCGTCTTCGCCTTCAGTTCGCTCTTTTCTCCGGAATCGTCGAACAGGCTGCCCTGTTGTGTCCCCATGGTGTTTAAGACGGACTCCTTCGCAATCGGAGCCGATTGGTCTTCCATCACCTCGGTGACGACGGCGTTGATCTTCTTTTCGTCCAGGACATCCGGTTGCCGGTACAGGTCACACCCGCCCAGGCCGATCCAAACGGCCGCGGCGGCGAGAATCATGCCCTTCTTGACCACCGGGGCGGCGTCCGGATTTCTTTTAGGGTGCCGTACCATAATCCTGCATGAGTATCGTGTTCTTCGCAATTCCGACATTGGCCCGTACCACCAGATCATCAATCTGTTTTATCCTGATCGAGAGATGATCGGTCGCCGCGGTTTTCAGCAACTCATTGATGTTCCGTCGAATGTCCTTCAACCGGGCTTGGATCGGCTCCCACACCGTCCCATCGACCGGATCGCCGGTCGGGTTATTTGGGTCATTCGTTTGTAGAAATTTTTGAGCGATCTGCTCTTCCAGCCGCGCCCCGTCGGCGTAGAGATCTATCAGCTCCGGAAAGTCCCGTTCCAGGACCAGATCCGGCCGTGAAGAAAACGCGGGCGATGGTTTTTCCATCGAGGCCGACCCCGGTTTTAGGAGCAGATTCTCCGCGCCTTCGGCTTGAATCTTCTGGATCCGCTTCTTCAGGTTCTCTCTCTCGGCCGCATACGTCTGCAGCGCGCTTTGGTAACTGTCCACCGATCGGCGATAGGCATTCATTTTGGCATAACAGCTCCCGACATAAAGACGCGCCTCAAGGCCGTACGGATGGGTCGGAGCCTGCTCGATCAGATCCCGAAAAATGACGATGGCCTTGACGCACTTCTCCATCCCCAAATAGGCCCTGCCGATCCCGGATCGTGCCTCGGGCCAGTATTGACTCTGGGAAGGTATGGCTTCAAAGAGGACGGCTGCCTCCTTATATCTTTTCCGTTCAAGAAAGGCGAATCCCAAGGTGACGCGCGTCTTGTTGACCAGTTCCCGTAGAACCGGATCCTCTCTCGTGTTTAAGGCCATCAGCTTCTCAAACGGCACGGGGGTTGAAGATCCGGTCTCCACTATTTTAAGATCGGCAAGTCCCATCGAATAGAGGGCATAAGGGTAGTCGTCGCTCCCTCTCCCAATCTTATTGAGGAGCTCGGTCGCTTTCCGGTATTCTTTCAAATACAGATAACTGTTCCCGGCCAGGTAAACCGCCTCGTTCCAAGATGGCCATTGGCTTGATTCCGGGGTTTTAATTTTAAAGAAGGCGCCCAAGGCCTGTGGATAATCGCCTCGGCGATAATACAGTTTTTCCAATTGAAACCAGGCCTCGGTTGCGATCGACTCGCGACGCGTCCGGACCGCAAGATCTTTTAAGGTGCGTTCCACTTGGACAACCAATCGCGAGCGAACAAGCTGTTCCGCAAGCCGCAGCTGCATCTCGTCCGATGAAAGACGACCGGGTTCCGCCGGGGTCTTCCCCTGATCCGCCGCCTGTTCCAGGTCCTTCATCAACACCGCAATCGTTTGAAGGTCCGTCTCTGCCCGGGGCCGATTCGACGCCTTCCGGACCGCTTCAGCGGACTGATCCATGTGAATGATGTCCATCTTCACCAAGGAGAGCTTCTCCTCAACCCGGCGGAGCTGTCCCTGAAAAGGAGTCGCGGTCGGCTCCGCTTGAGCCGAAGCGGCGATCGAGACAATGAACAGAAAACCGCAGACGGCACGGCCTGCTCGGCGATGTCCGACCCCTGGAGGGGTTCTGCGCGACTGATTTTGACGGTTCATAGATCCATGCAAAGTATGAATTTCATGACCACGAAACGGGAATCGGCATCCATCGACCGCGCACGGCCGAGAGGACCCCGCAACCTGTCGCGATTCACTCGGAATGGCCGGCGAGGCGCCATCAAACCGTTTTCGTTCCCCTTCCCACACCGACGTACCGAAAACCGGCCTGGCGCATGTGCGGTTCATCATAGACATTTCGAAGGTCGATAAAGACGGGGTTGCGAAGCGCTCGGCGCAGCCGGTCCAGATCGAGGTTGCGGAATTGATTCCATTCAGTCAACAGGACCACGGCATCGGCGCCGCGCGCCGCCTCATAGGCGTCGTCGCAACAGACGATTTCCTTCAATACCTTCCGGGCCTCGGACATCGCCGCCGGATCATGGACCCGAATCTTTGCGCCCGCTCCCAACAGGGCCTGAACGATTTCGATCGCCGGCGATTCCCGGATGTCGTCCGTATTGGGCTTAAAGGCCAATCCGAGAACGGCCAGCGTCTTCTTCTCCAGCCCGCCCAGAGCCTGCCGGATTTTTTCGACCATCACGACCCGCTGCTTTGTATTCACCCGAACGACGGCGTTGAGCAGCTCCAGATCGCGGCCATGTTCCTTGGCCATCTGAATCAGGGCCATCGTGTCTTTCGGCAGGCAGGAGCCGCCGTAACCGGGTCCGGGATGGAGAAACTTCGGGCCGATCCGGCCGTCCAAGCCCATCCCCTTGGCCACTTGATGCACATCCGCTCCGACCTTTTCACAGAGGTTGGCCATCTCGTTGATAAACGAGATCTTCGTCGCCAGAAAGGCATTGGAGGCATACTTGATCATCTCGGCCGTGGCGACGTCCGTTACAATGAACGGCGTCTCGATCAAGTAAAGCGGCCGGTAGAGATCTTTCATGATCGCAACCGCTTGTTGGCTGCCGGTCCCGATCACGACGCGATTGGGCCTTAAGAAATCCTCAATCGCCGAGCCTTCGCGCAGAAATTCCGGATTCGAGACGATATCAAAATCCACCTGTTCCTTGAGGCTCCGCCCGATGATCTTCCGGAGCCGCTCGCCTGTCCCGACCGGAACGGTGCTCTTTGTGACGATCACTTTGTATCCGTCGAGGTGCTGCGCGATCGTCTCGGCAACATCTTCGACGTACGCCAGATTGGCCGATCCGTCTCCCCGCGGGGGCGTCCCGACGGCGATAAAAACGGCCAACGCTCCTCGAATGGCCGCCGCAATATCCGTGGTAAACTGGAGCCGGCCCGCCGTCGAATTTTTCCCGACCAGCTCCCTTAAACCTGGTTCATAAATCGGGATCAGGCCTTTTTGGAGAGCCGTAATCTTCTCCTGATCTTTGTCTGCACAGGTGACGTGGACTCCAAGCTCGGCAAAACACGCGCCGGTAACCAAGCCCACATACCCTGTACCAATGACCGCAACATTCATCAGACGCTCCGCCTTTGTTTCGTTACAAAACGTAGGATACCATATCAGAAATCCCTGCGGCCTGGCAAGGAACGCTTGCACCGGCCGGCCGGAAGACCTATACTTGTATTAATTCCTTTTCCCCTATCGATGAAGGTGTTCCGTCATGGATCCTAAACCCGGTTTTCTGTACATCGTCAGTACCCCGATCGGCCATCTTGAAGACATCACGTTGCGCGCCCTCCGGGTGCTGAAAGAGGTCTCCGTCGTGGCCGCCGAAGATACGCGCCATACCCAAAAGCTGTTTGCCCATTTTCAGATCCGGACGCCCTTGACCAGCTATCACGACCACAACAAGGAAGAGAAAACCCCCATCCTTCTCCAGCGCCTTAAAGACGGTCAGTCCGTCGCTCTCGTGGCCGATGCCGGTACACCTACCATCTCGGATCCGGGCTATTATCTCATCAATCGTTGCATCCAAGCCGGAATCCCGCTTTCGCCGATTCCGGGTCCTTCGGCCTTTCTCGCCGCGTTAACGGTATCCGGTCTTCCCACAGATGCCTTCCTGTTCGAGGGCTTTCTGCCCAAAAAGCGGACCGGACGGCTCAAACACCTCGAAGCATTAAGGGAAGAACCCCGAACGATCATTCTGTATGAATCTCCCCACCGCCTCACCCGTTGCCTCAACGATCTTCTCGCGGTTTTAGGCGATCGGCGGATCGTCATCGCCCGAGAACTGACCAAGATGTTTGAGGAGATCGTCCGCGGAAGGCTCTCTCAACTCATCCCTCGGATGGAAGGCCGGTCCCCCCGCGGAGAGATCGCTCTGGTGATCGAGGGCTGCCGATCCATCACGCCGATGTGGTGATTCATTTCAGTTCACGCCTTTTCTTCTCGGCCTGCATATCCAGATCCAGCAGCCGCTGCAGATCGCTCCGGAGTTTTTCTTTCTCCGTCTTTAACGATTCCATCTGGGCCAAAAAATTCAACCAATTCTGGGCCCGGCTCTTCCAGGGGCTTTCGGGATATTTCTGGACGACCTGCTGAAAATCTCGAACCGCCGCCTCATAATCGGCCGACGCATTTTTGAAATAGATTTCGGTATAGGCGATGTTGTACTGCGCGTGATCCGCAAGATCGCCGTCCGGAAACCGGTTTACCACATACCGATATTCCTTGATGGCTTCGGCATACTTTCCGCCCTCGAAGAAGGCCTCGGCCTTCTTGAAATGCTCGGCCGGGGCCGTCGCCTCCTCCAGCGACGCCCAACCGGCACAGCCCGAGAAAAAAAGAAGGAGGCAGAGCCGCCCCATTCCCCAGAGCGGGAACCTCGGCCCAACCGCATCGAACAGAAAGCGCCCTTCCTTGATCCTCAAACCGTCCTCCGCTGATCCACGACGTAGACGCTTCGAGGAAAGGTCTTCGCGTAGTGCTTGAGCTGCGCCGCGACTTCGGCCACCTGCATGGGACTGGTGATTACGCGCTTCTGGTTCGTGACGACCGCGATCGAAACCGTCATGAACGGGAACTGCTGCTCGACATCCTTGCGATCGCGCGAAATAATATAACCCCGCCGGCGATCCTCGTCGTCGTAAAAGTCGGGAACGGTCTGATCAAAGTTCACAATGAGGTCTTGGCACAATTTGTCCATGCGCGAGGGGTCGGTGATGACGACGAAGTCGTCCCCGCCGATGTGGCCGACAAAATCCTGCTCCGCCCCAACCATCTTGACCGTGCCCGTCAGAAGAGTCGCGACCTTTCTTAAGACCTCGCTCCCCCGGACATAACCGTATCGGTCGCCAAAGGCCTTAAAGTTGTCCAGGTCGATCAGGCAAAAAGCAAACGGCGCCTTTTTCTGAAGACGGGTCAACAGCGCCTTTTCGATGGCCAGGTTTCCCGGAAGACGCGTCAGCGGACTCGCGTCCAGATTCATCTCGCCCAGCTCCTTCAGCCGCTTGGACATCCAACGGAACGAATCGGCCAACTCGCCCACCTCGTCCGTCGCCTTGATGTTCAAGGCTTGGTCGAACAGTCCCTGTCCGATGTAGTGAGCCGCCTCTTGAAGCTGCCGGATTGAAAAACTGATGTTCGCATTGATGAAAATGGTAAACCCAACGCCGAAAAGAACGCTGATCACCACCAAGACCGCCGTCACATTAAACGCCTGTTGGCTCAATCGACTGGCGAGGAGCGTTTTCCCATTCTGGTCTTCACGCGCGTGCCGTTCCAGTTCCCGGAGCTGCTTGATCATTTCGTCAAGGCGGCTCTTCATCGGCCCTTCCGAAAGGGTCTTGGCCTTATACTCTTCTTTACGATCGAGATCAGCCTGTTCTTCTTTGAAAAATTGCGTGTACTCCTCATGGAGGCGACGGATCTCCTCCCTCAGCTTTTGGTCCTCCGGCGACAGGGAGTTCAGTTGATCTAACTTTGACCGAAACTCCTCGCTTCGGCTCAAAAAAAGGGTCTGAACCGCCGGGTCGCGTAAGATGACGGATCGTTTCTCATATAGATCCTGGGCCAACAGGCTTTCGGTCGTCTGGCGGCTGGCCTCGATGATGGGGAGGTCTCGTTGCACAATACTGTCGCTCATCCGTCGAAGATCTCGAAGGCCTAAAACCGCATATAAACCGGTCAGCAGGGTTAAGAGGACCATGATCGAAAAGCCGAGCAGCATCTTTTTAATCAGGGTCAGTTTCATTTACCTCCGGCGGGTTCATCAGGCTTTTTCCAAACAACGGGAACGGTCAAGTACCGCCTTGGACTGAGAGAGTGGACGTGTTCTCGATTCAGATGGAGTGAAATCGGTATGAACCTAACCGAGGCTTGCTGTGGACCGACCGGTTCAACGCGTAAGAACGGTTCGCTTATTTTAACGGACTTCCCTGATCAGTTCTGCTTTTTGATCAATATGCGGAAACCGTTTCCCATTTTTTCCTGCTTTAGAACGGCATGTCCGTCTTCTGAGATACTGCGCGGCACATTGCGGATGGGTTCACCCTCGTCCACAATCACCGAGAGAACCTGGCCCATCTCCATCGTTTCCAGTTTTAATTTTGTTTTCACATAGTTATATGGGCACATCACTCCCCGCAGATCTAATTCCGCGTGCGTTATGGTTTCTGTGGTATCTGGCATTAGGATCACCTATTTCACCCATTATAACGTTTTCCCCTTGGAAGTCAAGGCGTCTTATAAACAATGCCGCCTTTAAAAAAGACCGGCATCCGGACTTCAGGATCGGCTCGCAAGATCATTCATCGCTTTTTTGACTTCTTCGACGATCTTGTCGGCCGCCAAGACGGGATCCTTGGCCTTTTTTATGGGACGCCCGACGACAAGGTAGTCCGCGCCATTGAGTATGGCCTGGCGTGGTGTCACGATCCGCTTTTGATCATCGTTGGGCACCGATGCCCAGTCCGGGCGAACGCCGGGCACGACCACGATCATTTCTCGGCCGATCTGCTCTTTGATGCCACGCGCTTCCGACCCCGAACAGACGACGCCTGCGCAGCCGACCGCTTTCGCCAGCCTCGCTCGCTGAAGGACAATATCTGAAATATTCAGCCGTTCATCCATTCCGACATCCCGCAGATCCTCTCGACTCAAGCTGGTCAGGACCGTGACGGCCAGAACTTGGGCGGCATTCCGGATCCCATCAACGACCGCCTTCAGCAGCCCCTTCCCTTCGGAAGCATGAACCGTAACAAACCGGACCTTATAGGCCGCGGCGGCCTTAACGGCCGATAGAACTGTCTCCGGAATATCATGAAATTTTAAGTCAAGGAAGATATCGCGGTCACTGTTTTTTGCAATGGTCCTGAAGATGCCGGGGCCTGCGCTCACGAAAAGCTCCAAGCCCACCTTAAACAGTCCGACGTGGTCTTTTAGCACCGACACCGCTTTTTCAGCTTCTTTCATCGTTGGATAATCGAGAGCAAAAATCAATCTGTCTTTTGGGGTCAGGGAAGGATCGCTTTGCAGAAATGTGCTCAATGGGGATACCAAATTATATCCGGTGGGGGGAGGTTCATGGTGATCTCTCCACGCTCGACAGTTTTAACACATTTCTGGCACAGAGTCCAGCATCGCTTTGGGCCTAAAGGCCCTCAAAACCGAGACACACTAAACAAACCCCTTTGAAGGAATCAACCCGGAAGGTCGATGGTTTGACATCCCGCCGGGATTTCCGTATCATCGGGCCGATCACCACGCGGGATAACAACCAAGGAGGGCTGACTCTGAGCCTCAAGAAGAAGATCGAAAAACCCAAGGCGCTTTCTCCGGAACTGATCCGGAAGATTCGGAGCCGAGACAAAAATATTTCCGTTGATGACCTGATCCGATTTCATCTTTATGTCGGCAAGACACACCGGGAAATTGCAGAGCTTCTGGTGAGAGGCGTCAGCTTTAAAACCCTAAAGGAAGAATATGAGAAGGTCGGTTTACTGTTGAGGCTGACCTTTGAAGAGTACCGTGCGATATGGCAAGGATATTCAAGGAGCGATTAAGCGGCGCGAGCGACCTTTTTAAGGGTCTTCTTCCCTTTGTCCTTCATAAGCCGCTCGGCTTTGGCAAGGTCCTTTGCCGAGACGGCATCCAGAAGGACTTTCTTGATTCGATCGGTCTCCTTGGGTTCCATAGGTCTCATTTTATCAAAGACACCATAAAGTGTCAAACAAGGAGTAGCCATAAAAAAGAATGTGCCGGAGGAGAGGGTTGAACTCTCATGAGGTTGCCCTCGGCGGATTTTGAGTCCGCTGCGTCTGCCATTCCGCCACTCCGGCCCAATGTCGGCTAAGGCTTCGGCGTGTGTTGAAGTTTTTCGATCGCGTACTTTGCGATCTGCTGGATCGCCGGATCCGGATGTTTTTGCTGAATCTCTTTTAAGGGATCGATCGCCTTGGGATCTCCGACCTCCTCTAAAACCCGGATCGCGTTCCATAAAAAAACGGAGTCGTTGTCATGTTTGACGGCCTCGATGAGGGGATCGACCACCGTCCTACCGATATCGATCAAGGCGCCGGATACATCCAGCCTCACCATCGGCTCTTCGTCCTTGAGCGCCGCAATCAGCGGCGAAACGGCGCGCGGCTCCTTCATCTTTCCTAATTCGCGCGCCGCCTCCCGACGGTCCATCGTCGTCTTGAATTGAAGCTTTTTGACCAGATCCTCGACCCGGTCCGCCAATGCGGAGCTTCCAAAAGCGGCTATGACCAAACCGATCGCCAGCATCTGAACCGCAGCCAACCTCATCCGCATGATGAAACCCTCCCTTATACCGTAATGGTCCGAGACCGCGCTTTGAAGATCATTTTTTCACAACCGCCCGTTCTTCCTTCCCGCGACGGCCCCTGCCAGAACGGCCACGACCGCTTTTGCGACCTTCATCATGAAGGCCAGGTTCAGCCTTTCCAATGTGTCGCCGGGCTGATGATACCAGGGATTTCGAAAGTTCGCGGTATCCGTCAACATCAGCGCCGGATAACCGGCATCCCAGAACGGTGAATGATCGCTCCGGCGCGTATCCGGAAAGCCGTGTCCGGCATCCGGAACCAAAAGCCCGATCAGCGGAAGATCCGGAACATACCGGCCGGCGTCGTTCTCAAACCGCTTGACCCACTCCGCCGCCTCCGGATTACCGACCAAGCCCAAGAAATTTCCCACATCCGGAATCGCGACCGGAAGCTCCTTCGGACCCCGTTGGGACCCGGACCGCTCGCTGGCGTAGCCGACGCATTCCAAGGCGATCATTCCCTCGATGCGGAGACCGGCCCGTTGCGCCTTGATGGCGTAGAGCGTGCTTCCGAGGCAGTGCTGCTCTTCCTGCGCAAAACCAATGAAGGCCAGCGGGGCAGAAACACCGATGCTTCCCAGCACGCGCGCCGCCTCAAGCATCACGGCCACGCCGCTGGCATTATCGTCCGCCCCCGGGCTGTTGCACACGGTATCATAATGAGCCGCCAGAATCAAGAGCGACTCTCGCTTGAAACCCCGGCGAGCGCGGCCTCGGACCGAGGCCACGACATTCCGGTTCTGGTGGCCGAAGGCCTCGAACCAATGGTTACGGATCGCAAGACCGGCCGCACGGAACTGCGCCGTGATGTAATCGGCCGAGGCATCCAGCCTCTCGGGCGCCGACGCGTGATGACGGACGCCGATGAGCCGCTTGAGATGGTCCGTCAGCCGGGATTCGGTGACTTGAGCAATCAATTGCGGGATAACGGTTTCCGGGTCATTTCCCGGTCGAGGGCGTTTTCGCCGAATGGTAGGCATCCACCATGCTCCAGATCAGAAGGGCCGATATCGCCAACAGGAGACCGAGAACCTTGCCGACCCCCGACGTGTCTCCGGCCATAAGCGCCTCGACCGAAAACTGTTCGCCCGCCAGCCAGAACAGAACCCCCGTGCCCGCGATGAAACCGCCGCCTTTCAACCAGTGACGATTGTAGAACTGGCCCAGGCCCGGAACGACCGCGGAGAGAAGGACGGCGATGCCGGGCCGTCTCATAGGGCGATCTCCGATTGGCCCATCAGTGCCCGCATGACGAACTGCACGACTTTTTCACGGTCGGCGTCGTTGATCGTCTTGAACTGAATTCCCATTCCGGGAGAAAAACCCTTAGGGTCAAAGTCCGGACGGACCCAGGCGACCTGGCCGTCTACTTTGACTGAATCGCCCTGGCCCGGCAGACTGAACTCCAGACTCACGGCCGTCCCCACCGGCAAGGGCGACAGGGTGTCTACAAAAAGCCCGCCGCCGCCCATAACGGCCGTAAAACCTTCCTTCACCCCTTTGAGGGGATCCCGGTATTGGATTCGAATCGCGAGCGGAACCCGCGGGTAGTTCCGTTTTTTAGGAGACGGGATGGGAGGCTGTGTCGCCGCCATTTCTGCTTCTCCTTCCTTCGGGGTGACCCCGTTCTTACTTCGTAAACTGCGCCCGCCGCACAACCAGGTAAATCAAAAACGGCGTCAGGAAAACCAGGAAGAGGGTGCGGATCCGACCGAAACCGTCCTGGACGTATCCCAGGACGGCGCTGGTCAGGACGTCCGCGGTGTAGAACACGGCCAGGTAGAAGGCCCATCGGCGGAGCATAAGAAACCCGTATCCGATCGCGAGATGGAGCAGCGGCTGGGCCGCCAGTATGCTGATGGCCAGGATCCCGGTTGTGGTGATCCCGAAAAACTTCGGGCGGTACTGCCAGTTCGTCGAGAGAATATTGGCCAGTTCCCCGAAGGCGCTTAGACCAAACGCCACGCCGAAAAAAGTCAGATCAAACGTCCGCAGCGGACGTTTGAATTGATAGAAATGGAGCGGCGCCGCGATAATCCCGACGACCGCTAAAAACGCCGCTGTGATGAAGGCATATTTCATGCCCGACATCGTCGCCCTCCGCTATGCCGTGATCTCGGTGCCGATGCCTTTGTCCGTGAAGATTTCGAGCAGCAGCGCATGGGCCACGCGGCCGTCAATAATATGGGCCTTGGTCACACCTTCCTCCACGGCCGAGAGCGCCGCTTGGACTTTCGGGAGCATGCCTTCGGAAATAACGCCCTGCTTCATCAAACGCGCCGCCTCTTTTTTCGGAAGCGTCGGAACGAGCCTTCCCTGCTCATCCAAGATGCCCTTCACGTCCGTCAACAACAGGAGCTTCTCGGCCTTCAGTGACGACGCAACGGCCCCCGCCACCCAATCGGCATTGATGTTGTACGTCCTCCCTTCCGGATCAGCGCCGATCGGCGCGATGACCGGGATAAAGCGGTCCTGTTCCAGGTTCATGATCACCTGCGGATCTACCTTTTCCACTTCTCCAACCAATCCCATGTCGGCCGATCCGCCCTGTTCGGATGCGCCCTCGGCGTCTTTCATCTTCTTGGCCCGAATCAGTCCGCCGTCCTTCCCGGTCAGACCGACCGCCCTCCCGCCGTGCCGGTTGATCAAGGCCACGATCTCTTTGTTGATCAGCCCGCCCAGGACCATCTCGACGATCTCCATCGTCTGCGAATCCGTCACACGGACGCCCTTCACAAACTTCGGTTCCAGCCCCAGCCGTTTCATCATGAGATTGATCTGCGGCCCGCCGCCGTGGACCACGACCGGGTTGAGACCGATATACTTCAGCAGGACGATATCTTGGGCAAACGAGTTTTTAAGCCCCTCTTCCGCCATGGCCTTCCCGCCGTACTTGATCACGACCGTCTTTCCGGAAAAGGCCTGGATATACGGCAAGGCCTCGATCAGAACCTTGGCCTTCTCGATCAGTTTTTCCATCGTCCCTCCCCTTTAAGTCTCTCGATAAACGCCTGAATCCATCTGACGACCCCTTCGCGGTTATCGGTCAAGACGAAATGGCTCGCCTCGATCTGGACGTTTTGGATGCCGGGCCGATCCAGAGGGTGTTCTCCGGCCTCGTGAGACAAAACACCTCCCTGACGCGCGATCAAGGCCAGCGCCGGCGCATCGATCTTCCTCCATGGCGGCCGATAACGAAACAGGAATCGATACGAGGCGAGATAGCTGGCCGCCGGCATGCATTGAAGATCCAACCAGGGGCCCATCCAGCGGATGACGTTGAAAAGGTTTGTCAGCCGCGGCCTCACCCAATCATCATAAACGGAATAATCC
This sequence comes from Nitrospirota bacterium, assembly GCA_016201865.1. GTDB lineage: Bacteria > Nitrospirota > Nitrospiria > JACQBZ01 > JACQBZ01 > JACQCA01. The sequence continues at coordinate 57,571 of JACQCA010000066.1, forward strand.
ACCCGGCGGAACCGACTCCGCCTCAGTCCCAGCCGGTTGAGCGCACCGACCAGCAGCCCCACCGACCAGACAACCGGTCCCAAGATCCCATGCAGCGTCTTCCATGCGCCATGAAGATCCTCCGTGATGAACGGTTCGATCAGGACCAGCGCTTGAACGGTCCGCGGATTCCGCTCCCAAACCCTCACCGCGATATTCGCGCCCAGGCAGTGTCCTACCACGACCGGACGTTCGACGTCTTCCTTTTTTAAAACGGCCTCCAGATCCGCCGCAAACCCGTCCGCGTCGATTCCCTGCCGTGTGATCGAGTCGCCGTGGCCCCGCAGATCCGGAAGGATCAATCGGAAGCGTTGAAAAAAGGGTTCCATCGCAAGCCGCTTCCATCGGGTCCAGTTGCTTCCCAGGCCGTGAATGAAGAGAAAGGTCGCCGCTCGGCCTTCCGTCGGCTCGTAGACACGATAGTGAATCCGGGTCCCGTCCTGCGCATCGAGGGTCCTGTCGTAACCGGAATTCACAAGATATACCGGCTGAGATCCTCGCTTTTGATGATCTCGTTCAGCCGGGCTCGGACATGTTCGGCATCGACGATGATCTTTTTCTCGGTCCGGTCCGGGGCGTCAAAGGCCACGTCGTCAAGCAGCTTTTCCATGATCGTGAACAGTCGTCTTGCGCCGATGTTCTCGGTCCGCTCGTTCACCAGCACCGCAATCGAGGCGATCTCATCGATCGCATCCGGTTTGAACTCCAGCGCGATGCCTTCCGTCTCCATCAGGGCGGTGTACTGCTTGATCAACGCGTTCCGCGGCTCGGTCAGGATGCGGACGAAGTCCTCCTTCGTTAAGGGATCCAGCTCCACGCGGATGGGAAAGCGGCCCTGGAGTTCGGGGATCAGGTCCGACGGCTTGGCGACATGAAACGCCCCGGCCGCGATGAAGAGGATATGGTCGGTCCGGACCATGCCGTATTTGGTGTTCACGGTCGAGCCTTCGACGATCGGCAGGAGATCCCGTTGAACTCCTTCTCGGGATACATCCGGCCCGAACCCTTTCTCGCGCCCCGCGATCTTGTCCAGCTCGTCAACGAAAATGATCCCGGATTGTTCCGCCTTCTGGATCGCCTCGCGCACGACCTCGTCCATGTCGATCAGTTTTTGAGCTTCCTCCTGGGTCAACAGTTTCATCGCCTCCGGCACCTTCACCCGTCGTTTCTTCTTTTTCCCGGGGAACAGACCGCCGAACATCTCCCGGAGATTGATCTCGAGGTCCTCCATGCCCGCATTGGAGATCACCCCGATCGGCATGGCCCGCTCCTTCACTTCCATCTCGACCGTCCGCGGATCCAGTTTGCCTTCATGGAGCTGGCGGCGCAGCTTCTCCCGCGTTTGTTCATATGACTCCGGCAATTCGGTTCGGACCATTTCCTGTCGGCCTTCATCAAAGATCCCCGGCGGGGTTTTCGGGGCCGGCGGAGGTAAAAGGAGGTCGAGCAGTCGTTCTTCGGCCTGTTTGTCTGCCCGCTCCTGTACTTTTTCGGTATGCTCCGTCTTGACCAGGCTCACCGCCAACTCCGTCAGGTCGCGGATCATCGACTCCACATCCCGCCCGACATAGCCGACCTCGGTGAACTTGGAGGCCTCCACTTTTAAAAACGGCGCTTTCACCAGTTTCGCCAACCGTCGGGAGATCTCGGTTTTTCCAACGCCGGTCGGACCGATCATGATGATGTTCTTGGGCAGCACCTCCTCCCGCAGGTCCGGGGGCAGTTGTTGGCGTCGCCACCGGTTCCGCAGGGCGATCGCCACCATTCGCTTCGCCGGGTTCTGGCCGATGATGTACCGGTCCAGCCTCTTCACGATCTCGCGGGGGGTCAGGGCCTCCATTCGATCTTGCGCATCCGTCATTTCACCCTTTCAATTCATCCACAACAATCTCTTGGTTGGTATAGATGTCGATCCCGCCGGCGATCCGCATCGCCCGTTCGACGATATCTTTCGCCTCCAAATCCGGCCGATCCAGCATCGCCCGGGCCGCCGCCAGGGCGTACGGGCCTCCGGAACCGATGGCCAGGATGCCGTCCTCCGGTTCAATGACATCGCCCGTCCCGGAGATCAGCAGGGAATGCCCTGCATCGGCCACGATCATGAGGGCCTCGAGCCGTCTTAAGACGCGGTCCGTCCGCCAATCCTTGGCCAATTCCACGGCGGACCGCGTGAGATTGCCGCGGTATTCGGCCAGTTTGGCCTCGAACTTTTCGAACAGCGTCAGGGCATCGGCCGTCGCTCCGGCAAATCCGGAAAGGATCTGGTCGTTATACATTTTCCGGATTTTCTTGGCGTTGTGCTTCATGACGGTCGTGCCCATCGTCACCTGGCCGTCGGCCGCAATGGCCACGCGGCTTCGGTGGCGGATGCAGAGAATCGTCGTGCTGCGGATCGTCATCGATTCTTCACCCGGCTCCGGGGATGCGCCTTGTCGTACACCTCGATCAGTTTGTCCACGGTCAGATGTGTATACCGCTGCGTGGTAGAGAGGCGTGCATGTCCCAGTAATTCCTGGATCGCCCGGAGGTCCGCCCCGCCGTCTAAAAGATGCGTCGCGAAGGTATGGCGGAGGACATGCGGCGTCACGCGCTGGCTCTTGGCAAGCCGCAACGCCGCCCTGGCCACGATTCGGGCCACGGTCCGCGTCGCGAGACGCTCGCCGGAACGGTTCAGAAAAAGCGGCCGCCGGTCCTCGTGGTACTGCCGGAACGGAACCGCGGCCAGATAGGCCTCGACTGCTTCCAGCGCCTTGGACCCGATCGGAACGATCCGCTCTTTGCGGCCTTTGCCTTGGACGCGAACCAGTCCCTCGTTCGGCCTAAGGTCATTGACATCCAGCGTCACCAGCTCGCTCAGCCGAATCCCGGTCGAATAAAACATCTCGAGAATCGCCCGATTTCGAAGGCTCGTCGCATCCTTCCCGGATGATGCCTCCATCAAGGCCGAGGCATCATCCACCGTCAGAAACGCCGGAAGAGGCCGCTCTTGCTTCGGCGTCGCCACAAGCCGAGCCGGGTTGATCGCCAACCGTCCTTCCCGTTGAAGATGCCGGAAAAAAGTCCGGAGGACGGCCAGCTTGCGCGCCACGGAGGATTTTCGAACATCCCGTTGGTGGAGGTGCGCCATATACGCCCGGACCGTCTGGGGACTTACTTCGGACCATTCAGGCTCCGGGGCCGGACCGTTCATCTTCGCATCCGTCCGTGAGGCCAAAGTTAAAAAGCGTTCAAACTGCTCCAGGTCCGAGCGATAGTTTCGAACGGTATGGGCCGAGCTGCCGCGTTCGACCTGCAGATACTCTATAAAAGCTTGTTTTGCAGACACCACCGGTTCAAATCCTCGATTGCCCGACGCCCGATTTCTCTCCGTCTCACCTGCTTATCTCGGATCGTCTCCGGGATCGGCGGAAAGAGACCGAAATTGATGTTCATCGGCTGGAAATGGCGTGGGTTGCTTCGCGTAAGGTACGCGAGCAGGCTTCCATGCGCCGTAGTATCGGGCGGCGAAACCGGCTCAAGTCCTTTGAGCAAGCGCGCTCCATTGATCCCCGCGATTAAACCCATCGCGGCCGATTCGACATAGCCTTCCACGCCGACCAATTGACCGGCCAACAACACCGCGGGCTTTCTTCGTGCCTGCAATGTGTCCTTCAAAACAAACGGGGCGTTGATGAAAGTATTCCGGTGAAGGCTTCCATAACGAAGAAACTCGGCATGGGCCAATCCCGGGATCATCCGAAACACACGGCGCTGCTCGGGCCAGGTCAGCTTGGTCTGGAAGCCCACGATGTTATAACAAGATCCAAACCGATTCTCCTGACGGAGTTGCACCACGGCATACGGCCTTTTTCCGGTGCGGGGATCCATCAGGCCAACCGGTTTCATCGGCCCGAAGACCAGGGTTTCGCGTCCCCGTTCGGCCATCACCTCGATCGGAACGCAGCCTTCAAAATAGGGGGTCTTCTCAAACGGTTTAGACGGCACTTTCTCGCCCGCAAGAAGGGCTCCATAGAATCGATCGTACTCCTCCCGCGTCATGGGACAATTGACATAATCGGCGCCGCCCTTGTCGTACCGCGACGCCCGAAATACCTTGTCCATCTCGATGCTCTCGCCGTCGATAATTGGGGCGATTGAGTCGAAGAAGTAAAGATGGTCGGCGCGGGTCAGGTACCGGAGCGACTCGGCCAGTTTGTCGGAGGTCAACGGTCCGGTCGCGATTAAGGCCAGGTCGTCCGAGGGAATGTCCGGAACCTCTTGTCGCACCACGTCAATATTCGGATGATTCTCGATCTCTTTAGTGATTCGTTTCGAGAATTCTTCCCGTTCTACGGCCAGGGCTGATCCGGCGGGAACAGTTGTTCCATCGGCTGCGCAGATGATGAGCGAGCCCATCCGTCGCATCTCCTCCTTAAGTATCCCGGAAGCATTTAACGGATCGTTCGATCCAAGCGAATTGCTGCAGACCAGCTCGGCCAAGCCGTCCGTCTTATGGGCCGGCGTGTGTATCTGGGGCCGCATCTCATACAGCCGCACCTTGACGCCACGCTCGGCCGCCTGCCAGGCCGCCTCGGACCCGGCCAATCCGCCTCCGACGATCGTGAATTCCTGCTGCGACATACCATCTTCTCCGAGACTGATATTGTAGAAGAATCAAGTCCAAAATACAAGGGCACCAATTATTCCATCTGGAACACAGACCCGGCTAATTGAAGGGTTCTGCCTTTAGGATACGCATCTGAAAATCTCGAGCCGTCGTTCAATCTTCGAAAAGGGGAGCATGTATCGGATTGTCTCTTCCCATCCCTTCATCTCTCGAATGGGCATAGTGGTTTGTAGCCGACTTTGATAAAGAATCAGTCTTCCATCCGGTGACAACAACGGCAGGGCCCTGGTCAATACCACATCCGTTTTTGCGAATGCTCTAACCACAATCCAACCATACCGGTCGGTTCCATCCAGCAGTGTTTCAGCGCGCCGGTTTAAAACGGTCGTTTCCGAAAGCTTCAGTTTTCCGACAAGATGATGGAGAAAGGCCGCCTTTTTCTGTGAAGACTCCACCAGGGTCAGCCGGATTTCCGGGAAGCTGATCTTTAAAGGAAGACCAGGGAATCCGGCGCCGGCTCCGATATCCAGCATCGTCCGTCCTGTATGTTTTTTAATCGCCTGGAGGCCGGCAAGCGAATCGAGAAAATGTTTTTCTACGATCTCCTCGTTCGTTGTAATTGATGTCAGATTAATCCGTCGATTCCATTCTTTTAGGTCGGCAAGATAGTTCAGAAATTGATTGATCTGATGATCTGTAAGCAAACAGTCAAGCGATCGGGCACCGGCTTCAAGGAGGTTCTTCGCACCTAAAAGATCCGGGGCGGATCTCATCCCTATTCCTTTTTCGTCCACTATAGCTGTGGCCGTGACCGGTCTCGTTCAAGGGAAACCAAAAGCAACGAAAGGGCCGCCGGTGTGATTCCGGAGATCCGTGACGCTTGGCCGATCGAAACCGGACGAATCGTCTTGAGTTTTTCACAAACCTCTTTGGAAAGTCCGCCGACATTATCATAGTTAAACTCGGGAGGAATCGTTCGGCGTTCCATCCGCTTAAATCGTTCCACTTCAGCAAGCTGCCTTTGGATGTACCCTTCGTATTTGACCTCGATCTCAACCCGTTTCTTTACTTCTCCTGAAAGAACTTGCGTGCTTTTTGAAAGCGTTTCGATTGTCTCATACTCCATATCGGGACGCTTTAACAGTTGCTCAAGCGTCTGACAAGTCATCTCGCATGAATTCATAACTTCATGTTCTTTAAAGACTTCTGAATTAATCCGTGTTTTTCTTAACCGTTGAATCTCCTCTTCGATCTGCTTCCGTTTCCTCAGAAACACTTTGTAACGGACTTCCGGTATCAGTCCGATTCGATGTCCTGTTTCCATCAATCGGGCATCAGCATTGTCATGCCGAAGCAGGAGACGGTATTCTGCCCTTGAGGTGAACATCCGGTATGGTTCCAGTGTGCCCTTAGTAACTAAATCGTCAATTAGAACAGCAATATACGCTTCATGGCGATCAAGGATAAGTGGGGGTCTTAACGAAATCTTTAAAGCCGCATTGATTCCGGCCATCAATCCTTGGGCCGCCGCCTCTTCGTAACCGGATGTCCCGTTGATTTGGCCGGCATGGTACAAGCCTTCGAGTACCTTTGTTTCAAGTGTCGGCTTTAATTGGATGGGCGGAAAAAAATCATATTCCACGGCATAGCCTGGTTTCAACATGACCGCGCGTTCAAGACCAGGAATCGTTTTTAACAGCGCTTCCTGGACATCCACAGGTAGGCTGGTCGAAATCCCGTTCGGATAAAACTCAACCATATCAAGCCCTTCTGGTTCGATAAACAACTGGTGGCGATCCCGGCCAGAAAACCGGACCACCTTATCCTCGATCGATGGGCAATATCGCGGACCGGTTCCCTCTATGACGCCGCTATACATCGGTGAACGGTCCAGATTATCAAGAATAATTCGATGCGTCTGTTGATTGGTATAGGTGATGTGACACGGCACCTGTTTTGTCTCTATCCGTTCCGTCGAGTAAGAGAACGGTGGTGGTGGTTCATCTCCGTATTGAGGAATCATCACCGAAAAATCAATTGTTCGGCCGTCTAGACGCGGCGGCGTTCCTGTCTTAAGACGGCCCATCTCAAGACCTAACGCCGCCAGATCTTCCGATAAACCTTCGGCTGCGGATTCCCCCGCCCTTCCGGCAGGAAACCGAGTTAATCCAACGTGGATCAATCCTCTTAAAAACGTCCCGGTCGTAAGTATAACGGCATCGGCCTTGATCCGCTGCCCATCGTCCGTCACGACTCCCGCTACCTTCAAGCCTTCTGTGATTAATCGGGCGACGGTCCCGCGACGAATTACAAGCCCATTGGTTTCGTCCATGCTTGCCTTCATCACCTGTCGGTACGCCGCCTTATCGGCCTGCGCCCGAACGGCTTGAACGGCTGGTCCTTTACTGGTATTTAGCATGCGGAATTGGATCCCGGTTCGATCCGTGTTTTTAGCCATCTCACCGCCAAGGGCATCAATTTCTCGAACAATGTGTCCTTTCGCAATTCCTCCGATGGCCGGATTACATGACATCTGTGCGATCTTTCCCGGTTCCATCGTCAACAGCAGAGTGGCGTGGCCCATGCGAGCAGCAGCAAGCGCCGCCTCGCATCCAGCATGTCCACCCCCAACTACGATAACGTCGTAATTATGGTCAAATGCCTGGATCAGCATTGATTCTGTTCCACGTGGAACAATGGGATCCTCTAAGGTTGCGCAAGGGGATCCTTTTGACCGGATTATTTGCCGATGCAAAACCCTTTAAAGATTTTGTCGAGGAGGTCCTCGGTGGTCGTTGCTCCTGTGATTTCGCCGAGCCGATCAATCGCCGTCCGAAGATCCACAGTGATCAGTTCGGATGAAGCCTTTTCATCCAATGATGTTTTCGCGTTATGCAGCGCCGCTTTGACTTGTAACAATAATGCCTTATGTCTATTATTCACCATGGCTTCCCGGTCGCCGCAGGTCACAATTCCGCTTCGAACCCGCAGCGAAATGGCTTCGCGAAGCTTGTCTAAGCCTTTCCCCGTCAACGCAGATATATACATTCCTTCTCTATTCCGGTCCTGGGGTTCATCCTGAAGGAGATCCGCTTTGTTAAAGATCGTCAGCGTCTGTTTCTTGGCTGTTTCATCGACCAATCGCTGTTCTTCGGGGTCGAGGCCGTGACTTGCATCCAGAACCAAAAGAACAAGATCCGCCTGTTCAATAGCCCACCGTGTTCTTAAAATCCCTTCCCGTTCCACCAGATCATCCGTCTCTCGAAGACCAGCCGTGTCCATGATTCGAAGCAGGATGCCGTCCAGGTTCAGATACTCCTCGATCACGTCTCGGGTCGTTCCCGGAATGGGAGTAACGATTGCTCGGTTTTGCATGAGCAAGGCATTCAGGAGGCTGGACTTCCCGGCGTTCGGTGGACCGATGATCGCAGTGGCAATCCCTTCTCTCAGGGCTTTGCCGCTTTCGGCCGTTTTGAGAACCGCTTCCACGCGCTCGGCTAATCCCGTGAGTTGAATCCGTATCTGTTCCTCGGTTAAGAATCCGAGATCCTCTTCTGTAAAATCGATTCCGGCCTCGACTTCGGCCAGAAGCTGAAGGAGTTCATCCCGAAACGAGTTGATTCGACGATGCAGACCCCCGCCCAGTTGCGCTAAGGCGGCACGTTGGGCGGCCTCCGTCTTCGAGCGGATCAGTTCTAACACGGCCTCGGCCTGCGTTAAATCAATCCGACCGTTCAGAAAGGCCCATTTCGTGAACTCCCCGGGTTCGGCGATCCGTGCCCCCTGGCGAATTAAAAGGTCCAACACCCGGTGAAGGAGAAGCGCGCCACCGTGGCAGTAAACCTCTACGGTATCTAATCGTGTGTAGGTCCGGGGCGCCTGCATCACGGCCAGCATCACCTCATCGAGCCGCTCGCCTGTTGACGGATCCATGACGGCACCGAGATGAAGGGTGTGGCTGGCGAAATCTCGGACGGTTCGTCCCTTTTTCGTGACGAAGACGCGTGATGCGATTTCGATCGCACGGTCGCCGCTGAGTCGGACGATCCCGACCCCTCCTTCCCCGACAGGCGTCGCAATGGCGCAGATCGTCCCGTCGGAAACGGGGTCACGCTTTTTCTCGACCTGCGGCGGACGCTTTTCCAGACCCCGCTTCATGAGGCCTCTCGAAGTACTTCATTGTGAAATATTGCTGGCCGATGGTCAAGCCGTTATTGGTAATCATGTAAAGGACCAGCCCTGAAGGGAAGCTCAAAAATAAGAACGTCATCAGGACCGGCATCATCAGCATGATCTTGGCTTGGGTAGGATCCATCGTTGTGGGTTGCATCTTCTGTTGGATTACCATGGTGAGTCCCATGATGATGGGGAGAACGAAATAGGGATCCTTATCCGACAGATCACGTATCCAGAGGATAAAAGGGGCCTGTCGAATCTCGATCGTCGTGTAGAGCACATTGAAGAGGGCTACAAAGACGGGGATCTGGAGGAGCATGGGAAGGCATCCGCCGACGGGGTTGACCTTATTTTTTTGGTATAGCTCCATCATTTCCCGCTGAAGACGCTGCTTGTCGTCCTTATGCTTCTTTTGAAGCGCCTGAAGCTGCGGCTGAAGGCGTTGCATGTCTTTCATTGATCGGTAGCTCTTGTGCGTCAGAGGAACGAATAGGAGCTTGACGCCTACGGTTAAGAGAATGATCGCCATTCCATAATTACCGGTGAACCCGTGTAAGAATTGAAGGATATGGAACAAGGGCTTTGCAATAAACCTTACGATCGCCCAACTCCCATAGATGAACCAACCAAAATCAACCGTCTCCTCCAGTTTGACCCCAAGGGCTTTTAGCCGCTGATGCTCTTTGGGTCCGGTGTAAATGAGTAGGTGGTTGACGGTCGGTCCCGGATCGCTGGATTTGAATTCCAAGGCGGAGTTTATATTCATCGGGGAGGAACGGCTTACTGTAACGGCTCGAGCCTCCGTTGAGATCACGGCCGCGATAAAGTACTTGTCTTGGAGGGCCGTCCAAGCGATCTTGCCCTCGTGTCGGACCTCCTGGTCCAGTTTGGCGGCGTTGTCCTTTATCAGTTCGTCGTTGATATAGGTCATTGGGCCGATGAAGCCGACGAAGCCCCTCGCGGTTCCCCAATCCGTAATGCCAAAGTCATTTCCGATGGACAGGGAATACCATTCCGGGAAGGCATGGGTTTCGATATCAAGCCCCGTGCGGTAATCGTCGTTGGTAAATGTGAATTCCTTGGACAGGGTTCTGCCCGTGTCCGGGTCGTGGTAGAGGAAAGTGATCTTGCCCGTCTTATTCTGTTCGTCGAGCGCGAGGTTTTGTCCTTCCACCGCATATAGTTCCTCGTCGAGCTGTTTGTTTAGGTCTGCGTCGGGCGTCTGGATAGAAAACGCGGGGGTGGCTCCGGGGCGCCGCTCGTAAAGCGTGATCCGTGTTTTTCGGTCGGCTGTTGTGTAGTTTTTTAACTCCCAACGAAGAAGTTTTGCGCCACGAGAAGTGAATACGGCATGGTAGAGGGCTGTATTCACCTGGATGGTTTTCTCTCCCATTGATTCCGGCGGTGTTTTAGGGTTCCGCTGTGAGGTGCCCATCGATTCCGGCCTTACCTCTCGTTTTTCTATCGTCTGTTTTTCTATTGTTTCTTGGCGATTGATAGGCTTAAGAACTCCTGTTTTTTCAATGAAGTACGGATAGGAGATTATCAGCGCGAAGGACAGGATGAGAAACAGGATGAACCGTTTTTCCATTTATTTAACGGGGTCGTATCCGCCCGAATGGAGCGGCTGGCATTTCAATAATCGGCTGATTGCGAGAAGCAGGCCCTTTGCAGGACCATGCCTCTGAATCGCTTCCACCGCGTAGCAAGAACAGGTTGGCATGAATCGGCAGGCTTGGGGCAGGAACGGCGAGATCGCCTGCTTATAGAACCTGATCAGCCCTATCAGGATCCGGGTGATGAACGCTTCTAACATAAATGGGCTTGTTCCAGTGTTCGTCTAAAATGGTCGATTAATAGAGCCTGTTTTTGGGAGAGCATCCCTTTTTTCGGAAACAACAGAATGTCACATGCGGGAGATATTTTTTTATGACATAGATCAAAGAGGATTCGCGCCTTTCTTTTGGCTTTATTCCTCGTCACGGCCGATCCGAACCGTTTGTTGACGACCACCGCGAATCGAGACCTGCGAAGCTGATTCGCTCGGTATAGAACCATAAACAATTCGGTGTCCATTCTGCTCCCGCCCCGATAGACGTCCGAGAACTGTTCCCTTTGATATAATCGCTGACGGTGTCTCACGGATCGACCTCACACGCTCAATCGTTTTCTCCCCTTGGCCCGTCGCCGAGAGATGATGCGACGTCCGTCTTTTGTTTCCATTCGCTTTAAGAATCCGTGCGTTTTTTTCCTTCTTCGATTGCTGGGCTGGCGGTAGGTAATGGACATCTGTTCTCGTCCTCCTGCGGTGTTGTAAAACCTAAAAGAGAACATTATAAACAGGTCCTGTTTTAGTGTCAACCCGAAATAATAACCAAAAGAAGATTCTGACTCCTAATTTAAAGTTAAAAGAACAGACGTAGTAGTAGGTGATGTTAAATGTAGGTGTTAAAATGTAACGCGATGTGACAAAAGGATGTTTGTTGGGGGTAAAACGTTCAATAAAACTTGCATTGTTTCATGAATTTTGTTATCTTGGTCCTAAAAATTAAGTTAACCAGGTTATTCATGAAAGAGGTGTTAAAGCGCACATGTAAACAGGACGAATATAATAATAACACATTGAAATCATTAATAAAAATAAATTATCAACAACTGTTGATAAAGCTGTTGAAAGACATGATCGTATGAAGTTGGAAGAAATCTGGCAACAGACAAGCGTGAGAATCGAGGCGCGCGTCAACAAACAAACACACGACACCTGGTTTAGACCGCTTTACATCGAGTCCGCCGAGGGCAAAGAGATCACCTTGGTAGCACCCAACCGTTTTTTTTGTGAATGGATTCGGGAGCATTATTACGAGGTGCTCTTGGACGAGCTAACGACAGTCACGAAAATTGAAGGGTTAAGAGTCAACGTCATTGTCAGAAACAGCCAGCGGGTGCAAGGCGAAAACCCGTTGCCCGAAAAGACGCCAAAACCCCGAAAAGGGATACAACTCAATGCGAAATATACCTTCGACAGCTTCGTCGTCGGGTCATGCAACCAGTTTGCCCATGCCGCATCCCTCGCGGTTGCAGAGTCGCCAGCCCGGGCCTATAACCCGCTGTTCCTATACGGGGGCGTCGGCCTGGGCAAGACACACCTCCTGAATGCCATCGGGAACTTTATCTTCGAAAAAAGGCCCGGAACTAAAATCGCGTATCTCTCATCCGAACAGTTCACGAACGAAGTGATCAACTCCATCCGATATGACCGGATGCTAGAGTTCAGAAACAAGTACCGCGGGGTGGACGCGCTCTTGATGGACGACATCCAGTTCATCGCCGGAAAAGAACGGACCCAAGAGGAATTTTTTCATACGTTCAATGCCCTCTATGAAGCGCACAAACAAATCGTTCTTTCCAGCGACCGTTTCCCGAAGGAGATCCCTACGATCGAGGAGCGGCTACGGTCCCGGTTCGAATGGGGGTTAATCGCGGATCTCCAGGTTCCCGATCTGGAGACCCGCATCGCCATCCTCCGAAAGAAAGCCGAGACGGAAGGGATCGCCTTGCCCGACGAAGTTGCGCACCTCGTGGCGGAGAACATCCGGGGAAACATCCGTGAATTGGAGGGCGCCTTGATCCGGGTGGGTGCCTTTTCCTCGCTGACGGGACAACCCTTTACGCTCGAGTTGGCAAAAAAAATTCTTCGGGACGCCGTGCAGGTCAAGAAGATCGTTACAGTGGAAGAAGTCCAAAGAGTGGTTGCGGAACGATTCCGCCTCAAGCAGGCCGAAATGAAATCGAAAAAGAGAACGAAAGCCGTCGTCCAACCCCGACAGATCACGATGTACCTCTCCCGGGAACTGACGTCGCTCTCTTTCCCTGAAATCGGGCGACAGTTCGGAGGGAAAGACCACACCACGGTCATCCACGCGTGTCGGCAGATCGAAAAGCGGATGGAGGAGGATGCCGGCCTTAAACAGTTGATCGAATCCATCACGCGGCAGTTGAAAGAAGCATAGAGTTTACCTTAGGGGGATATATCCCAACGGGCACCAGGAGGTTTCCATGAAGGTTAAGATATTGCGCGGCGAATTGTTAACCGGCTTCCAACGGATCCAGGGCGTGGTGGACAAACGGAACACCATGCCGATCCTATCCAACATTCTCCTTGAGGCAAAAGCGGATCAGGTCGTCCTTTTCGCAACCGATCTCGAAATCGGAATCCGGGGAACCTACACGGCCGAGGTATTAAAGCCCGGCGGGGCGACCGTTTCGGCCCGTAAGCTGTACGAGATCATTCGTGAACTTCCGGAGGGCCCCGTGACGATCACATCGGAAGACAACCATCACGTTCGAATCGAGGCGGGCCAAAGCGAATTTAAGGTGCTGGGCCTTCCGCCCCAGGAGTTCCCGGCGATGCCGACGGTCGAATCCGAACCGCTCATGTCCATCGACCGGAAGATTCTCTCGGAACTGATCCGCAAGACGGTCTTTGCGGCGGGAGACAACAACGCCAGGTATATCCTTAACGGGATACTGATCACGCTCTTCATGAAGGACAGGAAACGGGCCCTCCGGTTCGTTGGAACGGATGGGCACCGTCTGGCGGTCATCGAACGGCCGCTCGAGGACGGGAAGAAGGGCGGTTCGCTCCAGGCCCAAACCGACCAGACGGCGATCGTGCCGAAAAAAGCCGCACTGGAAATCAAACGGCTGCTGGAGGAAAACGACCAGGAACCGGAGATCGGGATAAGCAAAAACCAACTGATCTTTCGGCGGGGGAGCCTCTTGCTGCTGGCGCGACTCATGGAGGGGGGCTATCCCAACTATCAGCAGGTGATCCCCAAAGAAAACGACAAACGGGCCGTCGTTAAAAAGACGGATCTGGAAGGCGCGCTGCGACGGGTGTCTATTCTTTCCCGCGAGAAGACCAGTGCGATCAAGCTGGTCTTGGAGCAGGGCGCCATCACGCTGTCCGCCAGCAATCCGGACCTGGGTGAGGCGAGAGAGACGATCGCGGTCGAGTACGATCAGGAAGCGATCACGACGGGATTTAACGCACGTTATCTGTTGGACATTCTGGCCGCCGTAGACGGGGAGACGGCCGTTTTGGAGTTCAAAGACGCGCTGAGCCCCTGCCTAATCCGTCAGCCGGGAGACCCCGATTATCTATGCGTGATCATGCCCATGCGGGTGTGACGATCGGCGGGTCTTATGGAATTTCAAAATTGAAATCTCGCGGGACGGCGTGACCCTGTTTTGAGGAGTGGCATGGAAACAAAAACATCGACGAAATATGATGCGGAACAGATCAAGGTTTTAGAAGGACTGGACGCCGTGCGAAAACGCCCGGCGATGTATATCGGCAGCACAGGCGTGGACGGCCTGCACCATCTCGTCTACGAAGCCGTGGACAACAGCGTGGACGAAGCCATGGCCGGCTTCTGCGACCGGATCGAGGTCGTCCTTCACAGTGACGGCAGTTGCACGGTGATCGACAACGGCCGGGGAATCCCGACGGGAATGCACGCCGGGCAGAAGCGCTCGGCGGCCGAGGTGGTCTTGACCGTTTTGCACTCGGGCGGCAAGTTCGACCGGGAGTCGTACAAAGTATCGGGCGGCCTTCACGGCGTCGGGATCTCGGTCGTCAATGCGCTGTCGGAATGGCTGGAATTGGAGATCTGGCAGAACGGGCAGGTGTTTCAGCAGCGGTACAGGCGCGGCAAGCCGGAGGCCCCGCTGAAGCCAACCGGGAAGACAAAGAAACGCGGGACGAAGGTCACCTTCAAACCCGATCCCCAGATTTTCGAGGAGACGGAATTCAGTTTCGACACTCTTTCTCAACGGCTGCGCGAAATGGCCTTTCTCAATAAAGGACTGCAGATCCTCCTGGCGGATGAACGAACCGAAAAGCGCCAGGAATTCAGTTACAAAGGCGGCATCATCTCGTTTGTGGAGCATCTTAACGAAAATAAAGACCCGCTCCACAAACCGATTTACGTCTCCCGCGAGAAAACCGGCATCCTGATGGAAGTGGCCCTCCAGTACAACAATTCGTATTCCGATAACATCTTCTCCTTCGCCAACAACATCAATACCCGCGAGGGCGGAACCCATCTCGTCGGATTCAAGGCGGCGTTGACGCGAACCGTGAACAGTTACGCCACGACCCATAACCTTTTGAAGGCCGACGACGAAGCCCTGACCGGGGACGACGTCCGCGAGGGGCTGACGGCCGTGATCAGCGTCAAGATTCCGGAGCCCCAGTTTGAGGGACAGACCAAGGCCAAGCTGGGAAACAGCGAGGTGAAAGGGATTGTCGAGGCGGCCGTCAACGAAGCCCTCGGCGCTTACTTGGACCAAAATCCGGGCGTGGCTCGAAAGATCGCGGAGAAGGCGATCAATGCCTCGCGGGCCCGCGAGGCGGCACGAAAAGCCAAGGAACTCATCCGACGCAAGAATGCGCTGGACATCGGTTCACTGCCTGGAAAGCTTGCCGATTGTCAGGAGCGCGACCCGGCCCTTTCGGAGCTTTTTATCGTGGAAGGGGATTCGGCCGGAGGATCGGCCAAGCAGGGGAGGGATCGGCGCAATCAGGCGATCCTTCCATTGAAAGGGAAGATTCTCAATGTAGAGAAGGCCCGTTTCGATAAAATGATTTCGAGCGATGAAATACGGACCCTGATCACGGCCCTGGGCACGGGGATCGGATCGGAGGATTTCGACATCCTGAAGGCCCGGTATCACAGGATCATTCTGATGTGCGATGCCGACGTGGACGGGTCGCATATCCGGACGCTGCTTCTGACCTTCTTTTTCCGGCAGATGCCCCAGATCATCGAGAGAGGCTATCTCTACATCGCCCAGCCGCCGCTCTTCAAGATAAAAAAGGGGAAAGAGGAGCGCTACCTCCAGAACGAGAAAGAGTTCGAGGACTATTTCTTCACGCTGGGAATGGAACGGGCGTCCATCCTGACCGAGAAAGGGAAGAAGACCATACCAACGGACCGGCGGCAAAGGCTGTTTGTCGAAATGGGAAAATACCGACAGCATCTCCTTCAGCTCAAAAAACGCGGAGCGACGTCGGAGTTGATTCGGGCCATGCTTGCGATCCGTCCGGACCCCAAAACGGATTGGAAGACGCCCAAGGCGCTCAAGCGGTTTGAGCAGGTCTATCTCGACATCCTCAAGGAGGCCTTCCCACCGACGGCGAAAAAAGTCCGGGTGCAAAGCGAACTGTCGCGCCGTGACGACGGATTCGTTCTGTCCGGCTCGCTAAGCTGGGAGGGCCAGGTGATCGAGCGGCGCGTCGAGTCGGCCCAGGTGGATGCCGTCCTCGAATCGGTCGAGTACAAGGGACTCGAAATGATCTACGACCAGATTCAGAAGATCACAGCCCCGCCGTACCTCATCTCGGCCGAAGGACAAGAACCCCGGTCGGTTCGGACGGTCGAAGATGCAGTCGAGCAGGTCCATGCCATCGGCCGGAGCGGCGCGACGATGCAACGGTTTAAAGGCCTGGGCGAGATGAACCCCGAACAACTTTGGGAGACGACGATGGATCCCGAAAAGCGCGTCCTTCTGCAGGTCAAATTGGAGGACCTGGTCGCGGCCGAGGAAATATTTTCAGTCTTGATGGGAGACCAGGTCGAGCCGCGGAAGGCCTTTATTGAGAAGCATGCCCTCGAAGTGAAAAACCTGGATATTTAACGTGGACGGCTGTGACGACTGAAACTCGTAAAATTGTGGTGGACATCGAAGACGAGATGAAAACCTCGTATCTCGATTACGCCATGAGCGTGATCGTGGGCCGGGCGCTTCCGGATGTCCGGGACGGCCTAAAACCGGTTCACCGACGGATCCTGTACGGGATGCAGGAGATGGGCCTGCTCCACAACCGGCCGTATCGGAAATCGGCCAAGGTGACGGGCGAGATCATGGGGAATTACCACCCACACGGGGACGCCGCCATCTACGACACCCTCGTGCGGATGGCCCAGGACTTCAACATGCGGTATCCGCTGATCGACGGGCAGGGCAATTTCGGCTCGATCGACGGCGACCCGCCGGCGGCCATGCGCTACACCGAATCCCGGCTGACCGCGCTTGCCGAGGAATTGCTCGCCGACATTGATAAAGACACGGTTGATTTTGTTCCCAACTACGACGAGTCACGCACCGAGCCGACCGTTCTCCCCTCCAAAGTTCCCAATCTGCTGATCAACGGATCGTCCGGCATCGCGGTGGGCATGGCGACGAACATCCCGACGCACAATCTCACCGAGGTGATCGATGCCCTGACCTTGATGATCGACAACCCGGAGGTCACCATCGAGAAACTGATGCGCGTGATCAAGGGGCCGGACTTTCCAACGGGAGGATTCATCTGCGGGATGCAAGGCATCAAAGACGCCTATAAAACCGGTCGGGGGATCCTGACGTTGCGGGGAAAAGCCACGATCGAGGTTCATCCCAAAACCGAAAAAGAGACGATCATCGTCACGGAGCTGCCGTATCAGGTGAACAAGGCCCGGCTGATCGAAAAGATCGCGGAGCTGGTTCGGGACAAAAAGATCGACGGCATCTCGGACGTCCGGGACGAATCGGATCGGGACGGGATGCGGATCGTCGTGGAACTGCGCCGCGGCGAGGTGGCCGCCGTCATCCTGAATCAGCTCTATAAGCATACGCAGCTCCAGACGACCTTCGGCGTGATCATGCTGGCCCTCGTCGAAAACCAGCCGCGCGTTCTGAAGTTACCCGAGATTCTTCACGCCTTCATTCGGCATCGGCGCGACGTGGTCGTCCGGCGGACGCAGTACGATCTGAAAAAGGCCGAAGAGAAGGCCCATATCTTGGAAGGGTTGAAGATCGCGCTGGATCACCTGGACCGGGTGATCGCGCTGATCCGGCGGTCGGCCTCGCCGGAGGCGGCCCGGATGGGGCTCGTTCAACAGTTCGGCTTATCTCAGGTCCAGGCCCAGGCGATCCTGGACATGAAGCTCCAACGGCTGACCCAGCTCGAACGGGAAAGGTTGGTGACCGAGTACCAGGAGACGATCAAGCGGATCGAGTACCTCCGGTCGGTCCTGGGCAGCGAGGCCCTGCTCCGAAAGATCGTCAAGGACGAACTAGTCGAGATCCGCGAGAAATACAAAGACGACCGCCGGACCGAGATCGTGGCCGCGGCGGAAGAGATCAACTTGGAAGACCTCATCGCGGACGAAGACATGGTCATCACGATCACCAATACCGGTTATATCAAACGCAACCCGGTCGGGATCTACCGCAGCCAGCGGCGCGGAGGGAAGGGCAAGATCGGGATGGGCGTCCGCGAGGAGGATTTTGTCGAACATCTGTTTGTGGCCTCGACGCATGACTACCTCCTCTTTTTCACGGACGCCGGAAAAGTCTACTGGCAGAAGGTCCACCAGATCCCGGAGGCCGGCCGAGTGACAAAGGGAAGGGCGATCGTCAACCTCCTTCAGTTGGCGCAGGGAGAAAGGATCACGGCGATCCTGCCGGTGGATGAATTCCGGGAAGACCGCTTTGTCGTAATGGCCACGCGGCTTGGAATCATCAAAAAGACGCCGCTTCAGGCCTACAGTAATCCAAGGTCGGGCGGGATCATCGCCCTGACCCTGGATCAAGGGGACAAATTGATCGCGGTCCGGCTGACAGACGGAAACAAGGAAATTCTGATCGGAACAAAGAAAGGGTTGGTGATCCGGTTTCCGGAAAAACAGGTCCGACCGATGGGACGCACCGCGATGGGAGTCAAAGGGATCGCCTTAGCGGGGGATAACGAGGTGATCGGGATGGAGGCGCTGGATCGGGGGACCGGGGCCAGCATCCTGACCGTGACCGAACGCGGTTTCGGCAAGCGGACGGATCCGGAGGAGTACCGTTCCCAGGGCCGGGGTGGAAAGGGGATTATTAGTGTTCGAACGACACCGAAGAACGGGAATGCCGTCGCCGTGCTTCAAGTGGCGGAGGATAGAGAGGTCATGCTGATGACGGCCGAGGGGAAGATTATTCGACTCAGGATCAAGGACATCCGGGTCATCGGCCGCAACACGCAAGGCGTTCGGCTGATCGGTCTGGACCCGAACGATCGTGTGGTCGGGGTGGCGACACTGGCTGAAAAATCCGATACGGAAGAGGCCGCCGCGGGTGATCCGGATGAGCCGGCCCCGCTCCGGGGCCATGATCAACCGACGTAGAAACGGCCGGCGGTCTCGGGTTTCCCTCGGGATCGTTCTCGGCGCGGTCCTGCTGTTCCTTGCCTCGGGATGCGAACAGATTCCGAAGACCATGATCGCAACGGCCGAGGCCCGATGGCAACGGGGCGATTACTTGGGGGCGGTCCAAGAATATGAGCGGCTCATCGATGACTACCCGAAGAGCGTCCTTGCAGATGACGCGTATTATGCGATCGGGACGATCAACTATCTTTACCTCGACAACTATCCCAAGGCGGTCGAGGCCTTTCGGAAAGTCGTCGCCGATCATCCCGCCAGCCTGCTGGCCTTAGAGGCCCGACGGACTCTGGCCGAGATCTACGAAAAAAAATATCAGGATCACCGGAAGGCCGTTGCGGAATACCAACAGTTGCTGGAGCGGACCCCGGATCGCGCCGTTGCCGAAGAGGTGCAGTATCGGATCGGCGAGGTCTATTTTGACCAGGGCGATTTCGATCAGGCCCGCATCGAGTGGGACCAGCTTTTAAAGCAAGCACCGCAAAGCCGATGGGCCGACAATGCCCTTTATCGGACAGGAACAACCTATTTTCTTCAAGGACAGTACCGAGAGGCGCTTACCGTCTATCAGGATGCGCTCAAACGGTATCCCGACAGCGATGTCCAGGTCGAATTGCGGTTCTGGGTGGCCAACTGCCTGGAGGAGCTCGATCGTTTGGACGAGGCCCTGGAACAGTACCGGTCGCTGCAGGCGATCTATCCCAATCCGAGCGTGATCGCGGTCAAGATCCGGAACGCGGAGGAGCGGTTAAGGACGGCGGCGTTGCGGCAAACCGTCCCACTGGCCTCGCCGGCCGGGAGGGAATAGGACCAGGGGGGTGACGCGGCTTAGGGTTCGGGGCGATTTCTCGGCGCGCTCGACGAAGACACCGGCGGGATCGTCGGACCCAGCCGAAGCAGAATCTCCTCGACGCGGAAGTCGGCCTGGAAACGGCACAGAGCGGCATTCACTTTTTCCAGAAGCATCGGTTTTAAGAAGACCAGTTCCTGCATCCAGGCCGGGCTGTCCACGGATAGATAGAGCTTGCGAAAATGAATCCGGTCCGGTTGGGCATGCGCCGCCAGCTGCTCTCCGACGACTTCGGCCCAGCGCTCTCGCAGGCGATGCTCCGCCATCGGGCCCTCAAATCCGTACTGGGCGATGAGACGTTGAAGGATCTGATTGACGGGCGTGAAGAGCGGCGCTTTCGGCATCGGGTCAACTCCAGGAAGCCAAAATCATAAGACCGTTTACGGTGAGGCCACTATAACGTGAAGGACCCCGGTTGTCAAGAACGACGGATCCATCATCGGGCATTGCTCATCCGCAATGCGATCGGGTATGATTTCCTCAGCGGCGGGTCGGCGGGTGAATACACATGAACCGGTTCAAACTCTGCGCGGATTTTAGGCCCAAGGGGGACCAGGAGAAGGCGATTGCGGCCTTGTCCGACGGGATTCTGCGGGGCGGGAAGCATCAGGTGCTTTTAGGCGTGACCGGCTCCGGAAAGACCTTCACGATGGCCAACGTGATCGAGCGGGTCCAGAAGCCGACGCTGGTGATCGTTCACAACAAGACGCTTGCCGCGCAGCTTTACCACGAATTCAAAACCTTTTTCCCTGACAACGCCGTTGCGTACTTTGTGAGCTATTACGACTATTATCAACCGGAGGCCTATCTTCCGCAAAGCGACACCTATATCGAGAAGGACTCCTCGATCAACGACGCCATTGATCGGATGCGGCATGCCGCCACCAGCGCGCTGTTCGAGCGGAACGATGTGATCATCGTGGCCTCGGTCTCCTGCATCTACGGCCTCGGCTCGCCGGAGGCCTACCACGGGATGCTGCTCTATCTGAACGAAGGGATGACGATCGAGCGCGAGGCGATTTTGCGTAAACTGGTCGAGATCCAGTATGAACGGAACGAGTATGATCTCCAGCGCGGGACGTTCCGGGTCCGCGGCGATATCATCGAGATCTTCCCCGCGGCGTCGGAAAGCCGCGCGATACGGATCGAGCTTCTCGGCGACTCCGTGGAGGTCCTGTCGGAGATCGATCCGCTTCGCGGGGAGGTGATCAAACACCTTCCGAAGATCGCAATCTATCCCAGCAGTCACTACGTCATCCCGCCGGATCGGTTCAAGCTTGCGCTGGAAGGGATCGAGGCCGAGCTGGAGGAGCGGATCCGGTTTTTCAAAAGCGAAGGGAAGCTGCTGGAGGCCCAGCGGATCGAGCAACGGACGCAGTTTGATCTGGAGATGATCCGCGAAGTAGGATACTGTCATGGAATTGAAAATTATTCGCGGCATCTCTCCGGCCGCCGCCCGGGAGAGCCGCCCCCGACCCTTCTGGATTATTTTCCATCGAACTACCTCCAGATCATCGACGAGAGCCACGCGACCGTTCCTCAGATCGGCGGGATGTACGAAGGAGACCGGTCCCGCAAAAAAAACCTAGTCGAGTACGGCTTCCGCCTGCCGTCGGCCTTCGACAACCGGCCGATGACCTTCGAGGAGTTTGAGCGGCATATGAAACAGGTCGTATACGTCTCGGCCACGCCCGGCCCGTACGAGCTCGAGAAAAGCCGGGATCATATCGTCGAGCAGATCATCCGTCCGACCGGATTGATGGACCCGGTGATCACGGTCCGTCCGGCCAAGGGACAGGTGGACCATCTTCTGGGCGAAATCAAAAAACGGACGGCGCGGAATGAGCGGGTTTTGGTGACGACGCTGACGAAGCGGATGGCTGAAGATCTGACCGAGTATTATCATGAGCTGGGTCTGAAGGTCCGCTATCTTCATTCCGAGGTCGAGACGCTGGAGCGGACCGAGATCATCCGGGATCTCCGGCTGGGGACATTCGACGTCCTGGTCGGGATCAACCTTCTACGGGAAGGTCTGGATCTGCCCGAGGTGTCGCTGGTGGCGATCCTGGACGCCGATAAAGAAGGCTATCTGCGGTCGTACCGGTCGCTCATTCAGACGGCCGGGCGGGCCGCGCGGAATGTCGCGGGCGAGGTGATCCTGTACGCGGACGCCATGACCGAGTCCATACGTCTTGCGATCCGGGAGACGGAGCGCCGCCGGAAGATCCAGCTCGAGTATAACCAAGCCCATGGGATCACGCCGGAGACGATCAAGAAGGGAATTCCAAAGACGCTGTACGAAATCTCCGAGGCCGATTACGTCACCGTGCCGGTGGCG
Source organism: Nitrospirota bacterium (assembly GCA_016201865.1). Lineage (GTDB taxonomy): Bacteria > Nitrospirota > Nitrospiria > JACQBZ01 > JACQBZ01 > JACQCA01. The sequence continues at coordinate 79,830 of JACQCA010000066.1, forward strand.
GCGGAGGTGCCGGAGGACTATATCCCAACGGATGAAATCCCCGGAATGATCCGAAGCCTGGAGAAAGAAATGAGGACGGCCGCAAAAGAGTTGAAGTTCGAAAAAGCGGCAGAGATTCGGGACCGGATTCGGAAATTGAAAGAGACCGAGCTGGGCGTGGGATAAACCTAAGCCTGTTTATAAATATAGATCCCGAGCAGGATTCCCAGAATGCTGAAGAGGTTGACCCGGAGCATGAAGCCGAAGGTAATCGTGAACAGTTTAAGATCGATCGTAAAGGGCGGGTTGAGACCGATGTTCTGGACTTTGGCGAAAATGTCCTGCAACGGGCCCTGAGGCGCGATGACCCTTAAAATTTCGCCCAGCAACCCGCCGAGCAACCCGCCCAACAGGATGAAGAAGATCAACAGCCAAGGAGTTTTAGTTAAGAGGGCCATACGACACGCTGCAGTCCCAAATGCAGCAGAGCTTAACGAGTTTGCCGGTTCATGTCAAGGGGAAATTGTTTTCCTTGAAGTCAAAATACACTGAAAACCGTATTGCACCCGCGCGGAGCTTATGCTACGCTATGCAGCCGTTATGATGCGTCACCGCCGCTACACAATTCCCGAAGCCGCCCGGTGCCTTGGAATTACGCCCGAGTCCGTGCTGGGAGCGATACGAAGAGGCCGTCTTAAGGCACGCCTGAAAACGGTCCGTGTCCCGAGAAAGATCTGGTCCATCGCCGCGGAGAGCGTCGAAGCCTATGAGGTGTCCGCATCCCACCGGGAGCGCGGTTTAAAAAAAATCTTGTAGCTTAGTCTTGACTATGCTATAACCTACAATGGCGCCTAAGCCAGCCGTTGCGGGGTTATATGCCGTCCCTCTTCGAATCTCTCAAACCCGTCCTCCGCCAAGCGGACTACGGCGTGTTGGCCGCGGCCGATGAACGGGGCCGGGTGCACGTGTTCATCAAGCTGCCGCACCAGGCGGTCCAGTTTATTGAGGAACCCCTGCCGATCCGTCACTTTCTGTTTGTCTTTCCCATGCCCACGGCCCCGGTGGTCGGATGGTTCTTCGAGATCGCGGACGACACGCAAGAGCCGCTCCGGATCGCTGCCTACCTCAATGTCTTAGATCCGGTCCAGGCGAGAAACCTTCTGCGGCTGATCCATCAGAAAGTAGTCCCACTGCACTATGTGGACGGGGACGGACCGTCCATCGTTTCCACGAAGGGGATATCACCCCCTCCGGATGTCATCGAGATCTTTCAGGAGGCGGTGGCCTATGTCGGGCGCGTCCGGTTGAACCGGTACGATTTCGGTCGTGCGAAGGCGGCTTTTGTTACGGAGCACCCACTGGCCGAGATCGCAACCTGGCGGCCATACCGGCCATGACCGGGATGGCTTTCACGGCTGAGCGCTATCGATGTTGATCTTTGACGGTTTCTGGCTTATAGTTAAGGCCGGTTTCCCATCGCGAGCGCCTCATGCAGTCCAAATACTGGTACCTCAAGCGGATCAAACTGTTCTCGGACCTTCCGGACCAAGAAATCCAGCACATGGAGAAGATCACCCGGATGGAGTCCGTCAAGCGCCGTCAATTTATTTTTCTGCCCGGTGACGCGGCGAGCACGGTCTATCTCTTAAAATCAGGCCGCGTCAAGCTCTCACGCATGAACGAAGACGGCAAGGAATTGACCTTGGCCA
>JACQCA010000070.1 GCA_016201865.1 Nitrospirota bacterium
CCTACTATAGTATGGGCTTACGTCGCCCCCTCCACACATCGGCTGCAAATCGCCGAGTGCAGGCCGGTCAAAGCCGGATGGAGCGACTCGACCAAGCTCGTCGAGGTCCTCCCCCTCTCGCTCGCCGGGCTCGCTGGATATCTGTAGCAATTGCAGGACTAAAATCCTGCAATTGCCGGATTGAACCCTTCGTGCCGACCGAGTAACATACCATCCCAAAATGAATTTTGAGCTGAAGTAGGCAGACCGCCGTTACCTTTGGAATGTGTCGTAAGGCGAGAATGAAACAATTTTTCCTTGGGTTTTATGCGGTCAGCTTTTCGGCGGCGGTTTTCATGGCGGGTATATTTATCGGCCGGTGGATCCAAAGAGTGAAAACAAGACGACGGCAGGCATCCGGAGAGATTCCTCATTCTCCGGTCGAAGCAAACAAGGCGGTTCAGAAAGAAAACAAGCAAGAAAACCAAAAGGGAGGGTCTTCATGAAGAAGATGTTGTTTATTGTGACGGCGCTTGTTGTGCTTTTTCTTTTTTCTGGGTCATCTTTTGCCGGCCCGTCGAGGGCGCTGATTCAGGAAATGGGTTCCGTGATCGGCGTAGACGAGGTGAATATTGACCTGGATGTGGTCAGTCATAGTTTCAATGTTGCCGGTGTTGACGATACAACACTCGGCGCCGGCAATGCCACAATGGGCGGCACCACGGTTTCTTCGGTAAATGTGGGTCTGGTTGACAATCTGGAACTCCGTATTGGAAGACTGCCCGGGTTCAGGAGTTATTTGACCCTTCCGACGGTTTCCGCTGTTGCCCTCAACCCGGCAGGCAATAACTATGGTCTGACCCTCAAGGGAGCGATTCCAGGTGTTTCCGGGCTCGCGGCATGGCTTGGTTACGGAACGGTATCCGAGAAGGACATTACGAAGGGCAGTTCGGCCGGGGATACGAGCGGTTCATCGCAGCGGCTTGGGCTGGCTTACACATGGGCCGGGCCGGTTGTCCTTAATGCAACGATTGACTATGGAACCGACTCGGCAAAAACTGCCGGGGCGGCGGCCGGCTCCGTAACGACCACGGAGGCTGCGGGAGCGGTCCTTTATCCTCTCCGGTCAACCCTGTTGGTGGGTGTCGAGCTTCTCTATTCCAAGATGAACGTCGGCGATGACAAGGCAGTGGCTGGGTCACAGAAGTTCACCATCACGGCTTTCGCCCCTGCTTTAGGCGCAAGGGCCGTGGCCGGTAACTGGACGATCGACGCGGTTGTCGCGCTTTTAGGCACCTCAATAAAAGTCACGGGGAGTCCGTCGCTGGGATCCCTGGACACCGCATCGTCCAACACAGTCGGTGTTCCCACACTGAGGGTCAATTATAAGTTCTAAAGTTCTTAATTTGGTGTGGCACCCCAAGGGGAGCCCCGTCTTGGTTCGTGACCGACTTCCTTTCCTTGGCAGAGGCTGCTCGACCTCTGTTTGTCAGGTCCGTTTCCAAGGATGGGACTCCCCGCCATCAGGGGACAATCTCTTTGAAGAGGGAGATTGTCCTAATGCAGCCCGGGAACACGCCCTAGTGACGGATGACGGTGAGGAAGCGGTTCTATTCGAGCCAGGATCCACAGGATCGGAAGACCTGCCTCTGAGACCTCACGGTCCATCGAACACCAGCGGCGTGTTCCTGGTTTTTTGTATCACGTGAGAAGGGAGGAAAGATCACCATGGCGGACACGTTTGATCCAAGCCGTTCCGTCGAGATCTGTCCGGGAATCTCATGGGTCGGCGTCACGGACGAGAAGACGCCGTTTAAATGCAACCCGTATGTCTTGGACGACGGGGAAGAAGCGGTTCTATTCGAGCCGGGCTCGACGCTGTACTATGCCGGTGTGCGGGAAAAGGTCTTGCAGTCGGTGGCCGCAAAAAAGATTCGCTACATCCTTCTCTCTCATCAGGACCCCGATCTCTGCGCCAGCGTTCCTTTTTGGGAAGAGGCGATGGGCGCCGACCAGTTTCAGATCGTGACCCACAGCCGGACGGCCGTACTGCTGCGGCATTACGGGATCAAGTCGAAGGTATACCACGTGGATCAGAATGACTGGGTTCTTTCTCTGCGAGGCGGCCGCGTGCTGAAGTTTGTGTTTACGCCCTGGTGTCATTGTCCCGGAACCTTCATGACCTACGACGACAAGACGCGCACCTTATTCTCCGGAGACGTCTTCGGGGCCTTGACCTACGATTGGAAACTTTATTCGGGGGATCATTACACCGAGGCGATGCGGGGGTTCCATGAAGACTACATGGCTTCCACGCCCCATTTGAAGTCCGCCATGATCCAACTCGATCCGTTGCGGATCGACCGGATCGTTCCACAGCATGGCAGCGTCATTGTTCGAAACGTCGCCGACCATGTTCGGTTCCTCAAAGGCCTTCGGTGCGGCCTGACCTTGATGCAGCCGGAGATCGGACCGGAGAGAGGAGAATCGCCGAAGATCTCAAAGGGCGGTTACCGCGATCTGATCGCATTGGTTTTAGAGCGGGAGATGGGGGTTGTGGGAAAAGAGCAGGCGATTGAAACCGCGAAAGGGATATTAGGCCTGGAAGTGGACGAGCGCGGGAACGCGCTGGCCGTCAAAGGTGACGGCAAAGAGATCTTGGGCCGGCTGCTCCTAAAATATCATGAGCGCTTCGGAAGCTGGGCGGTGCTCAACTGCAAAATGTCCCTCAGGGCCGCGGCAAGAGAATACGGGCTGGAACTTCCGAAGATTATTGGAGACAAGGAAGGGAAATAAGATGGCCACGGTCACGATTCGTCGCAGCGGGCAGATCTTGCGTGAGCCGGAATTGGTCTCGTCTTATCTGAACGGACAAGGGATGTTCTATGAATTCTGGGGCGTCGAGCGGCTCGATGGTTACCTGAAAGAGTCTTATACACTCAAACCTGATGAACAGCAAACGATTCTGGACCTATATGTGTTCGAGATTTCCGACCTGAAGTCCCGTCAGGGCTATCGCACTGAGGACATCGTGGTTCTGTCCGACGCGACGCCCAACATCGACGCGATTTTGGAAAAGTTCCGCCGTGAGCATCATCATACGGACGACGAGGTTCGGTTTGTGGTGGACGGCAGCGGGATCTTCACCATTCGAAAGAACGACTTGATCTTCGATGTGACGGTCACGGCCGGGGATCTCATCGTTGTGCCGGCCTACACCCGGCATTGGTTTGAACTGACTCCCGAACGGAAGATCAAATGCATCCGGATCTTCAAGGACCCCGCCGGCTGGGCGGCGATCTACAATGAACCGGCCGCTGCGCGCGTTCTCCCGGCCCAAAAACCAGACAGAAAGATGAATTTCGTTAAGACGCTTATAGCGGATCATCAACGGTTCTTGGTCTTGGCCAAGGAGTTGGAGGGGATTCTGTCGGAATTGACCGATTCCATAACCTCCGCCGCCTTGGAGGGGCTCCGAAAGCGGCTTCAACAGATCATTGAACTGCTTTCGTCTCACGTTGAACGTAAAAGAAACGAACTCTTCCCGGTTCTTCGAGACCGCCTGCCAAAGGCCAACTACTGGTTGATGGAGATGACCGAGCCCCAGGATGAAATGCTCCTTGGTGAGGTTCGTCAACTGCATGATCTCGTTTCAGGTCTGCCTCCCCCCGTATCGGCTGAGCAGCTCAAAAAAAGTGTGGCGCAACTCAACCGGTGGTTGCGGGAGCATGTGATGATCGAGGAGGAACATCTCTTTCTGAGCCTTGAAGATCCACCGGAGGAGACGAAAGGGTGCCAAGAAGCCAGGTCGGTTTAGTTAAGGTAGGGTCGCCTTCAACCATTGTATTTTCCAGGAAAACGCCTGAAGGGGGGCAGGGTCAGATAACGGCGCTATCTCCCGCTTCCCTTCGGGTGCCTCCTGGATCGGTGGGGTTCCCATGGTGGTCCAAGCTGTTTCTCAAAAATCCATCCCGCACCGCATTTACTGGGAATTGACGCGCGGATGCAATCTGCGTTGTCTCCATTGCCGCGCGAATCCCACCGAACTGGCCGCTTCCGACGACCTTTCCACGCAGAATTGCCTTCAGATCATGGATCAGATTGCCGAGGTCTGCCGCCCGGCGTTGGTCTTGACCGGCGGGGAGCCGCTGCTCCGGTCGGATCTCTACGAGTTGGCCCGGTACGGGAAATCCAAAGGATTTCATATGGGCCTTGCGACGAACGGAACATTGGTCACTGCTTCCGTGGCGGAGGCGATCCGGGATGCCGGTATGGGTCGTATCGGAATCAGTATCGACGGGGCGGATGCCGCCACCCATGATTCGTTCCGCCGTGTGCCGGGAGCCTTTGACGGTGCGACGGCGGGTATCCGGAATCTGAAACGGCTCGGCCTGTTCGTCCAGATCAACACCTCCGTCACCACCCAAAATGCCGCTCAACTTGAGGCGATGCTGGATCTGATGACGGGTCTGGAAGTCGATGCCTGGCATCTGTTTCTTCTCGTGCCGGTCGGCTGCGGTCTTCAGATCGCGCCGACGATGCAGGTCGAGGCGGTGGAGTATGAACGGATACTGAACTGGATCTATGAAAAATCAAAAACCGCGACGATCGATCTGAGGGCGGTCTGCGCGCCGCATTTCGTCCGGATTCGTGCGCAGCACATTATGGAGGATAAGAGCCGTGGGATCGAGCCGCAGCCGTTTATCGCGCCGGGGACCAAAGCCAAAACGGACGCGCCGGCTCATTCCGCAAAAGGTTGTCTTGCCGGGACCGGGATGTGTTTCATTTCGCACCGGGGCGAAGTCTATCCCTGTGGCTATCTTCCGGTGCAGGCCGGCGACTTGAAGAAGCAGGCCTTCGGGACGATCTGGGCCGATTCACCGGTTCTGCAAGACCTGCGCGATCCGAACCTCCTCAAAGGAAAATGCGGGATCTGCGAGTTCCGGCATATCTGCGAAGGCTGCCGTGCCCGGGCGTACGGGATGACGGGAGACTACCTGGCGGAAGAACCATTTTGCATCTACAACCCTTTATTTCCGTCGGCCCTACCAACGGCGAGGATACCGGAGGAAGGTCATGGCTAGTCGATTGGCCGATGTGATGAATCTGATTACCCGGACGGCCGACGGCGTGTTCGCGATTGACTCGGAAGACCGGATCGTCCTATGGAACCGCTCCGAGGAGGAACATCTCTTCACGAGGCTTCAAGACCCGGCGGCGGGGCCGGGGCCGCTGCCCGTCGAAGCGTCTTCGCCGAGGACGGACCTGTAGGCTCGCGTGAAGGCGCTCTTTTTTAGCTGATCTGACGACGGTTATCAAATAGCAACCAAGGGGGGGAGTGTTGGGCCGGAGGTATGCCAGCGACATTCTGATTGTTGGAGCCGGGGTCGGAGGGCTCAGCCTGGGGCTCCGGCTGGCTTCGAAGGGCTGCCGGGTCAGGATTCTTCAACAGCGGGAGCCGCCGCCGGCAAAAAGGCCGGAGATGGTGCAGCCGCACGGACTCCGGGCTTTGGCGGAACTGGGCCTGCTCGGCCGTCTGAAGGCCGAACGAGTCGCCCGGGTCGAGCGGTTTTGCTTCTCTCAGATCCAGGGTGACCCGCTGTGCCGGGTGGATTACAGAATTTTAGACCACCACCACCCTTATGCGCTGATCGCACTGCCCGGTCAAACCAGGCGTGCGCTGTTGGAGGGGTTGCGGGACTCTCCCACCGTTCAGATCCACTGGGGCGCTCGCTTCACGGGCATCTTGCGGCGCGGCAGGCAGGTCATTGGGGCGACGGCGGTCGAAAACGGTCGGGAGCAGGAATTCCACGCGTTGATCACCGTCGGGGCGGACGGGAGTCATTCGCGGCTGCGGGAGGCGTTGGGCCTTCCCTGCCGAATAAGGCGGTATCCGAACGCCTTCCTTGGCATGCTCGTGGATCGTCCGGCCGGGCTCGCCCGATCGTTCGATCATCAGGTGAGCTATTACATGGGGCGCGGCGAGATTCTCGGGATTTTCCCCTGTGCGCCGGCCATGCTCTGTCTCCTCTACATGGTCCCGGCGGACGACGCCAGGGACATGCACGAACGGCGCCTCGAAGTGCTGAAGACCAGGTTGGCCGAGATCGAGCCGAGGCTTAAAGATTCTCTCGCGGTGCTCACAGCCCCGGAGCAGGTCTCTCTCCTGTTTCCGGCGCAGGTGCGCGCGGCCAAGTGGGTCGTGGACGGCGCGGCCCTTCTGGGAGACGCGGCGCACGCCTGCCACCCGCACGTGGCGCAAGGCGGCTTTCAGGCCATGGAGGACGCCAAGATCCTATCGGAGGTGGCGGACGTCTGCGTGAGACGGGGGAACTGCTCCGCTCGGGCGCTGGCTCCCTATGAAGAGATTCGGCGACCGGTGGTGGAGCGGCTGCAGCGGGTGGCGAATGAATATGTCTGGTTGTGGGAAACGAGGAATCCGATGCTCGCGCGGCTCCGCGACCGGATCTTCCGGAACGTGGGAGAACGGCCGGAGCTTCTGTATAGGGTGGCGGCCATTGAAGCGGGAATCGCGAGCGGGCCGCTGACCTTTCGGGAACGGCTTCAGGCGCTGGGGGTGTGCGCATGACCGCCCCGGTGATTCGCGGGCTCCGGCATCTGGCACTGCGGGTGACCGACGTCGCGCGGTCGAGAGAATTTTACGAGAACCTCTTCGGAATGCGGGTGGTCTGGCAGCCCGACCCCGACCATCTCTATCTCAGCTCCGGCACGGATAACCTGGCGCTGCATCAGATTCCGGCGGCCGAGCTGGCGGAGGGGATGGGTCCGCACGGTCGGTTCATGGACCACTTCGGCTTCATCGTGGAGACACCCCGGGCGGTGAATCGGATGTTCGAGTGGGTCGAGCGAAACGGGGCGCGGATTGTCAAGCCCCCGAAGCGCCATCGGGACGGCAGCTACTCGTTCTACCTGGCCGATCCGGACGGAAACACGATTCAGATCCTGTATGAACCGAGGATCAGCGCGCTGGAGCCGGCGCCGTCCAAAAGATAGGGTTCGACGATGAGCCGTCAAAGGGAGGACATTATGAGTCAGAGATTGGATGTGTCCACGGGAAATGACCGAAGAGCGTTGGATCTCCCGGCAATCGCGCTGTTCGCGCTGGTCACGCTGACGGCCCTCGTCGGGGTCCCGGCCTTCGGCTATCTCCATGGCTATACCCGGCTGGACTGGACCCTGGGCGGCATTCTTTATCTCATCAGCGGGCTGGGCATTACCGTGGGGTACCACCGTCTGATCGCCCACGGCAGCTTCCGGTGCCCCGACGAGGTGAAGGCGGCGCTCCTGGTCGCCGGCGGATGGGCGCTGGAGAACTCGGCGCTGAAGTGGGCGGCCGACCATGCACGGCACCATGCGCGGGTGGACCAGGAAGAGGACCCCTACAACGCAACGAAAGGATTCTGGTACAGCCACTGCGGCTGGATCTTCACGAAAGACCCGCACCGGACCGA
>JACQCA010000023.1 GCA_016201865.1 Nitrospirota bacterium
CCCACCTCCGCCACTCGCTTCACCGCCTGTTCCTTAAACGCCGCCGTGTACTCCTGCTTCGGAATCTTGATCATCTTCGCCTCCAAGGTTACGTCCATTTTACACTATCCTTGGAAGACGAAATTCGAGGGGAAGCTCAGCTTTAGTCAAAGCCATTAAGAAATCGCTTCCGTCGAGAATCTCTAACAGTACAGGCTTTCTACTCTTGGTAAAGTGGATAATAATGGGTCCCGCCTCTTCTGCATAAGCAATTCGATTTTTCGACAATTCGATGAGCAGGATATCTGTCTTCCGATCATAGTTAATCTTCATATCGTTCCCTCCGACCAGGGTAAAACGTTATAACCACGGCCTCTCCTGATTTCTCCTCAAAAATGACCCTAAGAACAAGTTCTGGGGTAAGCCCCGTCTGGGCGATCTTCCTGCCTTTATGCCCGATTAAAACCTTGTCGGGAGATTCAATCGCTCTCCTAACCTGACCCTCTGTGATATTGACACCATGCTGATGTAAAATTCTAAACTTGAATCTCGCATGTTCTGAGAATACGATCTTGATTCCTAATCCCCCCTTAAGGAACAGAATTAAATATTCGGCTTTCTCTTATGCCACTCCGTCGCCTGCTCAAAGGCGTAGGCCGCGTGAAGGATGGTCTCTTCGGCGAAGGGACGGCCCATGATCTGCAGACCGATCGGCAGCCCCGCCTTGGTGAAACCGCACGGCATCGAGAGCGCAGGAATGCCGGCGATGTTCACCGAGATCGTGAAAATGTCCGAGAGATACATCTGGAGCGGGTCCTGTGTCTTCTCCCCGATTTTAAAAGCGGCCGTCGGAGCGGTCGGCGTCACGATCAAATCCACCTGTTTGAAGGCCTCATCGAAATCGCTTTTGATCAAGGTCCTCACGCATTGCGCCTTCCGGTAATAGGCGTCGTAATAACCGGACGACAGGGCATAGGTCCCCAGCATGATCCGGCGCTTCACCTCGGGACCGAATCCGTCCTGACGGGTTTTCATGTACATCTCTAAGAGATCCTTTGTCGGTTTCGCCCGATGGCCGTACTTTACGCCGTCATAGCGGGCCAGGTTCGAGCTGGCCTCGGCCGTCGCAAGGATATAATAGGTTGCAATCGCATATTCCGTATGCGGAAGAAAAACGTCCTGGGTTTTGGCGCCGAGCTTTTCCATCACCCGAATCGCTTCTTTGACGGCGTGCAGCACCTCCGAGTCCATTCCGTCGATGAAATATTCCTTGGGAATCCCGATCCTCATCCCGGTTAGGTTTCGGTCCAGCGCTCGAGCAAAATCCGGAACTGGAATCTCGGCCGAGGTGGAGTCATACGAATCATGTCCGCTGATCGCGTTCATCATCAAGGCGCAGTCCGTTACGTTCTTTGCAATCGGACCGATCTGATCCAACGATGAGGCGAAGGCGACCAGACCGTACCGCGAGACCCGGCCATAGGTCGGCTTCAGTCCGACGACGCCGCACATCGCGGCCGGCTGGCGGATGGATCCCCCCGTGTCGGAACCCAGCGCGGATATACAAGCGTCCGCAGCAACGGCCGCGGCCGACCCTCCCGAGGACCCTCCGGGAATCCGGCTCACGTCCCAAGGATTGGCCGTCAGACCGAAGGCCGAATTCTCTGTGGAGGAGCCCATCGCAAACTCGTCCATATTCGTTTTCCCGATAAAAACCGCGCCCGCCTCATTCAACCGCCGAACAACCGTCGCATTGTAGGGCGGGATGAAATTTTCAAGGATCTTTGATGAACACGTGGTGCGAATCCCCTGTGTGCAGAGGTTGTCTTTCAAGGCGATCGGGATGCCCGTCAACGGATGGGCCGGCCGCCCGGATTGAAGCCATTGATCAGCCGCCTCGGCCTGGGCCATGGCCGCCTCCGGCGTCACAGTCGTGTAGGCATGGATCTTCGGCTCCACCGATTTGATTCGATCAAGAATCAAACGGGTCAACGCCCGGGAAGTCGTCTTATGGTTTTTCAGTTGCCCATGAAGCTCATGGATAGTGAGTTGAGTCGGGTCCACGACACCCCTACTTTTGGATCAGCCTGTTTTTGTCGTCCACTTTGATGATCGTCGGTTTATAGGTCTTGAGCTCCTGCTCGTTGAAATATTCATAACAGAAGATCACGACACGATCGCCGGTCACCCCTTTTCGCGCCGTCGGGCCGTTCAGGCAGATCACTCCGCTGCCGCGCTTGCCGGAAGGAATGACGTAGGTTTCAAAGCGTTCCCCGTTGTTGATGTTGGAAACCATCACCTGCTCGTACGGCAGGATGCCAGCCGCCTCTAACAGATTCTCGTCCACCGTCAAGCTCCCGTCGTAGTCCAGATTGGCGTCCGTCACAGTGGCACGGTGGATCTTTGAACGCAGCATCAATCGCAGCATCGTTATTCTCTCTCCTCGATAATTTTGGGCACGCGGAAGTGGTTGTTCTCACGATCCGGCGCGTTCGCCAGTACGTCCGCCGGCGGCAGACTCTCCCGGACCACGTCATCCCGAAATATGTTACTCAGGTCCAGCACATGCGACGTCGGCTCGACCTTCGAGGTGTCCAGCTCGTTAAGCTTTCCGACGTAGGTCAGGATCTCGGAGAGCTGACGGCTGAAGGCCTCCTTCTCCTCCTCGCTCACGGCCAGCCGCGCCAGCTTTGCCACATGCTCCACTTCTTCTTTACTGAGTTTCATGAATCTCCTCTGTCACAGCTCATAAGCTCAAAACATATTCCAATTCTTTTGATACCCCGATATGCTTCGCCCATCGTTGGAGATATCTACGGTCAAGGATTTTTCCCGAACGCTCAAGAACCGTGAGCGCATCTTCGAAATCCCGCGGACGTCCGACCTTAAGTTTCTGGATAACAAGATCCTCCGGCGATATGAACCAACAATATTGTTTTCCTATCTGCTTACGCCGTTTCCTCAGCAACGCTTGCCGGTCATGATCGTCACGGGGCCTAAGGAAATCAATGGCCACGCCTTTGAACTGCAGACGGAGTTGGGTCCCTTTCAGCATCGGATTCCACTTCGCCCACGCTTTATCTGCCTTAATAGCCATCCCAGCAAATCTGTCAGGGACCCGCGCAAGTTCCGCTTCGTTCAGCATCACCAGGAAATCAAGATCCTTCGTTGCTCTTGGACGACCCCACACCGATAGGGCCCATGCACCGATCAGTGCGTACGTTACTCGCTCATGTCGCAAGTGCCCGACCACCCGCGCCAAAACCTTGAGAAGGCTTTCATCGGAAGAAGCGCGCACGTTCTTTTTTCCAAAGAGCCATCCGTTGTGCGTCCATTCGTGATGCGCGCGCCAGAATCTCCTGCATCCGCTTCCGAATAGTTTCAATATCGGTTTTCTGTCGGGCGGCCTGGGCCTCTTGTTTCAATGATTGAAGCGCGATCTCGGATAATGCCGCCGTCTCCCGGACCCCCGCCTCCACCGTTCGCGGCCAGCAAGATCCCCGTAGCTCCGATTTCACCTGTCCCAACTTTCGGAGCCACAAAGGAATCGCCCTACGTTGCTTGTTTTGCTTCGTCATATCTATACCAATCTACTTCCGCCACCGTGAAGGCCAGCCGCGCCAGCTTCGCCACATGCCCCACTTCTTCCTTAGAAAGTTTCCTGATTTTCAACCTCACTTCATGGAAAAAGCAATACAGAAGATTGTTACTGTTTCCACACCCCTTTTATTATTTCCTGTAACTCTCTTAATGCCTCGGTGTTAATTTCTACCTTCTCACCTTCTATAATGAATGCGCTTGTTCTCAACTTATTGAAAATGAGATCCCACTTGAGCCGGTCTCGACCAATAAACCTGATCGCAAATGGCACAAGCTCCCAAGCTGGATCAACAATGCGTTCTTTGTATTTCTTTTCATCACGCAGTGTATCTGCTCCCTCAATCTTTATCTTCTCAAGAGACTTCTTGATGACAGGAGTTATTACATCAAGACTCTTAAAAAGATCCATCTGTGTATCTCCTTGAAGTTGGTTACTTTACGGTTTGCTTGACTTCAACATCAAGTAGTTCCATCATAATAAATGGTATTTTTTATAGACATGCGTATTAGCACTTACCTTATTGTCGGTTATTGAAAAGGCCTCTTCTCTTAATCTTGCAAATAATGAGTCCCACTTCACCTTTTCCCTGCCCAATAGCTTATCCGTAAATGGCAGAAGCTCCCATGCGGTGTTTACGACATTGCGCTTATATTGCTTTTCGTCAGTAATGCTTGTTGCATCCTCAAACTTAGTGTTGATAAGATACCTTTCTATATACGGATCTATATACGGAGCCAATCGTTCAATTATGAATTCCTTCTCCCTTTCCTTTTGTCTTATAGCGGTTGGATTTGTTACTGAAATACCGTCCTTTGATGAGTACAGAATTTCGTCGCCTCTCTGAACTCTGACTATTTTATGTATTATTTTCTTGAAAATGAAGCCTGATTTATGTTCTTCAACAACAACGTTGTCGTACCTTTCTAAAGTTTTAAATATTTCCTTTTGTACCGACTGATTAAATATGCCTTTTTGTTCATATTCCAAATTAAGAGTCAAATCATGTTCTAACGTACCATCTGCAGACGAAGCAGAATCAAAACCATATTTAACTCGAACCACCCAGTTGTCAACCGCAAGATTAAAACTGAGCCATCTTGTACGGCACGTCACAACTTGTGCTTCAAATGTTCGAATAAGCGACATAGGCTTTCAAACTACAATTCCTTCTTCTTCCACCGCTTCTAAAAACTGTGACCGGATCGCCTTGAGTTGCTCCAGATGCTGTTGGCTGATCACTTGGATCGACAGGACTAGACCGTGTTCCAATTCAAGAGAATAGCCGATTTCACGAATGAGATCACCCAGCTTCCAATTCTCGGATCGAATGACCACTAAGATGTCGATATCCGATTCTTTTCCGGCATCGCCACGAGCTTTGGAACCGAAGAGGATCAAACACACCAATTCTTTAGGATATTGTTGCTCTATGCTCTTCTTAAATGCCACAACAACTTGTTTCTCTTTAACGGTCAGCTTCATTATTCCACCGTCACGCTCTTGGCCAGGTTCCGGGGCTGGTCCACGTCGCAGCCCCGGAGGACGGCGATGTGATAGGCCAGCAGTTGCATCGGGATCGAAAGCACGATCGGCATCAGCAAGGGAGGCGCGGACGGAACCCGGATGACATGATCCGTCTTCGTCCCGATCCCGCGGTCTCCTTCCGTCGCCACCGCGATGATGATTCCGCCCCGGGCCTTCACCTCCATCACGTTGCTGATCACCTTTTCGTAAACCCCGTCCTTCGGCGCCAGCACCACGACCGGCATATTCTCGTCAATCAAGGCGATCGGGCCGTGTTTCATCTCGCCGGCCGGGTAGCCTTCGGCATGGATATAGGACAGCTCTTTTAATTTCAACGCGCCTTCCAGTGCGATCGGATAATTGATTCCACGGCCGAGATACAGAAAGTCCCGGTGTTTAAAAAAATGACGGGCCAGTTCCAGCGTCGCCGGGTCCTGTTTCAACGTCTCCTCGATCAGACGCGGAAGGTGATGCAGGTCTTCCAAGAGCTTGGTCGCGCGGGAGGGGCTCAAAACCTTCCGCGCAGTTCCAAGATAGAAGGCCAGCAGATAGAGCGCCGTCAACTGGGCCGTAAAGGTTTTGGTGGCCGCCACGCCGATTTCGGGACCGGCGTGAGTATAGAACACGCCGTGGGACTCCCGGGCCATCGTGCTTCCGACCACATTGCAGACCGAGAGGACCCGCGCGCCCTTGCCCTTGGCCTCCTTGACGGCCGCCAGTGTATCGGCGGTTTCGCCCGATTGAGAGATCGCGACCAGCAAAGACTGACGATCCAGAATCGGGTTCCGGTACCGGAATTCCGAACCGATGTCCACCTCGACCGGGCGCGGCATGCCACGAGGTCCCGCAGGCGACGAGCGATATTTTGCGCAGATCGTCCACCTCCGCCGGCGTCAGGCCGAGATCGGGAAGAACCACCTCATCCTTCTCGAGAAAGACGCGGCTTCGGAACGTATCGAGAACGGCCTGAGGCTGCTCATGGATCTCCTTCAGCATAAAGTGCTTGTAGCCGCCCCGCTCGGCCATGACCGGATTCCAGGAAACCGTCTCGATCCTTTTTTCCTTGGGCCGACCGGTCCTGTCCTTGACCGCGATTCCCTTCGGCGTTAGAATGGCCATCTCCCCGTCATCCAGAAAGAGAATATCCCGCGTATGGTTCAAGATCGCCGGAATATCCGAGGCCACAAAATACTGCCCGTCGGCCAGACCGGCCACCAGCGGACAGCCTTCCCGGGCCGCGATCAGAACATCGGGATCCTTTTCGGATAAGACACAGACAGCATACGTCCCGCGAACCTCCTTCAAGGCCGAGCGGACGGCCTCCTCAAACGCTTCGCCGCGGCTCATCTGCCGATCAATCAGGTGAACGATCACCTCGGTGTCGGTTTCGGATTGAAATGTCCGGCCCTCCGACTGCAGCTCCTGCTTGAGCGCAAGATAGTTCTCGATAATGCCGTTGTGGACCAGAACCAGCGGTCCGACACGGTGGGGATGGGCATTTTCTTCAGACGGCCGGCCATGGGTGGCCCACCGCGTGTGGCCGATCCCGATTCGGCCGGACGGTCCGTTGCCGGCCAGCGCCGCTTCAAGATTGATGAGCTTGCCGACCGAGCGCCGGACCTCGATACGGCCGTTCTGTAGATAGGCGATCCCGGCCGAATCATAACCCCGATATTCCAGACGTCGGAGCCCTTCAATCAGTACGGGGACGACCTCTTTATTTCCGACATAACCGATGATTCCGCACATGACGAGAATTCAATCCTTCCCGGATTTAACGGTTTCCTTTTTACCCTTGCCCTTTGCCTTTTTCCTTCGCTTCGCCCAGTCCTTCTTGACTTCCTGTTTGGCGCGGCTCAGCGCAAGGGAATCCGGCGGAACGTCCTTCGTGATCGTGGATCCGGCCCCGATGACCGCGCCGCGGCCGATCCGGACCGGCGCGACGAACTGGGCATCGCTTCCGACAAAAACCTCATCCTCGATCACGGTTTGGTGCTTCCGAATACCGTCATAGTTGCACGTGATTGTCCCGGCGCCGATGTTCACCTCTTTGCCGATCACGGCATCGCCGAGGTAGGTGAGGTGGTTCGCCTTCGATCCCTCGCCCAGCTCGGCCCTTTTCGTCTCTACAAAATTCCCGATCTTGGCGCCTTTGTGCAGCATCGTCCCGGGACGCAGACGCGCAAAGGGCCCGACGGTCGCGCCGTCCTCAAGCACCGATTCGGCCAGCACGCAGGAATCGTTTACCGTCACGCCGGTTTCCAAACGGCAATTCGAAATTCGGGTGTGGGAACGGATGACGCAGTCCTCCCCGATTCGGCTTGCGCCTTCCAAGCGGACATTCGGATAAATCAGGGTGTCCCGCCCGATCACGACATCGGCCTCGATCCAGATCGTGTCCGGGTCCAGGAGGGTCACCCCCTCCGTCATATGCCGTTCCGCAATCCGACGGTAAACGATTTTTTCGATCCGGACCAGATCGGCGCGGTTGTTGATCCCGATGATTTCCTCAAGACAACCGACTTCCGCCGTGTTCAATTTCAGACCCTGCCGGACGGCCATCGTGACGATATCGGTGAGATAATATTCCTGTTGTGTATTATCGGCCTTCAATTCCCTCAACGCGCCGAACAAAAAGGCCGATTCCACGATGTAAAAGCCGGTGTTGATCTCCCGGACGGCCCGTTGGTGCGGCTGCGCGTCTTTCTCTTCCACAACCGCGATCACGCGGCCTTCCGAATCCCGGATCACACGGCCGTAACCGGATGGATCCGAAAGCGTTGCGGTCAGAAAGGTGAGGTCGGCTTCCTGCTTGCGATGCGTGTTGATCATCGACCGGATCGTTTCGACCGTGATCAACGGCACATCCGCGTTCAGGATCAGGATCGGCCCTCGGAAATCGGCCAAGGCCGGTTCGGTCTGAAGAACCGCGTGTCCCGTCCCCAACGGGCGGCCTTGATGGATGATCTCAACCGGCTGATCCGCCAAGATCGGTTTCACGGCTTCGGCTTGATGGGCCACCACAACGATGATACGGTCGGACGGCAATTTCCGTGCGGCGTCGATGGAGTATCGAATCATGGGCCGCCCGGCGATCGGGTGCAGCACCTTGACCCGCTTCGACTGCATCCGCTTGCCCAAACCTGCGGCCAGAATCACGGTGGCGATCGTCGTCATTATTGCCGTCTCCCGACCTGAATCCACATAAAAAGAATGCTTAATCATACTCATTTTCATTTATTCTTGCAACTCTTTGTTTGCATTCTTTTATCGGTTTCAGTATGATTAACGACCGTTGCAACCGCAAAAGGAGCCTTTGTGGTTTTTGGGGAACTGGCCTTATACGGTATCCGGAACTTTACGCAGCTCACACGCCTTGCCTTTAAACCGGGATTGAACCTCATTCAAGGCGGCAACGGCGCCGGCAAGAGCACGGTTCGTGATGCGCTGCTTGCCGTTCTTTCGCCGATCTCCCAGACCCCGGTTCAATATCTCAAAAGTTTGAAATCCCCCGATACCTGTCAGGCCGCTTTGATTTTCAAGACTTCCCAAGGCCGCGTCTACCGTCTCGTCCGCGACTTCATCGGCCAGAGAAGCAGCCTGGCCGAATTGGACGCTTCCAACAAATTTCGCGTCATGATGCAGGAGGAGGAACCGATCGCAAAATTTCTGTCGGATGCGATCGGCGGCCTGGGACCCAAAACGCTGGAGGGGTTGTTCTCGATCAGCGTATCTTGGATGCCGTCGGCGCGCGGTGTCGCCGCCGACCGGTCAAGGTCGTTTCCCGCATCATCCGGACCCCTCTCCTCCTCGATCCCCTCGAGTGAGGCGCGGAATATCCCGTTGGATCGTGCGCAGAAACAAAAGCGTTTGGACGAACTGAAAGCGATGCTGGTTCAGGGCGACCGCCTCGCCGCCATGGAAGATCAAGTCGCCGAGCTTCAATCCCGTTCGGCCGAATTAAAACGTCGCACGCGGGTCGTCACGGAGAAAACGGCGGAACTGGCCCGTCTGGCCCAGAAGGGATCGTCGTTTGAATCCATGCGGGATTTTCCGGAAGATCATCAATCGATTCTGGAAACGTCCGCGCAGCAGGAACAACTCAAAAATGAACAGTTGACCGCCATCGCCGAGGATGAAGAATTCCTCAAGCAGGAAGTCGCGGCCATTCCGAATCAGCCCTTTTTTCAGCATCAATTTTTTATGACCGGCGGGGCGCTCGTCCTCGTTTCACTCATTCTCCTTCTCGCCCTGGACCTCGGCGGCATCCTCCAAAGTCTGCTGATGGTGGTGATGTTGACGGGAACCGGTTTAATGGGGTATGCGGGTTACCTCGATTTCGGAAAACAAAATAAGCGTAAAGGACTCGAACACAAACTCCGCGACCTTGACCGACGGCGGGCGCGGGTCGAGGCCGCGTTTAAAAAAGAAAACGCCCCCTGCATCGAGTTGTTGAAAAAGGCCGGCTGCGCCGATGTCGCAAGCCTCCAAGAGAAGGTCAAGGCCTACGAGCAGTTCCTCATGACTCGGCGCCAACTGGAAACGGAGCGCGATCATTTGCTCGGCGGAAAAACGGCCGACGCGCTGCAACAAGAGTTGGATTCCGTAACGCGCCAGATTTCCGAAGTGGAAGCCAAACTGAAGGCCGCCACGACGCTGCCGTCGGACCTCTACATGATCCAGGAAGAGGTTCGGATCTTGGAACGGGAACTCTTGACGTCGCCCGCGACGGATTCGAAACCGAATCCGGATCCTCTGCTGAAGGTTGCCGGACCGGACGACCGGTATTCGTTGAATCTCCCGGACGCGGGTAATGATATTCTATCCGCTCAATTCCGGTCCGGGCTCCTGGCGGATTCCGTGCGATCGGCGCTCCTAAAACATCGCGCCGAACTTCAAACCGAGATGATCCGGCTCATCGGGAAGATGGGCGGTCCGGTCGAGAGCGGGATCGGATTGAACGAGGAACTGATGCCGGTCTTGTCGTCCCCCGCCCAAACGGCCGTTTCATGGGACGCCCTGAGTTCCGGGGAACAGGATCTGTACCATCTGGTCCATCAATTCGCCGTCAGCCGGATCCTGGCCGAGGCGTATCCTTTTCCATTCATCCTTGATAATCCGCTGTCCGTCCTGGATCCCCTGCGTCAGCGGAAGACGCTGGACATTTTGCGGGAAATCGCACAAAATAGGCAGGTCCTTTTGCTCTCGTCGGTCCCCTACCCCAACCGAGAGGACGATCATCTGATCATGCTGAAGTAGGGGCGTCATGGATGACGTCCCGATCAATCTAATTCTCTCGGGCAGGATGCATCCTGTCCCTGCCGGAACCTTGTCACAATTTTATGATGCGCGGTTTCTTCATCACGTTTGAGGGCACGGAAGGCAGCGGGAAAAGCACGCAGATCAATATTTTGGCTCGGTATCTGATCCGGCGCGGGTATGACGTTCTAAAAACGCGCGAACCCGGCGGAACCGGATTCGGCGAGCAGATCCGGAAGGTCCTCTTGAGCGTCAAGAACCACGGATTGGATCCGCGGGCCGAGCTCTTTCTCTATCTGGCCGGCCGAAGCCAGCATCTCGAGGAGGCCGTCTTTCCGGCGCTGCAAAAAGGGAAGGTCGTCTTATGCGACCGATTCTCGGACGCGACGCTGGCCTACCAGGGTTTCGGACGGCGGTTGGATATGAAAACCGTGCGAACCGCGGTGAAGTATGCCGCCAAGGGTCTTTCGCCGGACCTGACGTTGCTGTTGGATCTGGATGTCCGTTTGGGATTGGACCGCGTCCGGAATCGCGGAAAATGCGACCGCATGGACCGCGAACAGCTGGAATTTCACAAACGGGTTCGTGCCGGTTACCTTCGATTGGCCGAGACGGAACCGGACCGCATCAAGGTCGTGGCGGCCGCTCAGGAAAAAGAGGCCGTGGCCGGCGAGATTCAGGCCGTCGTCGAGCAACATCTCCGTTGCCGGACGGCGGTAAAACAGAACAAGGGGAAGACTCGTGTCGCTTGAGACGTCCTTTGAAATGATCCTGGGACATGCCCATCCCAAAGCCATTCTGAAGGCCGCGCTCGCAAGCGGCCGCGTGGCTCACGCCTACGTATTCCATGGGGAAGCCCATATCGGGAAATTCATGACGGCCGTGGCCTTTGCAAAAACGGGTCTGTGCGCCGACCCGCCGTTCGACCAGTCTTCCGGACGGCCCGCGCCGACCTCCTGTAATTGTTGCCGCTCCTGCCGTGCCATCGACTCCGGCAGCCACCCGGACATCCGTCTCATTCGGCCGGACGGGGCTCAGATCAAAATCGATCAGATCAGGGAAGTCCAAGACGCCCTCTCCTACAAATCCTTGATCGGCACCCGGAAATGGTGCGTCATCGATGATGCCGACGCTTTAAATCCCGAGGCGGCCAACCGGTTTCTGAAAACCCTGGAGGAGCCTCCCGATCACAGCGTTCTCATCCTGATCACGGCCCGACCGCAGGCCTTGCTGCCGACGATACGGTCCCGTTGCCATGCCGTCCGATTTCATCCGCCGTCTCAACAAGACCTGCTGCCGTGGCTCCAAAAACATCGAGCGATTGCCCCGACCGAGGCGCAGCTCCTGGCCGCGCTGTCCCTCGGGAGGATCGGGATCGCGGCCGAGGCCGATCCGGCCGTGTTGAGGCGCGAACGGGATCGGGTCTTGGAGGCCTTGGCGCCGGAGCGTCTCGGCAATCCATCCGACCTGTTCAACGAGCCGGAAGACCTGGCCGCCACTCAAGAGCAGCTCTCCAAAACGCTGGACACGATCGAGATCTGGCTCCGCGACGTTCTGATCGGCCGACATTTGCCCGAACCGTCGCTTCTGATCAATCAGGACATCCACGACCGGATCTCGGCCTGGAGTCGCACCGTATCGACGGATCAGATTTTAGAAGCGTTGACGCTGATCCATCTATTGAAACGGGCCGCGCCCCGGAACATCAACCACGCGCTGGTGCTGGAGACGGTGCTTCTGGAACTTCGAGACGCGGTTGTCCGGGAACCGGCCCCGGGCTTAAAACCAAACTAAACTAAAGTAAACAATCTTCATCCGGACATGAAACCATCGGCCAGGAAAAAAAACCCGCATAAACGCAAAATGTTTTATATCACGACGCCGATCTACTACGTCAACGACGTTCCTCATATCGGACATGCTTACACCACCATCGCGGCCGATGTCCTCGCGCGATACAAACAGCTCCGGGGCTATGAAACCTTTCTCCTGACCGGGACGGACGAGCACGGACAGAAAGTCCAGCAGGCGGCCGTCAAACAGGGGCTGGATCCTCAGGCACATGCCGACCGGATGGTCGTGGCCTTTAAGGAACTCTGGAAGCGACTGACGATCTCGAACAGCGACTTCGTCCGTACGACGGAAGAACGCCACAAACGGGTCGTTCAGTACGTCCTTCGGGAATTGAAGGATCGTAACGTCCTCTATCAGGCTTCCTATGAAGGCTGGTACTGCCTGCCGGATGAACGCTTCTGGGCCGGAGAGGACGTCGTCGATGGGAAATGCCCCGAATGCGGCCGGCCGGTGGAGCATATCTCGGAATCGAACTATTTTTTCAAGATGAGCGCCTATCAAGAACGGCTGATTCAACACATCCGGAAGCATCCCGAATTCATTCGGCCCGACGGCCGGCGAAACGAGGTGATCGGATTTCTAGAGCGTCCGCTTGAAGACCTCTGCATTTCCCGCCCGCGCGCCCGTCTCTCCTGGGGAATCCCCTTCCCGTTTGATCCGGATTACGTCACGTACGTCTGGGTGGACGCGCTGGTGAATTATATCTCGATCCCCGGCTACAGCTCCGACAACCGGCGGTTTAAAAAATGGTGGCCGGCCGATGTCCATTTGGTCGGAAAGGATATTTTAACGACTCATGCCGTCTACTGGTCCACGCTCCTGATGGCGCTCGGGCTCGAACTTCCGAAAACACTGTTCGCGCACGGCTGGTGGACGGTCAACGGAGAGAAGATGTCGAAAAGCCGCGGCAACGTGGTGGATCCCAACGCGATGGCGGATGAATACGGGACGGACGCCTTCCGGTATTTTCTCCTTCGCGAGGTTCCCTTCGGGCAGGACGGCGATTTTTCGAAGTCGGCATTGACGGCCCGGTACAACAGCGAGCTAGCGAACGATCTGGGCAATCTGTTCTCCCGTACGCTCACAATGATCGAACGGTATTCCGGCGGCGCGGTTCCAAAGCCGCATCCCAAAGCGGTCAAGATGGGTGACCGACGGATGGCTGCGCGGGCCAAGGCGCTCTATCGGACGGTCGGACGGGAGATGGACCGGTTCGCGTTCCATCGCGCGCTGCGAGAAATCTGGATGCTCGTGGACTTCGCCAACCGATACGTCGAGCAGAACGCCCCGTGGGATATGGCCAAGGACCCCAAGAAACGTCCCCGACTGGACACGGTGCTGTATCATCTGGCCGAGACGATGCGAATCCTCGCGATCCATCTTTTTCCCTTCATGCCGATGACGGCACAACGCATGATCACGGAGATCGGCTCGACAGCGCAACTCGATCATGCGCTGAAGCCGCAGGATTATCAATGGGGCAAACTCAAACCGGGCCGACCCGTTCAAAAAGGAAAACCGCTTTTCCCCCGGATGGAACCGCCCGCCGCCGTTATAAAGCAGGAAACCGTCGCTTCCGCGACGCCTTCAAAGGAGAACCGAATGGAATCCACCCAAACCGAACCCTCTTTAATCACGATTGACGACTTCCGCAAGCTGGAGCTTCGCGTCGGCCGCGTCGTCACGGCCGAGAAGGTGGCCGGCGCCGACAAGCTATTGAAACTTTCGGTCGATATCGGAACCGACACACGTCAGGTCGTGGCCGGCATCGCCGCAAAGTATGCCCCCGACCAACTCATCGGGAAATCGGTCGTTCTGGTCGCCAATTTAAAACCGGCCGTGATCCGCGGGATCGAATCCCGAGGGATGATCCTGGCCGCCGGAGAGAAAGAGGTCGAGGCGCTGGCGACGTTCGCCGAGCCGGTCAGCCTTGGTACGCGGGTCAAGTAAAGGAGTATCCATGAAAACGACAGGAATTATTTTTGGTGCATCGTAGAGCGATCTGAAAGAAGATCACGGCCCCTGTTCAAAAGCGGTCATAGTTCCGGCGGGATTTTGAGGTCGGGGCGATTTTTCCCGAAAGAGATTCTCTTGATCAATTTAAATCCGGCCTCGCTGTGGCATATCTCGCAGCGTTCTCCCAGTTCGCCTTCATGATAGTCGTCCTTTCGATGGCACGCGACGCACATGCGCGAGGTTTTCTGAACATAGAGCTGCTTGATGTGACATTGTTCGCATTTCAAGCCGAGATGTTTTTGCACAAGCGCATAGCCGGTTTCCTTTGAATGATCAAAGTCGTCCCGTTTCCAGGTCTTTGCGGTATGGCAGGCTTCGCATTTTTTACCGAAATGTCCTTTGTGGTAGTCGTCTTTGATGTGACAGTCATTGCACACGGATGAGGTGTCCTTGAAAAGCGGCGTCTTATGACAGTCCGAACAGCGGACATCCTTATGTTTGTCCAGGAGCGGAAAACTCGTTTTTTGATGATCGAACTTCTGAACGTCCTTCCAGGCCTTTTCCGTATGACACTTCTCGCAGGCATCGCCCAATTTCCCCTTGTGTTTATCATCCTTCTGATGACAGGTGGAGCATTGAGTCGGAATCTTGTAGGGTTCCTTAACGTGGCATTTCGCACAGGAAACATCCACATGCTTTCCCGTGAGCGGATACTCCGTTTTTGAATGGTCGAATCGGATTCGCTTCCAATTCTCGGCCGTATGGCAACGGTCGCACTCCTTCCCCAGTTTACCCTTGTGCTTATCCTCCTTTTTATGGCATTCAACGCAGGTCTTGGGTGTGGTTTTCAATGCGGCAGTTGTATGACACTTCAGGCAATCCGTTTTCTGATGCTTTCCGATTAAGGCAAACCGGGTTTTATCATGGTCGAACAGGATCTCCTTCCAGTCCTTGACCGTGTGACATTGCGAGCATTCAGGTCCGAGAATGCCCTTATGCCGGTCCACTTTTTTATGGCATTCAATGCAGGTCTTCGGCGTTTCCCGCAGCTGAGAGGTTTTATGACACTTGAGACAGTCAACCTTTTGATGGCTTCCCTCCAATTTAAATCGGGTCTTGTCATGGTCAAAGAGGATCTCCTTCCAATCCTTTGCCGTATGACAGCTCTCGCACTGCTTGCCGAGAGTCCCCTTGTGCTTATCCTTTTTGAGATGGCACCCCACGCAGGCGATGGGCGTGGACTTGAAATTGTCCGAGGCGTGGCATTTTTCACACGCCACCGGACGGTGTTTTCCTTCCAGCGGAAATTTCGTCTTCGTGTGGTCGAAACTGATCTTGGACCAGGCATCCGAATTATGACAGCGCTCGCAGCTCTTTCCCAACGCTCCCTTGTGCTTATCTTCTTTGAGATGACAGGAATGGCAGTCGTGAAGCGTATCGCGGAATTTCGGTTTTTGGTGGCATCCGTCGCATTTTGCGGTTTGATGCTTTCCGGTCAGTTCAAATTTGGTTTTTTTATGGTCGAAATGCCCTGAATCAAACTGAATCAGATTGGCCTCACGCCCCTTATGCTCCGTGTGACAGGTCTCGCAGCGGGCGGCGTCGATGCTTCCGTGAAAGCCGATCTTTTGTTCAACGTCGCCTTTAACTTCCTTGTGGCACGCAAGACATTTATCAAAAAAAACCTTCTGGACGAGATTGTGACAGTCCAGACATTGACCCTCATATTTCTCATGAAGCCTGGATACGTCACCGGGCATCACTCCCTTCAAGATATCAAGGGCGTCTGCGATTCCCCAGGTTGTGAGCAGAAATATCAAAACAGCCGGGCCGGATCTTTTCCACATCAGGCTTCTCTACACAGTCTGAACAACGCTTCTAAAATATTAATACGGCGGCAATATGAACGATCAACGTAAAGGCGAGAATCCAAATGAACGGAACATGAAGCTTGTGCCAGTAAGCGAACAGTTTTGTCGTTGTTTCGAGAGCCGATATTTTTTTCTCAAGATTGATCCGTTTTATCAGAACGGTCTCAAACGAGCCCTGATTCTCCATTTTGTTAAAGGCCGGCATCCCGCCTTGTTGTCGGAGAAGCCGGCCGATCTGACGCTTGAGTTTTTTCTCCAGCCGGTCTAATCGAACCATCAAGAAGAATGATCTCAGGGGTCCGTGAGATTTTTGCTTATCTCGAAGCTCAAAAAATATTCGGATTGTTCCAAGGATCGTTTGTGATTCGGAAAAACGCTGGGAGATTTGCTGGTCCAGTTGATCAATTTCCTGAGTGATCTCTTTTAATGTCGCACGCTCTCCTGAGAGGGAGAACTGAAAATGCCGGTAGATGTATCGACCGATCACGCCGCTGGCCACGACGATCAACATCACATAAAATGCAATGGCTGCGTTGGGAGATTTGACCATAAAGCCGGTGTGATACACGACCAACAACGGCCCGAGAATGCAAAGCGTAATGTGGACATCCAACCAGACGCTCATTTTGCCCAGGCTTCTTAACACCTTGATCCTTTTTCTTAAGGCATACAAAAGGGCGCCGAACACCATCATCACGGAGCCGATGATCCCGAGTAGAAGCGCGACAAACGATTTCGGGGAATAGGGATGCCATGAGAAATAGATCGGCAAGACGATCGCCAGACCGCATCCTAAAACGAGTAAAACCAGCTTGGATTCCGCTCTTTTTTCCATCGATCTCTTCGACGGCGAAGTGTATAATACTATCCGGTCTAAATCAACCGATCCTGTCTTTGAAATTTTAAAACCTCAAAATGGAATGGTGACCGTGGTTCGGGTTTCCACGGTCTTCTGTGTGTCGCCGGCCGTGATGTTCTTGTCAATCGAATAGTCCGCATCGAGGCCGATCGAAGTGCCGTTTGTGAAAGAATAACTCAGCGTGAATCCGGGGATCCACCGCATGGATCGGCTGTCCGTTGTGATAAATTCGATGCGTTCCCAACGACACCGCAACGACGCCTGGGTGCCGATGCCCCAAAATTTTGAGAAAGTGCTGGTCACTGTCGTTGTCTTAAAATCGGTCGCCGGCAGGTAGAGAAAAAGAACTGTCCAACTCTCGGACCATTTAAGCCCGTTCCGCTCGCTAAAAAAAACCGAGTAGCGGTCGGATCTCTTTCCTATCTTCCCATCGATAAAATCAATGGCCTCACCGATGACGTGTGAGTACCGGAAGTCGCCGCGCCAAACCTTCGTGAAATCGATCGTTGTGCCCAGCCGGAGTTCCCGGGAATCCGTGGTGTTGTCCAGGGCCAAGTTTTGGATATCCTTCCGAGTCAGCGTTTGTCGCAGGACATCCAGTGACGTGATCGGCGGGTCGGCCGCCGACAGGGAAGGATCCAGCAACGCCGTGTGATAGTCCAAAAACGGGTTTTTTCGATATTCGACAGCGACGGAATACAGAACAATCGAGTAGCGGTACTCCAGGCTGAGTAATTCATCATTAAATTTTTTAAAATCCAGGTCGTAGTCCACAATGGATGAAATGTTAAGGGGTTCATTCAACCAGTACCCATTTATTCCGACAGCCCTGCGCGTTAAAAAGCTGATGTCTAAACTCGGGATTGACTCGAATTCCTCCGTATAATAGATTTTTCCTCCAAGATGATAGAAGTCATAAAGCGAGAGGTAAGAGTCGTAAAAGAGGCGATCATGTTGGATGCGGATTTTATTTTTATCAAAGGTGTTGACGGGATACCCGACGCTCGAATTGAAACCGAGTGTATTGAAGGGCCGGACGGCAACGGCAATACCGTCAAAACGAGTGAACAGCGTATTCCCCGATGCCGGTTGGCGCCCGAGTCGAATATCCAAGACGGATCGCGGGTCATTCCATTCGGCATACAGTTTTGATAGCCGGTATCTTGTGTCTTCAGAATCCAGGTAATTATGCGAATACATTCCCGATAGGTAAATTTTAATATCCCCGGCCGCCGGTCTTTTCCAACGGAGATCCAAGAACTCGCTCAAGCGGCTTTGGACCGGGGTCGAGAGTTTTGGCGAGGTCTGAAGATCATAGACGTATTCGGTCGTCAACCCGCCGGCCAATTTACCGAATCGTGAGGTTTCGGCCGGTCGCCGTAATGGTAGATCCCGCACAATCGGCGCGGGCGGCTCTTTTGCGGAGGGGCTGTTGCTCGTGAAGGCCAACGTTTTTGTTAAAGCAGACAATCTCTTCTTGGTTTCGGTTGTATGTGGGCTCGATGGATAATTTTTTAAGAAGAAGTTATATTGTTGTTGCGCCTCATTTCGTTTTCCCTGTTTTTCCGCAATCTGTGCAAGATACCATTGGGCTTCTTCCAGCTCGGGGGACCCTCTTTGCGTATCAATGATTTTATTGAATGCCGATTTGGATTTTTCCAGATTGCCGTTCCGAAAGGCCTCTATCCCTTCTGTGAGTGTGGCCGAATGACCCCCGTCCGGTTTGAGCATAGAGTTGTTTTTGCTTAATGAACAGCCGGACTCCGTTAAAAAAAAGGATAGCACGATCAAAGAGGTCGTTAGTCGTACAAGAATGCATGCCCATCGTCGTTGTGGATAATTAAAATTGTTTGTAATCAGCATGCCTGTGACAGTTCGCGCACATCGCATTAGCTTGCAAGGAGTCTGCCATGGAGGTAAACGGCTGCTTGGTTGCCGGATTAATCTTATGCGCATCCGGCCCGGGATATTTATAGTCACGGGTATGGCAGTTTGCGCAGAAACCATACTGTGTGCCATCCCGAAAAAGAGCCGCGGGAACCGTTTGGGGATGACATGCCGAACAAGGAAGTACACTGTGGGCACCGATTAATTTTGGATTATCATGGTTTACCAGTGTTGCCGGGATCCAGCCGATCGTTTTATGACATGTGTCGCATTGAAGGGTTGTGACGAGATGACCCTGCGGTTTTCCCGTCGCCTTCTGGCTGTTATGACAGGTGGAGCATTGGCCGGTTGCACTGGCATCATGAATATAGATGGCCGGGACCCATCCGGTCGTCTTATGGCACGTATCGCATTGCGATGTGGTGGTGATGTGGTTGGACGGTTTCCCCGTCGCCTTCTGGCCGTTGTGACAGGTGGAGCATTGGCCGGTGGCACTGGCATCATGAATATAGGTTGCCGGGACCCATCCGGTCGTCTTATGACACGTGTCGCACTGCGAGGTTGTGGTGATATGGTTAGATGGTTTTCCCGTTGCCTTCTGCCCGTTGTGACAGGTGGAGCATTGGCCGGTTGCGCTTGCATCATGGCGAAATACTGCGGGAGACCAAGCAGATACGGTATGGCATTCATCGCAGCGCTGTGTGGTCATGACATGATTTGAAGGCCTTCCGTACGCAACCTGACCGTTGTGACAAGTTTCACAGGTATTCGGAACGCCCTTATACTGTCCTCCTAAATGGCACTGGGAGCAGTTCAATCTTTTATGGGCCCCCAGAAGTGGAAAAGAGGTTGCGTCGTGGTTAAAGTTATCGAACAATTCACTGGATGCTGCAACTCTTTGGGATTCACCTCTCGCCTCAGACCCGATCACGCGATAAATGAGCAGAGTCATCCCTAAAATAATACTGATGCCGGCCGCGGCCAATAAGACGGCAGAGCCGGCTCTCCTCATGATGAATGGCATGGTCTCCTTCCTCCAGGCTCAGAAAAAAGCCACCAAAGGACTCCTTTGGCGGCTCGGCGGGCATATCACCTCTTTAGGATTTAGCCCCGTTGCACTGCGTCCCCATCTTTCGATGGGTTTGCTCTGAGCAAAGGTGATGGAACTGATTCATTAAGACTAAATCATACCACTATTGACTACTTTAACAGATTTTATTACGCTGTCAAGTCGATCTATCCCCCAATAGAACGTAATGACTAAGGATATCCAGACATCCAATCTCAAATCACCTGGTCAATTCCTATTGTAGGAGCTCGCGTCGCCCCCTCCGGCTGGAGCCAGATTTTAAATCTGTCACCTCTTTTTGAAGCTCTCCAATCCCTGCCTGCCGGCAGTCAGGCAGGGATTGCGTGGATTATTAGAATCCTCTATAGTCTGAATGCTTATGACAATTGGCGCACATCGCATTGGTTCGCAAGGCATCAGTCAGCGAAGTCCCACAGGTGGGACAGGCGTTCTTATGAGCCCCCTCGGAGAGCTTATAGTCTCTCGTATGGCAGTTCGCGCAGAAACCATACATTGTTCCGTCCCGATAAAAAACCGAGGGGGGCAATTGGGGGTGACAGGCCTTACATTCCAGGGTGCTATGGGCGCCGATTAATCTCGGATTATTATGATTTACCAGGATCGCCGGGATCCATCCGGTCGTCTTGTGACAGGTGTCGCACTGTGACAGGGTGCTGATATGATTGGATGGCTTGGAAACCGCTCCCACATTATTCCCGCTGTAGTGGCAGGTTGAACAGAAGGGGACAATCCCCGAGTGATTCATCTTGACGGTGGTAAACGAGGTGGTGCCGGAGTGACAGCTGCTGCAGTCTTGCCCAGTCAGGTTGTTATGAACCACGTCGCTTTTCGGCGCTAATCCGCTTCCCATATGATTGGATGGCTTGTAAACCGCTCCCACTGCATTTCCCTGGTAATGGCAGGTTGAACAGAAGGGGACAATCCCCGAGTGATTCATCTTGACGGTGGTAAACGAGGTGGTGCCGGAGTGACAGCTGCTGCAGTCTTGCCCAGTCAGGTTGTTATGAACCACGTCGCTTTTCGGCGCTAATCCGCTTAGTAGTCGTTCCGGCATGACACAGGTTGCACTCCGATGACGTTCCCATATGATTGGATGGCTTCCCTTTCGCCATTTCTCCATTGTGACAGGTGGAGCACTGGCCGGCGGTTTTGGCGTCATGAACAAAAGTGGCCGGGGTCCAGCCGGTCATTTTATGACAGGTGTCACACTGCGCTCTGGTGGTGATATGGTTCTGCGGCTTGCCTTTTGCCTTCTGGTCGTTGTGGCAGGTGGAGCATTGGCCGGTTGCTAAAATCATCTTATGATCGAAGGTTGAAGGAGACCAGGCAGACACGGAATGACAGAGATTACAGCTCTGAGTCGTCATTATATGATTCTTGGATTTCCCATAAGCGATCTGATCATTATGGCAATTTTCACAGGTTCTTGGGGCGCTTTTATACTGCCCTCCCAAATGACACAGGGAACATTTCAGCCCTCGATGCGCACCAAGCAGCGGAAACGATGTCGCATCATGATTAAAGCTCACGGGGAGTTCGCTCTCAGCAGATTTATTTAGGAATCCGCCTTTTGTTTGTGAATCAGCCGTTTCATAGGACAAAAGGACCGTCCCAAAGATCATGATGCCGACAATCATGATTAAAGCAACAGAGCCCGGTTTTCTGATGAGATCTCGAATCATGTTGTTTTCCCTCCATTTAAACAAAAAAATTAAACAAAAAAAGCCGCCAAAGGATTTCCTCTGGCGGCTCGGCGGGCATGTCCCGGATTCGGAATTTAGCCCCGTTGCACTGCGTCCCCATCTTTCGATGGGTTTGCTCTGAGCAAAGGTAATAGAACCTATTGATTACAGTTAAACCGAACTGGTTTTGCTATTCTAACAGATTTTTTTATATTGTCAAGTCTTCATATCCATCCTGTAATTTATATAAAGTATCGCTCTTGTCGATGGATTCGGACTGGAGTATAATGGTCTTACTTATCAGAGGTATTGCATGGCTGAAGCGGTGATCATTGATGGCGTCCGCACGCCGTTCGCAAAGTCCGGGACGGTTTTCAAAGACATTCCGGCCGAAGAATTGGGACGGTTGGCCGTCCATGAACTATTGGAGAAGACCGGCCTGGACCTGAACACGGTGGATGAAGTGATCATTGGGACGGTCAGCCAGATGGTGGACACGGCCAATGTCTCACGGATTATTTCGCAACGCGCCGGTCTCCCTCCCCGTGTCCCGGCCTATACCGTGAACCGGAACTGCGCCTCGGGCTTGGAGGCGATCGGAAGCGCAATCGAAAAGGTCCGGGCCGGCATGGCGGATGTGATTGTCGCCGCAGGCGTCGAGTCGATGAGCACGATCCCGATCTTCTATTACGGCAAGCGGCTGACCGAACTGCTGATGGAAACCTCGAAGGCCAAAACGCTCGTCCAAAAGATCGTGAAGTTTGCCTCGATTCGTCTCCGTGATCTCAAGCCGAACATCATCAGCCAGACCGATCCGCTCAACGGAATGCGGATGGGCGATACGGCCGAGGTGCTCGCCAAAGAGTTCGGGATCACGCGCGAGGAACAGGACACCTTTGCTTTGATGAGTCATCAGAGGGCCGTCGCGGCGCGTCCGCAACTGGCCGAAGAGATCGTTCCGGTCTATCTCCCTCCCTACTATGATAACGTCGCCAAGAATGATGCCGGGCCGCGCGAGAATCAAAAAATCGAAGACCTGGCCCGTTTAAAACCGGTCTTTGATCGCCGCAACGGCTCGGTCACGGCCGGAAATGCCTCCCCGCTTACGGACGGCGCCGCCGCGCTGCTGATCATGAATGAAGAGAAGGCCCGCGCGATGGGGTACAAACCGCTCGGACGCGTCCGTTCTTATGCCTATGCCGGCCTGGACCCGGCGCGGATGGGACTGGGCCCGTCCTTTGCCGCCCCAAAGGCCCTGGACCGGGCCGGGATGAAGCTCTCCGATATCGAACTGATCGAGATGAACGAGGCCTTCGCGGCGCAGGTGATCGCAAATGAGAAGGCCTTTCCCTCCAAGAAGTTTGCACAGGAGCAGCTCGGCCGTTCCGAGCCGATCGGCGAGATCGATCGTGCACGGCTCAACGTAAACGGCGGCGCGATCGCGCTGGGACACCCCCTCGGCGCCTCGGGCGCCCGCCTGATGCTGACGATTCTCTATGAACTCCGGCGGAGGAGCCAATCCATCGGTCTGGTCACGCTCTGCGTCGGCGGCGGACAGGGCGCGGCCTTCGTGGTTGAGAGGAGATAATCGGCTGTGACCGCGGAGAAAAACATCCATCTGTCCGTAAACGAACATGGTCTCTGCCATGTCGAGTTCGATGTCGCCGGTAAAACGGTCAACCTGATATCGCCCGACGTTCTCATGGAGCTTTCGACCGCCGTGGACTCGATTCGTTCCGATCCACGCGTTAAAGGCGTTGTTTTTCTAAGCCGCAAATTGGATCATTTCATCGGCGGAGCCGAGATTGATGTCCGGAAATTTCTGAACGATCTCGACGCGACGCTGGCCTTCGTGGACCAGGGCCGGACCGTCTATCAAAGGATCGCCGAAATTTCCGTTCCCACGTTGGCCGCCGTCCACGGCGCCTGTTTGGGCGGCGGGTTGGAATTAGCGCTGGCCTGTCGTTATCGTCTGGCATCGGATTACCGAAAAACACGCATTGGGCTTCCGGAGGTTCTGCTCGGCATTCTTCCGGCCTGGGGCGGAACGACGCGGCTTCCCCACCTGATCGGCCTTTCGGCCTCGCTGGATCTGCTGTTGACGGGAAAGCAGCTGGACGCGAGGCGGGCCGAGCGGATCGGCCTAGTGGATCGGGTCATCACCTCGAAAGAGGTTCCTACGCAGGCCGACCGGTTTCTGTACGAAATTCTATCCTCGGGCGACTCCATGGATCGAAAAATCGGATCGGCGCGCATGCGCGCTCAGAACGGGCTTATGACGCGCTTCTTGAACCGGACCGCTTTGGGAAGGGCTGTTGTCTTTCAACAGGCCCGCAAGAACGTCATGAAGCTTACAAAAAACCGCTATCCTGCCCATCTAAAAATCATCGAGGTGGTTCAAGCGGGGATGGCGAAACCGATCGACCGGGCGCTCCATCTTGAACAGGAGGCCATGAACGTGCTGATCCGCGAGGACGTGACGCAAAACCTTTTGCACGTCTTCTCATTAAGGACGCATGCCGGGAAACTTTCAAAAGAGATGAAGGGCGCCGAAACAATTCCGAAGATCCGAAAGACCGGCATCCTGGGTGCGGGTGCGATGGGTTCCGGGATCGCTCAATGGCTCCTCCAGCACGAATTTCAGGTTCGGCTGCGGGATCTCAATGAAGAAGCGATCGCCAAGGGGATCAAGAACATCAACGGGTTGTTTGAAAAACTCGTCTCCCGTAAACGGATGCGCCCGGAAGAAAAAGAAGACCGGATGCGTCTCCTCTCGGCCACGACGGGTTATTCCGGGTTTTCGACCTGTGATCTGATCATCGAGGCGGTGGCCGAAAAAATGGAGGTGAAACAGCGGGTCATCCGCGAACTCCAGGAGGTCGCGGGCGACCGCGCGATCTTTGCCACAAACACCTCCGCTCTCTCGGTCACAACGATGGCCGAGGCATCGAGGCGGCCGGATCGCGTGTTGGGACTGCATTTCTTCAACCCGGTTTCACAGATGCCTTTGGTCGAACTGGTCAAAGGAAAACAGACATCGAACGAAACACTCGCGGCCGGCGTGGCCTTTGTCAAACAGATCGGAAAGACACCGCTGATTGTATCCGACAGCCCGGGTTTCCTGGTCAACCGGATTCTGATGGCCTATGCAAATGAAGCCGGCCTGCTTTTGGAAGAAGGGGCCCCGGTGGAGGGGGTCGACCGCGCGATGGAGGTCTTCGGAATGCCGATGGGGCCGTTTACGATGATGGATGTGGTTGGGCTGGATATTGCCCATCACACCGCCGAAACGATCCGGGCGGCGCTGCATCTTGATTCGGAACAACAGTCGCATATCGGCGACCGGTTATTTGAGGCCGGACGGCTTGGAAAAAAGACGGGGCGAGGTTTTTATCGGTATGAAGGGCGACAAAAGCACGGCAACCCCGAATTAGAGGCCGTCTTGGCCGCCGTGAGGAAAGAGCGCGACATGTCTCCCCGCTCCGATATCAACGATCAAGAGATCACGGAGCGTCTGATGCTGATCATGATCAACACGGCCGCATGGTGTCTTGAAAAGGGAGTGGTTGAAGGTCCCGGCGATGTTGATTTAGGACTTATTATGGGCGCCGGTTTTCCGCCATTTAGAGGTGGATTATTAAAGTATTACGATAAGATTGGCCTGTCCATGATTAAAGAGCGGCTCGACCGTTATACCGGATCGGCCGGAAGTCGCTTCTCTCCCGCCCGGATGATTACCGAACGGGCCCAACAGGCGAAGGGTTTCTACTAAAGCGACAGGTAAGCGTTCGTGACGTACTCCTGGACCATGCGCTGTGTGTTGAAGAAGGAGGCGTTCAACGCGATGCTGTGTTTCATGATATTGATATACCTCTCTCGGTCCCGGTAGAACATCGGGATGACGACATGCTCCAGCTTATGGTAGAGATTGGCCGCATCCCGATTCCGGTCATCCCCTTCCGTTGGCTTACCGTCCTCGGCGATGGCCCAACCGGTCACCCCCTCCATGTGGCCCTCCGCCCACCAGCCGTCCAGGACACTCAATTGCGGAACGCCGTTGTGGCAGGCCTTCATCCCGCTTGTTCCGGAGGCCTCCAGTGGACTGATCGGCGTGTTAAGCCAGAGATCCACACCGGACGTGATCAGTTTCCCCATCTCCATATCGTAGTTGGAAAGATAAATCATCTTGATATGGTTTTTGAGCGCCCACTGTGACTGGAATATCTTTGTGATAATCGCCTTCGCCTCATGATCCTGGGGATGGGCCTTTCCGGCATAGATGATTTGGAAGGGGCCCACCTCCGTCGCGATCTTCTTCAATCCTGCGATATCGTGAAAGAGCAGATCCGCCCGCTTGTAGACCGCGGCCCGCCGTGCGAAGCCGATCGTGAAGACCGGGACGTCCATGCCCGCCTTCTCTTTATGGTTGACGAGGTCCAGAAGCGCCTGTTTGGCTTCGAGATGGGCAGCCCAAACCGCCTCTTTGGGGATGCCCAGCGCATGTCGAAGCATGAAACTGTCCTGTCTCCAGCCGGGAAGGTAGTGGTCGAAAAGTTTTTGGAAAGGCTCGGAGGTCCAGGTGACGGAATGGACCCCGTTGGTGATGAACTGAATCGGATGGCCCGGGAACATGGCGCGGGCCACATCGCCGTGCTTCCGGGCTACGCCGTTGATGTAACCGCTCAGGTGGAGCGCAAGTCGGGTCATGTCGAGACCGTCACTGCCGTGAAAACCGTTTAGATGAAGGATCTCCCGCTCCCCCAGAATGGATCGTGCGAGGTCCGGAGGGAAGCGGTCATGCCCGGCCGCTACCGGAGTATGTGTGGTAAAGACGCATTGACGCCGGACCGACTCGATCGTCTCGGGATCCGTCTCCCGCTTATCGAGTCTTCGACGCGCCTCATTGAGGAGGTCCAAGATCAGCAGGCTGGCATGGCCTTCATTGATATGGTATTTCTTGATCGCATGGTAGCCCAACTCCCGGAGCATCCGGATACCGCCCATGCCCAAAATCACCTCCTGACACAACCGGTATCGTGAGTCGCCACCGTACAGGTTGCCGGTCAGTGAGCGGTCGCGCGGATCGTTATCATCCATATTGGCATCTAAAAAATAGACGGGAACCGTGAATCCCCGATTTCCGCGCAATTCGTACTTCCAGGCCCGAATCTTAACCGAGCGATTCTCAATCTCAACCTTGGCCACGGCCTGAAGGGGCTCAAGGAAATCCCGCGGATCCCAATCTACGGACTCCTCTAATTGATTCCCGTGTTCATCCAGCTTCTGGTGGAAGTATCCCTTTTCGTGGAGCAGTGTCACCGCCACAATCGGGACATTCAGATCGGCCGCCGATTTGAGCAGATCGCCCGCCAAGATCCCCAGGCCGCCGCTGTAGGTTGGGATCCCATTATAAAGGGCGATTTCCATCGAAAAGTAAGCTATGGCGCGTTCTTGAATCATGGCCGGACCTTTCCCAATCATGCGATTAACAGGGATAAGAGTGGTATTGGAATTGTGTTAAAACAAGACAGTATGAATGAGGTTCTCTTCAAAACGGATTTAAGAATAGCACAACAGGTAGGCGCAAATCAAGGCCCATCCACAATTTATAGGGGGCTTGCACCGCCGATGATTATATCTGGGCCCGTCCGGGCGGCGCTACAGGAGTCGGTGATGCTCAAAACGCATCCGACGCGTGATCACCTCCCCGTTTTCATTGAAGCTAACCCGTCGGATGCCCGGAAGGTAGATACCGTTCACGACGGCATGGCTATCCGCATAGGTTTCAACCTGTCTCAACGCGCCGTCTGCGGGTGAGAAATAGAAAACCGTGTAACGGGTGGTCAAGGCCTTTCCATCCGGTGTGGTCAGACTGTCCTCGACATTGATTGTAAACTTGACCCGTTCCATGCTGCGGTTGATTTGCGTGATCCGGTCGTCTTTAATCCGGTACCGGGAATTCATCCCGTCGCCATGGATGATCAGCAGACGGCCCATCGGATGATGATCCTCCTCTCCCAAAACGAGGGAATATTTCCCATCTGATTCTTCAAAGGAACGCGGGCTGCGGTGAACCGCCATCATGCCGACCTGGCCTTCGACCCATTTCCGCAGATCATCTTCTTTTAACTGAACCGTCGCCTCACGCGCCGATTTCACCGTGACGCCGCCTTCAGAAACGCGTCCGCCTTCCTCGCAAATCAGGTCGGCCGTGAATCCCTTAAAATCCGGCGGCCAGCGCAAGGTCTTCTCGAAGGCCTTTCGCAACAGATCGCGCGCGGCCGGATCGTCCGCTACGGCTGCGGCAGCCTCATTTTTCAGTTGATGCATCTCCATGATTTTCTCCTTTATGGGTTGGCCCGTGGTTAAAATCTCACTGAGTCTTGTTCTCCAATTCGAACTGCGCCTCAAGATCAATCGTCTGTTCCCCACGGCGGATCCGGAGATCGGCACGGTCGCCGGCCTGTTTCAGGCTCATGAGATGGGTCAGGTCAAACGGTCTCATAATCGGCTGCCCGTCGAAAGAGACGATGATGTCCCCTTCCAGAATGCCGATCTTGGATGCGGTCGATCTCGGCATTACCTTACGAACGGCCACCCCTTTTTCGGTTCCGTCGATTTGAACCCCCAGGTGGACAATCCGGTCCTCCAGGTCCTCGTAACCCACGGCCCAGACGAAGTCGGCCAGGTAAAGCGGGATCGAAACCGGTTTCACATCCATGATAAGCTCTGTTCGATTCTCCGGCAGCTTGGCGGTGTACGGCATCACGATGGCGTACGGTTCCGGAAGGCGTTTGAAGGCCCTGCGCGGAACTCCGAAACCGTAATTGACATGAAATCCGCCGGTGAAGACCACCATCTTTCTCCCCTGGCCTTCCGGACCGGCCAGGTAGGTCGCCGCGGTCTGGGCCATCGTCTCGTCCCAGATCAACATCGTCTGGTAGAATCGCTCAAAACCCTCCTTCCCATGGGCATGGCCCCCAAAAACCGCTTCAAGCGAGTCTCGGTGGTAGGTATCATTGCGATCCATTTCGGGCAGCTCTTTCTTCAGGTCCTCCGGCAATCCGTTCGTTCCCTTCTCCATGACCGCTCGGACGAGACGTTCGGATGCGTTCAACGCGACCAAAGGAATCTTTCGGTCGCGCACATAACGGAGAATGTCCCGGTAATAAGTGTAAGACTGATCCCAATTGGCATGCCATTCGTCCATAAACGCCTTTTCGTCCAGTTCCCCCCGGCTCCATCGATCCAATTGTTTTTGGGACGGCCTCTGAAACATCTCCATTCCCACGGCCACCCGTCCGGGAAAGCGTTCCGATAGGCCTTTTAAAATCTCCAACTCGACCTGATGGTCTTTGACATTGGTATGGGTCTCTCCCACATAAACGACACGCGCGCCCGACAGGATCTGAAACATCTGCTCTTTCGTCACCTCGATCCCGGTCGGCAGATGCAGAATCGTTCCCTCCGTGAGCGTGTCGAGCGGACGGTACGGTGATACCGAGAAGGCCTGTCTGTCATTTACCGGAGAATGGACGGCGCAGCCTGTTCCAAGAATAATTAAAAATACGATGAAGAGCGTAGTCATCCGGATCATTTCATCTCCAGGGGTTAATCATCCTCTGCCGACTCAACAGGTGAAAACCGATCTTATCACATAACCCTGCAAAACTGTCAAGAAAAGAGGCGAATCGACCCGTATAAGATTATCCTCGGTGATGCACGCGGGCCGGCATACGCCAGGCCAGAATCACACCGGGCCATGAGGTCACAAAGGCGATCAAAAAAAATACGGTAAAACCTACGCCGGCCGCCACAAAGCCGCTGACGCCTCCGGCCAGCGTAGCCGGCACGGACATCAGTGCAGAGCCGATCGCAAAGTGAGTGGCTTGAAACTCACGTTGACAACGCTGCATTAAGAAGACAAGAAGCGCCGCTGTTCCGAGACCGGCCGCCACCTGTTCGAAGGCGATCACAAGACTCACCCCCAACAAACCGGGTTTTACGTAAGCCATCCATGCGTACGCCGGAATCGCCAAACTTTGGATGAGGGTAAAAGGGAAAAAACAGGGGCGCAATCCCATGCGGCTGATGATCACGCCGCCGAACAATGCGCCGGCGATGCTTGTGACGGTGCCCAGTGTTCCGGATAAAAACCCACGCGCGGCGGTGTCATATCCCAGGTCTCTCAAGAGCGGCGTCGCCATCGCAAACATCATCGCATCCCCGGCCCGAAATAGGAGAATAAAAGATAGAATCATCACGATGTGCGGTTGTCGTAGATAGGTCATAAAGGCCTCCCGGACCACCAAAACCTTCAGAACGTTTCTCGGCGTCGGGACTTTCGGCAAGAGCAGATGATGAAGCAGACCCAGAACGGCCATGATCCCCCCGGCCGTCAAAAAACAGGTCGCCCATGAAACCATCCCGGCCAGCACCACCAGGGCGCCGTTGCCTACCAATAAAGCGATTCGGTAGGCAGCCACCCGGACGCCGGAAAAGGCCGCCTGATCCACGTCGTTCAGCGACTGAATATAATATCCGTCCACGGCAATGTCATGGGTTGCGGCCAGAAATGCAACGATCAAAAATATCTTGGCCGCCAAAGCCAGATCAAAATTCATGGCCGGCCAGGTCAGAAACGCCGCAACCAAAGCGATCATCAGCTCAAGACTCACGAGCCAACTCTTTTTGAAGCTCAACAGATCAATCAGGGGGCTCCATAAAAACTTGAAGTTCCAGGCCAGGCCATAGAGTGAGGTCAATCCAATCGCCTGAAGACTCGCCCCTGCTGCGGTAAAAAATTGGGAAGAGATTTGATGCACGATGGAGTACGGCAAACCTTCGGCAAAGTACGTGCTCATCGTCCAAAGGGCCGTTGACGAACGGCGAGGGGCCGGCGGCATCATCGACGGCTACGCATCCTCGCGGCTTCGGAGAGATGAAATTCGGGGATGGTAATATTCATCGGTGTCTAAAAATTCCACGCCCAGGACGGTTTCGTCCTGCTGTTTCTTAATCCAGCGAACCCTTCCGACCAAAAGTTCGTCGGCCCAGATCTCGTTCAGATGTTTTAGCTGACAACGGATGAGGAGGCGGTTATCAACGTAGACCGGAAGATCCTCCGTGGTCTGAATGCAGATGCAGGAGCCTGCGTAGGAAATATCCCGCATCATGCCGGTAAAACAGACCGTGTCGGTTGAGGCCTGTACGCGAAGCTGTTTATAGGGAAAGACACGTGAATGGGATCTCGGCTTCATACGCACCCTCCATGCCGAAATTTACACCTTTTTCGCTTCCCCTGTCAATCATTCCAATCGGTGTGATTAGCGGTTACGAATAAGCGGAGAGGCCGTTTCAAAACAGAAAAGAGGCACGACGCCTTCTGCGCCGTGCCTCATCACAAAACAAAATATAGACTACTTTTTCGCTTCCGCGGCCTTGATCGATTTAGCATGACCCTTCGTCACATCCACCGTGACTTGGTCTCCTGCTTTGACCTCGCCGGTCTTCTGAGTGGTATTGTCAAAATGGATCTTGTGTTCCTTGCCCTTCTTGTCCTTCACGAAATAGAATGAGCCTTTATCGTCGATCTTCGTCAGCTCGCCCGTGATCATGCCGGCCCAGCTCAAGCCGACAAAAGACAGGACAACCACCGCCATGACCAGACTGGATAAAATCCGCTTCATTGATCTTCACCTCCTCTCGATTAGAAAACCCCGATTCATTCTGTAATGCAGTTATGGTGCCACGTCCGAATCCTTGAATTATATCGTCTTTTAAAATAACCGTTCCATATGCATGCCGGATTTACGGCACAAATACCTCTTTTAAGGTAGGATCACGGGTATGCCGGTCCTGGTCGGGGAATAAAATCCCGTAGGTTGATTCCTAAACCGTCACGATGAGCCCTTCGGACCGCTGCAGTGAGGAGAGGGCATCTCTTGTCGGAAGGCCACGGTGGGAACCGGCTCGTTCAATCGGAACTCCTGCTCAAAGATCGTAAAGACATGAGGGACTTCAACGGAAAGACCGTATCGGGTCTGAAGCTTCTTGTACTGTTTTTCAGTCAGGATATGATACTGCACGAATGCGCGCAGCTTCAAGCCGTCCGGTTTTTCAGGCAGACGGTACTGAAACCGATACTCCCGGCTTGTTAACGGCATCAGGCGGTTTTCGTACACCTCCACAATCACCGGCCACCACACAATCCAACGCCGCATCGTATCTTCCCGGCGTTGGATCACCTTGCCCTCGGCATCCACCACCTCAAACGTAATCGTAAAATAGCGATCCGGATCACCCGTCGGGATCTTATGCCCGGCCCCGCTGTTCGTCAGCGTTAATGTAAAGTTTGCCTCCTGTCCAGGTTGAAAGGATTTTTGGTCACGCGTCACTTGAACCGTCACGGCCCGCTTGATCATCTCGGGAAAATGCCCGCCCTGCCAGAGGTGTTGTCTCCCCTGCCGGATCGGCCCTCCGGATACCACGGGCCGTTCGATGCTCGGCATATGGCAATCCTGACAGATCTTCCCCTGTTGATAATACGGACCGGCCTCGAACTCCGGAAAGGTCGAGCACGGCCCTCCATTGTAGAATTGGAACGGACCGGACGGAACCTGGTGGCAGGTAAAACAGATATCGGTTGAACGGAAACGCGGAGAGTAACGCGTCGGATGCGGGGCCCGGACGTCTTCATAGGGCCCTTCGATCACGCCGTCCCGGACATGGCAAGAGGCGCAGGTGATACCCTCCTGCTGAAAATCGGCGTCGTAATGAGGGTTGTCGGCCTTGATCGGTTTATGAACCTTCCCGCCTTCAAGACCTTTGATCAACCAAGGCTGCTGCGGCTCCATCGGCGTATGACAGTTTAAACAAATCCAGATATGCTGATCTTTCCGCCAATAGGCCTGAAAGAGCGGATCGACATAGGCCTTCGAATGATACGATGTCTTCCATTCCTCGTAAATCGTTTTATGGCAGCTTCCGCACTGCTCGGCCCGTATTCCGGGGATTCCGGGCACGGGTTTCTCGTAGGGAACCGCCTTTGAGAAGTCCTCCCGAATCCCGAAGATAATTCGAGAATGAACATTCTCGTAGATGAAATAAAGGAGGACTGAGATTAAAACGACGACGCCGACCGAGGCGGCCGATTTCCGAGGGAAACGCATGCCCTTAGAATACTATGCGCGCCGGCCGGAGTCAAACGGCATTAGACGATTGATCGAATAGAAACTTACGGGTCGAATATATCGATGGAGATGCTGTAGATCCGGCCGTTCTGCGGCTCACGATGGCCGGATGATTCATCCGTTGGGGGGGTCAGGTTTCCCAGCCCTGAAAGTTTGGAGAGAAAGTAGGCCGACTGTTCTTGTGGAAGAGAAAGGTCCAAGCGGATCGTTTCCGGACGGCTCTTCTTTACGATGCGGGATCGGGTCGTACCGTCCAACAGCGACACAAGATCTTTGATGGTTCGAAAAGCCAGCCGGTGGTCTTTCACCCGCAGTTTATAAACGTGGGAGTCCGAGGCATCTTGCGTCACCGGCGGCAGCGCCGCTCCCTCCGCCGATGTCGTGAAGGAACAATGGGCTTGAATGAACGTGAGGGACAGCAAAGCGATTGTAATGATCACGACTCTCATCCGATGCAATATACCGATGCGAAAACGAGAAGTCAAGAAAAGGAACAGGCGGGCTTGAAAATTTTCATGTCGGTCCCTTACCGGATGGGGGACCGGGGGATTCGGCCGCGGTCGCGCGAAGGGTTTTGAGGTACATGACGACGGGCTTGGCGTCGACCTCGGGCATGTTGAAGGCCGGCATCTTGGTGTCGTGCCGGATGGCCTGAGGGTATTGGATCCATTGGTACATCCAGGCGGCATTCATCCGGAATCCGGCGCGGGAAAGCTCCGGACCGATCTGCCCGCCTTTCTCGCCGATCCGATGACAGCCTGTGCAGGAATATTTCGTTTCGTACAGGCCCTGTCCTTCCACGGCCATCTTCTGGCCTTCGGCCGAGTTCAAATCCGGAAACGTGACGGGTTGAGGCCGGGATACGGAAGGCTTTTTTTCTTCACCGGCGGCTTCCTTGAATTTGATCTTATCGGCCGAGTTCTTATGCAGTGTCCGGATATAGGCCACTAGATCCCAGATCTGTTCCTCGGAAAGCGTGTAT
Source organism: Nitrospirota bacterium (assembly GCA_016201865.1). Lineage (GTDB taxonomy): Bacteria > Nitrospirota > Nitrospiria > JACQBZ01 > JACQBZ01 > JACQCA01. The sequence continues at coordinate 33,737 of JACQCA010000023.1, forward strand.
CCCCAGTAGGGCATCAAGGGAGAGCCGCCCGCTTCATCTTCCTCCCCTTTTTTGGCCGCCTCGCCCTTCTTGACTTCCTTCTTTGGATGCGCCGCCTTCTCGCCCGCGGCTACCGGAAAGTTTCCCGAGACCCCTTCCCGGATACCCTTGAAAAGATCCTCGTTGGTTGAATCGGCCATGAAGGCCTCGACCCGGTCGGTCAGATCCCGCGGCCCGGGATCCAGATTGTGTGCATTGAAACCGTCCCCGCGACCCTTATCTCCATGGCAGCCGGTACAGTACTGGGAAAAGATCGCCCGTCCCTTCGCCACATGCGGGTCCTCAAACACCACCCGGACGACAAAGACGCCGATTGCGATCAGCACCGCGGCCCCAACGGCCCATCCCATGATCCGTTTCATCAGCAGACACCGCCCGTCATGTTAGATCTTGCCGTACAAGAGAAATGCCAGAACAAGAATATAAATCGCGATCGTTTCGATCAGCGCGAATCCGAGAAAGACGAACCGGTTCATCTCGGCCATCGCGCCGGGATTGCGGGCGATTCCTTCCAGAAGCTTCCCGAAGAAGAAACCCAACCCGATCCCCACAAAACCCAATCCGATCGCCGCAATTCCAATACTGATCTGAATCATCGAACCACTCCCTTCTCTCGATAAAAAAATCACACCCTGTTTCGGTTATTTGGTCTTGCCCTTCGTTTTCCGGATCAACCAGAACTCCAGCCCGGCCACCAGCAGGACCGCCGCCCCCGTGTAGAGATAGACCCCGACCGACATCCCGGTTGTCAGGACGACGAAATACCATGACGAGATCGTCCGCCGCAGTCCGGTCTCCCCGTTGGCGCCGTCCCAGATATGCACCGCGACCGGAATGAGCTGGCCCGTCGCAAACTGGACATCGTTCGCGACATCCTTCGTGGTCAGCGGCCGCTTCATCACGACGCGCCAGACGCCGTCGTCGAAGACGCCCTTGCCCTCGGCCTGCTGACTGTCGGGCGGCTGCAACGTCGGCGGCGTTTTATAACCCTTCGCATTCAGTTCTTCGACTTTTTGAAGATCGGCCTTCCATTCCCAGAGGTTGACCGACTTTCCGGTATCGCCCAGAAAGAAATGCGGCTTCTCGGGCCCCTGCGGCAGTCTCACCGCAAACTGCAAAGCCGCCGCGTCCCTCAGGTTGCGAAGACGGACGGACGGAGGATAAAGAACCGGATAGGTCGCCGTAAAGTCCGGCGTCTCCATTTTCTGAACCGCCTCGCTGTCCTGCTGGGTGATGTTCTGCGTCCGATCATCCCATTCGAGACGGAAGGCGATCTCCTTGTCGTTATAAACCGACTGGATCACCACGAAATCGACCGTCGGACTCTGGTTGCGCGGGGGCAGATGAACTTGGCCGCTCATGAGAACATCCACGGGATCGGCACCTTTCCAGATCGGCGCGTTTGGATCCAGGGAGATCTCCCCGCTCACCTTCCGGGATTCGATCACGACCTTGCTGCCCGTCGGCACCGGCCGCTGAAGCGATTTGACATACTGGGCCAAGGACCACCGTTCCTCTTCGGTCAGCGTCTCCAGAAAGGCCGGCATCGGCGTTCCGTTGAGGCTCCCGGAGATTCGGAGGAAGATATCCTTGACATCGTTTCCGCCTTTGTAACTCCAGCTCTTGGTTAGATTGCGCGGATAGAGTGGATTGTTCCATGCATCCATCGTGGCGACCGATATGGGACCGTTGCCCCTGCCGCCCTTGCCGTGGCAGAGAAAGCAGGAGGCCTTGCCCTCGAAGAGCTCTTTTCCTTTTTTAATCGTCTCGGCCGTGGCTGGCGGCTCGGTCCCCACCGGAATCATTTTGGGGGCCGGCGCATTTTTAAACTTGTCCGAAAAGGTCTTGATGTAGGCGATCACCTGAAGCCGTTCCTCCTCGGAAAGCAGCCGTTTCCAAGACGGCATCCCGCTTCCCGGAATCCCGCGGCTGATCGTGCGATACAGATCCTCGTCGGTCGGCAGCTCATTGAATGCGGTCGAGCGCAGTTTGAAAAGCCCCCGCGTGAAGTCGCGCGGCCGGGGATCCATCACGTCCGCCGCCGGTCCGTCACCCGCTCCGTTGACCCCGTGGCAGGGAAGACATCGCCGCTCGTAAATCTTCTTTCCGGCCTCGATCCCCTCGGGCGTCGCATTCAGTTTCTTGGACGGAACTTCGTCCGGCGCCGAGGGGCCGGTCGAAGCGTCCAGCTCCCCGGCGACACCCAAGGACGGATGAACCATCATCCAAACCAACAGAAGAATTCGAACGGCGGCCCTCATTCCAGCTTCTCCGGTTTACGCGGCTCGACATCTGCCGTGTTGTACTCCGCTAAAATAATCTTCCAGATCTGATCGTCCGTCAATTCATCCTTCCATCGGGGCATCGCAGAGTCCCACGACGTCGATTCCCTGGGCAGGCCCCGTCCGCCTTCCTTCACCCGCCAGAAGACATAGGCCTCGACCACCGTTGGGATTGTTCCCGGATCCCTGAAATTGGCCGGTCTCAACCGGAACCCCAGGGCCATCGGCCCGTTGCCGTCGGCCTTTGAGCCGTGGCAGGGGCGGCAGTTCCGTTGGTAGAGCCCGCGACCTTCGGCCATTGTCTTCTGAACCAAGAGGGCCCGCGCCTCTTCAATCTTCATCGCGCCCAGACCTTCCTTTTCGATGAATACCTTAACCGTGTCTTCCTTTGGATCCCGATAAGGATTGATCAGTTTCTCATATTGTCCGGGAATGGTCGGGTGCTGAATTCGAATCCCGGTCGGGCTTTGGATCTTGGGCGCCACGCGGTCGTAGGCGATCCAGCCGGCCAGGCCGGGGATCAATACGAGCGCGATCAGGCGTGCCTGGCCCTTCATGCCCGGCTGTCCCCCTCGCAGAAAGTTCCGGATGGGGGTCAGGAACTCCTCCATATTCTTCTCGGACATGGTGATGTAGATCGCAAGCCCGATCATGGCCAGGAGCATATAGATCACGGCGAGGGTGGTCGGCACCCCAAGGGGATAAGGCCAATGAACAATCCACATTGAGACGCGCGGAATCACCAGCTTGACAATCGTGTAAACGATCACCAGCGTGATCACGGCATACCCGAACAGAGAGATCCTTCGCTTCATCAAGCCCCTCCGGTTTTACTGGAGTGTTTGGAGAAAAGCCAGTAGATTATGGAACTCATCCACCGTCAATAGATCGCGGAAGTTGTCCGGCATGATCGATTTCTTCTGCTGGACCATCTTCTCGATCTTGCTCTTTTCAATCTTCTGCCGCTGCCCATCCGAATCGGCCAGGGTGATGCTCTTGTCGTCTTCCTCTTTTTTCACGCCGGTGATGAACTCCCCGTCCTTTGTCACCACCAGAAAGGGCTCGTAGCCGCTCACGATCACGGCGCTGGGCTCCAGGATGGACTGAATGATATACGGGAGGTCCCGCGTCCCGGCCACGTTCGTTAACTCCGGCCCGACCTTCCCTCCCTTGCCCGCCACGGTATGACACTTGGCGCAGGGGGTCTTGCTGTTCGGATCGAAAAAGATCTCCTTTCCCTTTTCGGGATCGCCCTCCAGATAGGGCTTGAAGGCCACCGTCGTCGCCGCCGATTGGCTTCCTGCTGCTTTTTTGAGCAGTTCAAAATAGGGACTCTTCATCAAGGCCTCGGCATTCGGCTCGCCGCCCTGGCTCTGTAAATAAAGATCAACCGCGAGGATCTCGTCCACTTTCAGGCCGATGGGCGGCTTCCAGATCACCGGCATCTCATTCTTATAACCCGACACCACATAGAACTCGGGATCATAGTGGCTCGAGACGAGATAATCGGCCGCGGTGAACGGCTTGCCCAGCTTCTGACTGATTTCCTTCGCCCGTCCCTCGGCCCGAAGCCCAATCGGCAATGGAAAATCGGAGCCATGCGCGCCCAGATTCGGGGCCCGGATGGCACTGCCCTGGTCTCCGATCGAATGACAGGTGTGGCATTTGCCCTTTCCCCAGAAGATGGACTCGCCCGCCTCGGGACTGATTCCGGCCACGGTCGTGGCCGTCTTCGCTCCGCCCGAAATGGACGTGATTTCCTCGCCAATGCCGATGTAAATGGCGCAGACGCCCACGGCAAAAACAGCCGATTTGACAAAGGAGTTCTGGAGGATCGAGAGGGCCGCTTTGACGAATGAATTCTGCATCATCAACTCCTGGATCTCGCCGTCTTTTCATGCGCGGGTGGAGCGGCTTTCGGATGAGCGGCCGGTCCCTCGTCCGGTTTATGGGCCTTTTTCTCGGCCGCGCTGGTCAACCAGAACAAAAAAGAAACGGCGCTCAAAAAAATCAGTCCGCAGGCGCTGACCACTTTCGCCATCAGGGCGTTATCCGGCGTCCATGAACCGGGTGATGTATCCTGCATTACGCCGTAGATATGCCAGTTTTCACGCAGCCCGGACCGGATGAAGCCCATCAACCCGATCAACATCACGATAAAGACGCAAAGAAAGATCAAGGTGTACTGAGACCGGCTGGGCATCTTTCCCCAGGTCATCTCGCCGACCTGCGGCGCCCCCTTGAAAAGAAAGACATCCAGCGTCGTGACCAGCACCAGGGAGCTCATCATCGTCATCCATTGGGTCACGGCCACGTTACGAAGGAACGGATTGGCCACGGCCATCACGATATATCCGTAGACGCCCAGTACAAAGGTGATATCAATGATGGTGATGCCTAGGTAGAGCATCTGGCCGATTTTCCCCCGATTCATAAAGGTCATGGCCACGGCGACCAGCATGGCCGTGATCTGGACCAGCAGAAGGATGGCCGGCAGTTTGAAATACTTCGCCTTATCGGCCGGAAGGTCCAGCGCGGCTGGATTCAGATGAAACAGGTAATTGGAATAGGAACCGAGGATCAGGATCAATCCGGCGGCGATACCCAGTAAGATCCATCTGGATTTCGCGCCCTGCTTGGAAAACGGAATCCCCTCGCCCAAATTCGCACGACGGTATAGCAGGAAACTGAGAAAAGTGGACAGAATGATAAAATTCACCACGGCATTTTTGCCGGACATGAGACCGAGGTATTTGAGCGTCGGATGGTACTGTCCTCCGACCGAGATCTGCTCCTCCGCCGAGAGCGGAAGGTTATGGGGCGTCAGCCAGACCGCAAAACAGAGGATGATGATGATATCGATGAACTTGATATATTTCGTGTACCGTTCCGAACCGGGAATCCGGTGCATCCCGATCCAGAGGTAGTAATTCGATCCGATGAACAGCCCCCCGATCAGGATCGCCTGGATGATGAAGGTCCAAGAAAAGGCGCCGCCCATCATGTTGTTGCCCATGACGGCGCTGTTGGAGTAAACCTCACGACCGAGGTAATAACCCGCAAAGGGCAGCGGGATCAATCCGCAGACGGCACAGAAATTTCCGATATAGCCCATCCAGTCATAATGGGCCCGCTCCTCCTGCGTCTTGGCCCCCAGGTATCGGATCGCGGCGTAAGCGCCGCAGACAAACCCCCCGAAGGCGACATTGCCTAAGAACCGGTGGAGGTTCAGCGGATGCCAGAGCGGGTTGTTCATCGCCTGCCAGGCGCTGCCGATGAACTGATTCGTGTCCTTAGCGATTCCGACCGGGCTCATCATGAAAGAGGCCCATGAGTTGGCCACCATCATGATCACGGTCCCGCAGACATTCAGCAGGATGCCCAGGAGGATATGCAGCCCCTTCTGCTTGGCCATCTTATGCCACAAGTAATAGTAAAGGTAGAGCGTGATGGACTCGACAAAGAAGAGCAGCGCATAGATATACATCACGTCATGAAAGACGCCGGAGAGATAATCCATGAATTTGGGGTACAGCCCGAACAGGGAAAACGCGAGGAGACCGCCGAGGGTGGCCGTAAATCCGAAGGCGCCCGATAAAAGCTGGGTGAATTCGTAGGCCAGCTTGTCGTACCGTGGATCCTTCGTCTTCCAGCCGATGATCTCGATCGTAACCGCAAAGATCGGGACGCCCAGGACGAAGGCCCCGAACATGAGGTGGAGTTCGGCAATGATCCAGATCGCGATGCGCGAATCGTATCCTAAAAAGGTACGATAGGCTTCCTCCGGAGCCGCCATCGCCGGTAACGCCAACGCCACGCCGATCAAGGCCAGCAGCGTGATGGCTCCTTTACGGTACCTCATAACGGCCTCCTGACGGGTACAATGCCTCGTGCTTCCGATACACAGATCACAAGCGGCCTCTTATTTCTTTTTAAGTTCGACGGCCACGGCGGTATCCGCCCTGGCCTTGACCACGACTTCCTTGGTCTCCCTGGAAAGCGTCTCGTGCCAGATCTCCATCTTGTAGGTTCCGGGCGGCACATCCGTGAGACTAAACTTTCCGTGTTCGTCCGTCACGGCTACATAGGGATTATCCGTCGCCATGATCCAGGCGCCCATCCATTTATGGATATCGCATTGTGTCTTGATCGTCTCATTCGCCGTGAATTTCGCCTCGATCAACGGCAGGGATTTCGGCTGGGCCTTGTTGACCGGATCGTTCTCGATGCTGAAGGTATGAACGTTGTGCGTGATCGGATCGCTGTTCTTGATCTGAAGCGTTCCTCCCACCGTTACCACCACGACATGCGGATCGAAGTGACATTTGTTCTGGTCCAGCACGCTCTTGGCCGCAGTCTCCAGTTTCTTGCCCTTGGCGATGTTCGTCAAACGGACGACCGCAAATTTGATCGATTTATCCGCGCCCATCACCAGCGCATCGGATGGTTTGGTCTTGCCGCAGACTTCCTGATCCTTATTGATATCGGGCGCCTTGACTTCAGGCGCCGCGCCGTTTAATTTGACCGTCCCGCTGATGCTTCCCCCGTCCGTCACCGCGCCCCCCTCATAGGCCCAGGAGAGTCGGGCGGACGTTCCGGATAAAGCAACCAGGATCAAAGCCGTCTTCACACACACTGTCATTTTCATTTTAGATTCCTCCCTGCATAATAATTACGTTGATTACGAACCTCATGACCGTTGCCGCAGCCGGCGGATCATCCACCACTGAAGGCCGGCCGCAACCGCCACCCCGATGACCGGGTAGATAAAAACCGTCTTCGCCAGAGGCGGCTCCATTAAAAAGTAATACCAATGCGAGATCGCCATCTTTGCGCCCGTTTCGCCGTTCGAACCGTCCCATGCGAAAAACGCGATCGGAATGAACTTTCCCGGCTCCAGCTGAATGTCCTGCGCCGTGTTTCCGGTCCGGAGGGGACGCTTCAGTACGACCCGATAGCGACCGTTCTTAAATTCCCCGACCCCCCTCGTCTCCTGACTCGTGGAGGGCTGGGCGACCAAACGGGCGATGCCGTTTCCGTTCATTTCGGTCACCGTCCCGTCGGCCGATTCGCCGACGGACCAACGCAGAAGCTGAACCGCCAGTTCCGGATCCCCCATCAAAAAGAACGGCCGTTTTGTGCCGGTCGGAATCTGGACGGGCAGTTGAACCGCAACGGCATCTTCAAAAATCCCCTTCGAAGAATCCGGGCGGCTGTTCGTCGGATCATCCCAGGTCAGATGGAATGCGACTTCCCGATCGTTATAAACCGCCTTCACCTCGATCTGATTGCCGGTGGGCGTAAACATTCGCGGTTCCTTGATCACCTGACCGACCAAGGGAAAATCAAACGCCTCCTGCGCAAGCCAAAAGGGATCGCCCGGCTTGGCCGGAATTTCGCTCTCGACGCGACGCGCCCGGAGGACCACCTTCAGAGATGGAACATCCCCGCTGGGGTCCGGCCAGAGCGACATAATATAATTGATCAGATGCCAGGTCTTGTCATTGTCAAGACTGTCGGCAAAGGACGGCATCGGCGTTCCGGAGATGCCGCTTTGAAGCCGGAGGTAGAGATCGTTGGGGGCATGCCCTCCCCGGAAGTTCCACGGCTTGGTCAGATTGGCCGGCCGGATCGGATAGTTCCAGTCATCCGTCAGTTCCGGCGCGGACGGACCATCGGCCCGTCCCTCATCACCATGGCACTTGAAACATTCCATATCATGAAAAAGTTGCTTCCCCTTGGCAATGCTGTCGGCGCCGGATGCGATTTGTTTTCCGATCACAACCGGCTTGGGCGCGTCCTTGGTCCGGGCGAAGCGCCGTGAAAACGTTTTGATATACGGGACGAGCTGCCGGCGATCCGGCTCCTTAAGCGCATGTTCCCATCTCGGCATTCCGGTGCCGGGCATCCCCTTCGTAATCACGTTGAACAGGTCCTGATCGGATGGAAGCTGGCCGTTGACGGTCGACCGGATCTTAAACAATCCCGTCCTGAAATCACGCGGCCGCGGCCGGAGAAAATCGGCCGCCGGTCCGGCCCCGTCGCCCTCTTCGCCATGACAGTTGATGCACCATTTCTGGTAGATCTTCTTCCCGGCCTCGATCTCCGGCGAACCGGCCGCCGGCGCCTGAGCGGCCGGTTCCTCCGCCATTGTGATCGAGAACGATAAGGCAAGAACCGTCCCGGACAGGACCAGAATCGGGAGTCCTGCCGAGATTCGGCCCGGAGCCATTTCTATCTTCAATGGATTTATTGCCATGTTCTCGGTTTCCAACCCGTTTGCTCGTATAGATACATCACGACGGCCCAGCGCTCTTCCGTATTCAGCATATCTTCCCATTTCGGCATGGCCGAATTCCAGGGCGTGGATTCGGCCGGAAGGCCGGGGCCGCCCGTGCTGACCCGCCAGAAAACGAACGACTCCTGCAGCTGGGCGATCGTTCCGGCATCCATGAAATTCGCCGGCGGTAGATTGAAGCCATGCGCAAAGTGGCCTTCTCCGTCGAATCGATCGCCGTGACAGTAAAAACAATTTTGGAAATAAATCTTCGAGCCCAGTTTGATATAGTCCTGATATTTTTCGGGCCGCTGCCGCAACGGGTTGTTCAATCCCGCCACCTCAAACGGCGGGGCGGGATGCACCACCCGCTGTTCGGCCGGTGGATTATAGCTGGGTTTGACCTTGTTGTAGACGCCCCATCCAATGAACAGGGGAATCATCGCAAGAACGATCAATCGAACCCCCTGCCAAACCGCGCCGCGATCAGACCTTCCGCGAAAGAACTCCTCAATCGGCAGTGTAAACTCATTCCAAACGTCGTCATAGATCGAGACATAGACCAGCACGCCGACGACCGTGAGCGACATGTACATGAAGACCAGACTGAAGGGAAGCGGTGGTTGGATCACAAACCGGATCAGGATGTAGATCCCGATCACCACTCCGACTACTTTGGCCAATATCGGTATGCGTCGCTTCGGCATCTTAATTCCCTGTTTTCCCGCCCGTCTTCGGGGTGAGCGTTTGGAGATAGGCCATCAAATCGTCCAGATCTTTCACGGACAGCTTTCTGTTAAAGTCGGGATGCGGTGGTTTGCCTTCCGTTCCACCGGCCGGCCGGACGACCGCCGCGCGCAACGACTCCTCGCTTGCGTATTTGCCCAGGATGGCCGACATCTGCTTATGGCAGTCGGCGCAGGCCAGATGGCCGAAGACGCCGCGTCCCGCCTCGGAATCGCCCGTGATTTTGGGCGGCGGAAGAAAGGCCGCGAGCTCCCGCGGTTCGATCGTCACCTCGCCGCCCAGTTGCTGGACAAACGCCATCACCGCCAGCAGTTCGGCATCGCTCAGATTCACCGGAGGTTTGTTGATCCGGGGCATCTGGGCCGGGAACGGCTTGGGCGGACTGGACGTATAGTCCTTGTAGATGTATTTGTCCGGCTGGGTCAGCGACTCGTAAATGAATTCCCGCGTCAATTTTGCGCCGACGCCTTCAAGATTAGGGGCCCGGGCCCCTTCACTGGGTCCGATCGTATGGCAGAGGGCACACTGCCCTTTCCCAAAAAATATTTTTTTTCCGATCAGCACCAGATCGGCCTTGGTCTTGATCTGGGCCGGATCGAGATTCTCTTTCACGGGAGGAAGAGAGGCCTGTTGCGGAATGCTGGATGCCATCATATAAAAGAGGCCCAGGATCACCAGGACGAAAGCCAGGACTTTTAAGAAATCCTTCGACATGCGTTTTCTCTATATATGAATTTAATAATCCTTGCCGCAAATCATCGAGCCGCCGCCTTGGTCGCTGTCAACGGGGGCGGCGGCGCTCCTTTTTCGGTCTTTCCGTCCTTCTCGGCCGAGAGCGATGCGACCCAGAAGATGAAGCTGACAAACAGACAGAACGCAAGCGTGGAAAACGCGATCAGCAATGCCGCATCCCCGAGCGCCGGAGAGAAGGCATATTTCGAGGTGTCCTCCAGGACGCCGTAGATATGCCAATGCACGCGCGACGCGGAGCGGGCATATCCCATCAGGCTCATCAACAGGATGACCATGATCGCGTTCAACACAAGGGCGTATGAAGCCCGCGCCGGCATCCGGCCCCAATGGAGCGCTGTTTCCTTCGCACCCTTCGTGGACAGCACGACGAGGATCGTCACGACGATCAGCGTCCCGATCACCGTCCCAACCTGTGAAACAGAAAGCACATAAATCCGGACGATCGCCGGCACGTAATAGCCGTAGATGCCGGCCCAGATGACATAGACGGCCGCGAGGCCGATCAGGATGAACGGAACTTTTCGCGCCGACTTCGCCCAACTCACGGTCTCGATCTTGTTCGCGCGCCAGTACATCAAAAAGCTGGCGAAGGTGATCAGGATCATCAGGTTCGAGACGGTCATCTTAGCCGACATGACTCCGAAGCGGCTCAGCAACGGATGGTGCGTGCCGCCGATCGCGCGGGCCTCCTGGAGACTGGCCACCATGCTGTGCGGCGTCATCCAGATGCCGAAGCAGATCAGAAGCGCCGTTGTGAATCCCAGGATGTACTTTTTATGTTTTTGCGAGTCTTCCGTCCGGTGGGCCAGCCCCAGCCAGAAATAATAATTACTGCCCAGAAACAGGACGCCGATCAGGACCGCCTGAAGGATGAACAGCCAGGACAGGAATCCTCCCATCAGGGTGATCCCCATCTGCTGGTTGTATCGGTAGATTTCCATGGTAAGCCAGTATCCCGCAAACGGAAGCGGCAGCAGGCCGAACACCCCGATGAAGTTGCCGATGTAGCCCATCCAGTCGTAATGCGCCCGTTCCTCGGCCGTCTTGGCTCCCATTAACCGTATGCCGGCATACGCGCCACAGATGAAGCCGCCCAGGACGACATTGGCGATCAGACGATGGATGTTTACCGGCCACCAGGTCGGGTTATGAGCCGCGGCCCAGCTTCGCTCCCATCCCGTCAGCCCCTCCGGAAGAACAACGGGGCTGTTCTGGTAGGTGCCCCAGGCGTTCGCCACGATCATGATCATCAGACCGAACACATTCAGCAGAAAACCGAGGAAGAGATGCCATCCCTTGCGTTGGCTCATCGCATCCCAGCCGTACCAATAAAGATAGAGGGTGACGGTTTCGAGAAGAAACAAAGAGGCATAGACGAAGTAGGAGGTGTAGAAAACGTCTGACAGGGTGTTCATGAACTTGGGGTACAAACCCACCAACAGGAACAGAAAGATCGCCCCGAACAATGCCGTCGTCGAATACGCGGCCGTAAGCAGCTTCGTAAATTCTTTGGCCAGCTTGTCGTAGCGGGGATCCTTCGTTCGTACGCCGATGATCTCGCAGACCCAGGCAAAGATCGGGACCCCCAGTACGAAACCCGCAAACAGGAGATGGATCTGAGCCACTATCCAGATCAGGTTTCGGCTGCCGA
>JACQCA010000069.1 GCA_016201865.1 Nitrospirota bacterium
ACAATAAAACGGCCCTGGTAAACGAACTGGAGGGGATGAAAAAGGCAACGAGAGAAAAACGGAAAGACTACTGGATCAACCTGGAAAAAAGTGACTCACTAAACTCTCTGATTTTGTCTCATTAAGAAAAAACTGGACACAGGTGAGTATTATACTCACCTGAAACCCTAATACCAAGAGGGCTTTTTCATTTTTCTGAAATTTCTATCTCTGTTTTAGGGCGAAATGGCCATTCCCCTCTTACCTTGCATGGAAGACTTGCGGATCAGTAGATACCCACGGGCAACGCGAGCCCCTATAAATGGAACAACCCTATTGAGTTTTCCACAAAAAAAGCCACAATGTGCCGTAAGCTCGGAATCAGAAAACAGCAGCCCGCTTTTTGCAAATTCCAAACAGAGAAATTTGAAGAAACCGTGACGTCCCAATGAAGAATAACCCATCAGGAAATAAGCCGTTCAATCCGATCATGCAGTTAAACGAGAAGGAGTTAGAGGAACGATTGATTGCCGAGGTTAGCCGGAAAGAACTCGTTAGCAATGCATTACAGTACCCACCCTGATCTGGTTCCCTGGGAGCAATTGTCCGAGGCAATCAAGGACATCGATCGAAACGCAGTTCGTGGGATGCCATTGTTCCTGGCGAAAGCGGGTTTTCAGATTTACCGATTGAAGAAGGAGGAATAATTCAGAAGTACCAATTGATGAATAACCCAACGAGATCCTCACCACACGCTCAAGACTGCTGATCTTCCCCGAAGTAGTCACAACATTCTGGGCCGTTCTCCCGTCTTTGTTGTGTGGAAGGGAAACACTCAACGATAAGGCAGTAACGATGCGGACGTCGAATTCCTCAACCTTCGATCGGTATAAATCCACCCAGAGTGACCATGCATAGCTCAGGTATCTGGCGTTCCAGACCGATCTTCATCACCAGCACGTTCCGGGACATGCACGCGGAGCGGGATTACCTGCGCACGCATGTCTTCCCGGAGTTGGAAGAGCGGCTCCGACAGCGGCGAACCCACCTTGAGCCCATAGACCTGAGATGGGGCGTCGAGACGGGGGGCGAGGACGAGACGCACGCCAAAGAACTGCTGGTCCTCAAAGTCTGTCTGGCGGAGGTGGAGCGGAGCCGGCCCTTTCTGATCGGACTGATCGGAGACCGCTACGGCTGGGTCCCACCCGAAGATCGTATGGCCGCCGCGGCCCAGGAGGCAGGCTTTGACAAACCGGTCGTCGGGCGGAGCGTTACAGATCTGGAGATTGAATTCGGCGTGCTGTCGAGCGCCAACCAAAAGCGTCGCTGCTTCTTTTATCTGAGAGACCCCCTCCCTTACCACCAGATGCCCTCCGAGGTCGCCGCCGACTATTCCGAAACCTATAACCCTGCGCCCGGCGCCGGAGCGGCTGCCGAAAGACTGATTGCCTTAAGAACGCGAATCAAGACCACCCTCCCCGATCGATGCCGGAGCTACAGCGCCGAGTGGGATTCTGAGAAAAAGTCTGTCAATGGTTTGGAGGCATTTGGGAAGCAGGTTCTCGAAGACCTCTGGAGAGAGTTGGAGGCCGAAACAGGAGAGCAGGCCCGGAAGGGGGAGGTTTCGTGGCAGGAGGCGGAGCGGTGGGTCCTGGAGCAGTTTATTGAGAACCGTGCCCGGAACTTCACCGGTCGAGAAGCGATTCTTAATCATCTGATGACCTTTGCAACGTCTCCCCCATCCGAAGATCCTCAAGAGAGAGCCTGGGGGATCACAGTAACCGGCCCGCCTGGCGCAGGCAAGAGCGCCCTCTTTGCAGATCTGCATCGGCGGCTTAACAAGGAAGGGATCTTCGTTCTGTCTCATGCTGCCGGGATCAGTCCCCTGGCAATGCAGATCGATGCCATGCTCAAAAGATGGATCGGAGAGCTTGCCGTAGCGTTAGGAGAAGAGGACCATGTCCAAGAAGCGTCGAAACCAGAAGAGATCGAACAGGTTTTTTCCTCCCTCTTGGGCCGTCTGAGTAGACAACAAAGAGTCATCGTCTTGATCGATGCCTTAAACCAGTTCGAGCCGACCCCCCGCGCCCGGCACCTGACCTGGCTGCCGAAGCTCTGGCCCCCGAATGCCAGACTGATTGCTACCGCCATCCAAGGGAAAGAAACCGAAGCGTTGACAGGACGGATCGGTGTAGCGGAACAGCCGCTTTCCCTCTTAAGCGAAAGAGAAACCGAAGAGATCGCACAAGGGATCTGTCGTCGGTATCACCGGAGCATCAACCGAGAAGTCCTACAGACCCTCCTTCAAAAAGAGAAAGAAGATGGAACCCCGGCAGCCGGTAACCCGCTCTGGCTGGAATTAGCTGTCGAAGAACTCAATCTCTTAGACGCCGACGACTTCGCCCGCGCCGACCGGGAGTTTACCGGCAGCTCGGGAGAGCGCCTGCATCAACTGCTGTTGGCGGTCGCCCGGGAAATGCCGGCCGACGTGGCAGCCGTGTATGGCTGGATGCTCGACCGCGCGGAGCAGTTCTTCGGCAAGGCTTGGGCGCAGAGCTTTGTCAATCTGATTGCCGTGAGTCGTCATGGATGGCGCGAATCCGACCTGTACGCGCTCATGCCAAAACTTTCTGGCGAACCGTGGGATGACTTGAAGTTTGCCGCGTTACGCCGAAGCTTCCGTGCCCATGTAGTGCAACGGGGCACCCACACCCAGTGGGACTTCGCCCATGCGCAGATGCGGATCGCGGTGGAAAGCAGGAACCTGCCCGATCCAACCGAGTGCCGCCAACTACACCACACCATCGCCGACTATCTCGAGGCCCTGCCCCGGCACGATCCACTCCACGAGACCGAGACGATGGTGCATCTAGTTGGTGCCAATGATCGCGGTCGGGCAGCGCGTTATTACGCGAGCGACTTGACCAATGGCGAGGCCGCCGGTGCGACCCGCGCGCTCTCAGACCATATCTTGAACGAAGAAGCGGTTGAAAAGAGCATGGGTCTCCAATGGATGATTGGCCTGCTTCACCAAGGAACATTGGACGAGGAGGATAACGGTCGCTTGTGTCATCGGATCAATTTCGACCTGGAAGAGGTGCTCGCGACAGAAGCTAGCCTCGGTACTCGGTACTGTCTAATTGCCGAAGTTGTAGAGGTCTTGGCCCGAGTGGCTTCTATACGACCGGAAAATCCCAACTTGCAGCGAGACCTCGCAGCGAGCTATCTGACAGCGGGAAGAATACGGCTTGAGCAAGGGTATGTGGCGGAGGCTCTGGAGCACTTTCGGGCCTCACTAACAATCACTGAACGCTGGGTGGCTCAGCATTCCGGCAACGCTCGTGTATGGCTTGACCTATCGATTAGCCATGAGGCAGTTGGAGATGCGCTCACTAGCCTGGGCAACCTGGAAATGGCGTTGCGTAGTTATCAGTTGTCGCAGGCAACACGCGAACAACTGGTTTCTGCGGATCCGGAGAATGCCGATTATCAAGAGGCGTTTGCGGCGAGTCATAACAGGATAGGGAACACACACCAGATGCGAGGGAATCTTGGAGAGGCCCTTGAGAACTATCAGATCTGTCTAGTGATCCATCAGCGGCTTGCGGCCCAGGATCCCCTCGCCGACAGGTGGCAGAGGAACCTGATCCCGAGCTACGACAACTTGGGAGTAGTGCAGGAGAAGAAGGGGAATTTGGCAGGGGCACTGAGCAGCTATAGAGCCGCGCTGGCGATTGCTGAGCGCCTAACGGCTCAGAATCCCCGGAATGCTGTGTGGCAGGATGATTTGGCGCCCAGACACAGCAAGGTGGGGCATGTACAGCGGGCGCAGGGGGACTTGGCGGGGGCGCAAAGCAGCTATCAAGCGTCGTTATTGATCACTGAACGCATATCGGCTCGGGATCCGAAGAATACTAGGTGGCAGCATTATTTGGCAACTAGCCACGGCGAGGTGGGGTATGTACAGCGGGCGCAGGGCGATTTGGCTGGGGCGCTGCGGAGCTTTCAGTCCTGCTTAACAATTTGCGAACGCCTGACGGCCCAGGATCCCGAGAACACGAGTTGGAAGGTTGATCTGGCGGTATGCCAAGCTCAGGTGGGGGATGTACAGCGGACGCAGGGCGATTTGGCTGGGGCCCTACAGAGGTATCAGGTCGCTCTTGCGGTCCGCGAATGCCTAGTGGCGCTTGACCCCGGCAATACGGACTGGCAGCGCGATCTTACAGTGAGCTTCGAGCGGATCGGAGATGTGCTGTTTGCGCGGCGGGATTTTGCGGGTGCATTGCGAAGCTATCAGGCAGCTCAGGCGATCCGCGAACGGCTAACGGCGGCAGATTCCCAGAACGCTGATTGGCAACGAGAGCTGTCGGTTGTCTATTCGCGGGTCGGAGATGTGCTGTTTGCGCAACGGGATTTTGCGGGTGCATTGCGAAGCTATCAGGCAACTCAGGCGATCCGCGAACGACTGACAGCGTTGGAGCCCCAGAATGCCGGCTGGCAGCAGGACTTGGCAAGAAGCCATGCGTGGGTGGGGGAGGCGCAGCGGGCGCAGGGGGATGTGGCAGGAGCGCTGCGGAGCTGTCAGGCAGCTTTGGTGATCCGTGAACAGCTGGCGGCGTCGGATTCTCAGAACGCTGAGTGGCAGAATACCCTGGCGTGGAGCCAAATACAGATGGGGGATTTACAGCGGGCGAAGGGAGATGTGACCGGGGCGTTGGGGAGTTATCAAGCGGCCGTAGCAGTCCGCGAACGGTTGGCGGCGAAGGCCCCGGGCAACGCCGGCTGGCAGCGGGAACTATCGATCAGCCATCACAAGGTCGGCGAGGTGCAGAGGGACCAGAGGAACGCCCCAGCAGCCCTCGACTCCTTCAGGGCCTCCCTGGCAATTCGTGAGCGTCTGGGGGAAATCGATCCGGGCAACGCCGAGTGGCAGCGCGACCTTGTCGTTTCGTATTACAAGATCGCCAGCCTGTATGGCCAGGTAGGAGAAAACAATGAAGCCGCTATTTACTGGCAGCGTTGCCGCGACACCTTGCGGTTGATGAAGCAAAGGAGCATGCACCTCGACCCGCCGCTGGTCCAACTGCTGGCGCAACTGGAGGGGGCAGAGTGATTGAGATCGGTTGAGTTATTCAAACCCAGTTATTCAAACCCATTGAGGCATGGAGACTAAAACCCCCTCAATTCAACCCAGGTCACTCAACACCGGTATTGACATTGATCTCACAACGCTTTGTTTTTTGGACCAGACGGCATTTCATTGTGTGTGGCATAAATTCTGCTTCTCCTTAAAATCGAGCGTAACGGATGCGATTCATGAATTTGACCGAGTGGGATCATTCGCTTCTTAGGAAAAGGAGAACGCCGTGAAACCTTGGAGAAGGCACGAAGGGAATTGGTCTTGTGCAAACATTACTTTCACCATTTTGATTTTAGGCCTGCTCGTGACGGGCTGCGAACAATCAAAGCCGTCGAAGGGCAGTGGCGATGTGTCGGCAAAGCAGGCAACAGAGCAGACGAAGAGGGGTGGCGATATGGTGGGGCTGACCTGGCAATGGCGATACGACCCAAACGGCCGATTATCTGAGATCGAGGCGCCGGGGAATGTCACGACGCGCGTGACTTATACAAACTCCGAAGCAAAGGCCGGCAAGGCACAGACGAGCACGATTGAATTCGACGGCGAAAAACGGACATTCACTTGGGATCCCCAAGACCGCTTGGTCAGCGCCGAGGGTTCCGGAGGCACGGTCGCCATCAATCACAATGCGGCCGGTCTTCCCGCCGAAGTTCGCTCCGGTGGTGCGCCGACGATACGCTACGGATACGATGTGCAGGACCGCCTCATCGAGACGCGCATCGGCGACGGCGCCGCCATCCGGTACCACTTCGACTACCTCGGCCGTTTGGCCGCCATCGTGACCCCCGCCGGGGAAATCACCTACAGCTACGACCGAGCGGAGAACAGGGTTGTCCGCCGGCTCCCCAACGGCGTGCAGACGATTCGGGGGTATGACGATGAAGGAAAATTGATCGCGCTCACCCATGTTGACGCTAAAAATTTCATCATCGCCAAATACGCCTACACCTACCGGCCGGATGGGTTGATCGGAGAAATCACCGAGAAGAGCCAGCGCAGCGGAGAACAAATCTATCGGTACGAGTACGACCTGATGCAACGACTCACCGGCGTCAAGTACGGAGGGGAAGGGCGCTCAGTTCGCTATGGTTACGACTCCCTTGGGAACCTGGCCGAGTCGCAGACGGCCGGGGGCCCGGCGCTGCGCTTCACGAGTACGCCGGCCGGCGCCCTCGCGACCGACAGCCGGGGCGCCACCCGGACCGACGAGCGGGGCCACATCCGGCAGCTTCCAGATTCACCCAGCCCGATCGATTACACCTTCAACGGCGCAGGCGAGCTCTCCGTCGCGGTCGCGAACGGAAAAAAGCTCGGGTATGCGTACAACGCGCTCGGCTTGCTGACGGCGCGCAGAGTCGACGGCCGTGAAACACGGTATCTCCCCGACCCGTTCGCCGATGTCTGGCATCCGCTCTGGCAGCGCGACCCAGAGGGCAAAGAGACCGTGACGGTCTGGGATGGCGCCGTCCCCTTGGTTGAGTTGCAGGGCAAGGAGGTCCGCTTTCGCCTAGAGGACCATCTTGGCAGCGTGCGGATGGAGGTGGATAACAGCGGCCGTGTCGCGGCCTGGCACGACTATACACCGTACGGAGTGCAGGAGAAAGCCGAGAACGGCGGTGACCTCAGCCCTGGTTTCGCCGGCCTCTTCTGGGACCCCGCCGCCAAGGTGTACCACGCGATGGCCCGGGCCTACGACCCCGTTACCGCCCGCTTTCTACAGCCCGATCCGCAGCTCCGCGTGCCCGGCGTCTCTAAGCACAGTCACTCACTGTATGCCTACACTGGTGGCGATCCGGTGAACTTTGTCGATCGGAATGGGGCTGAAGCCGAATCGAGCAGCTGGAAGTGGTCTCAAGAGTACCTAAAGGCGTACGGTTCTGGTGTGAAAGACGATGTTATGGCAATCGGCCGTTTTTGGTCTCTAACGAACATCGGGAGCGGTGTGAAGTACGGATTTACCTTCCGTCCCTCTCCTGGCACTCTGATGGATCGAGTGCTCAAGCCACAGGCGCGGCCACAAGAGTATGACCGAGACTTCAAATCGAGGGACTGGATTGTCAATACCCTGGAAGCCTACCAAGAAGGCGCGAGCCTCGTTTTGTACGATAAGCCTTGGGCGGACCTAACGGCACAGCAACGCACAGAAGCACGGAAGCTTGCCGTTGACACGTTTGCGGACGATCACTCCTCTTACGGATTTGCCGGTTCGACGATAGGGGAAAATGCTCAAGACTTCAACAGGTATATGGGCAACACGCAAATTTGGACTCAATATGGTTGGACGAGCGCTGATTGGTTGACGACGATCGCTGATAGCAAGAATAAATTCACCGTTCTTGGGATTCCCATTCTTCCTCGAGACCCTGAAAAAAGGTACACATTCGGAAAAACCTTTCACAACACCGTAAGTCCTTGGCTCGGCATCAAGGAGTTCCCTCAGCAGGGAAACGAGTACCCTCAAAGCGACTTAAACGCCGCTCGTCTCGTCCAAGACCTATATAACCCCAACCAGTCGTTCAGACAAAGCTTCAGCAGCGGACCACCAAAACCATCCAGCACCACGAAAACAACCGAAATTCAGCCAGGTGCCAAGCTTCGTCCTGAGATCACCCATCAGAGTAAGGAACTTTCCACCGTGATCATGCATCAGATTGATACGATGAGTCGGATTCAACAGCAATACGACACGGCCGGAGGAACCGGGCGCGTGGCCGGTCCTGGCGGATATGCTTCACCACAGGCACATCAGGCGCTGGACGCTTGGCAATCATCGAAACTATCCTCTCCCTCCCGTGTCGGCGGTGTCCGCCTTGGCGGTGCCGGGAAAGCCCTGGAAGGATTCGGACAACTCAAGGGGATCGCCGTCGATGAGGCGACCGGCAAGCTGGTCCTCATCGGCTCCGATGAGCAGAAGATGGCCCTCCCACCGCTTCGTTTAGACGACGTTGTGATGGTCTTTCGCGCCGTCTACAACCACGGCCAGTCGCCTTCCGTCACCATCGACCCCGACGAGACGAACCCGAAGGGCCCGAAGATGGACGTCAAACACGGGCCCGGCACGGACGGCACCTATGTCGGCTGGATACTCTTCGAGTGCGACCGGATCATGAAAACGTATCAGCTTGGCGAGGATAACGTGACCCATGAAATCGTACGCTCGCGGGTTCCTGGTTACGCCCAAACCCTTGATGCAGTCTTCTTCGCCGATGCGAAACAGACGGACGCGGAGGACTCGAATTGGGAGCGGTTCTGGATCGTGCCGGCCTCCGTGCGTCGCTTTGACGCCGTGAAAACCAGCCTCTCGCTCTTTGAGTTGCCACTCAAAGTCAACACGCAGAAGATGCGATTGAAAAGTGAGACCAAGAATGGGAAGAAAGTTCATACATTGGAAGACGATGAGAACGGAAAGTCCTCCACTGGGGCCATCGCATTCACGAACTGGTTTAGCAAACACTATGACGAGATCGCGGATGAGGTGCGGCTAACTCCGCCACCAGGAAACGGTTTCGAGAAACCGGTCGCGATCTTCCACGAGTTGCGGCGCATTGCGCTGATCACAGCCGTCGCCGAGCGCCTTCGCGACCTGGGTGAGCCGATGCCGCTGTGGATGCGTGACTACCCCATCGCGCCCTTCGCAGTGGAGAAAACCACACCTTCCCTGACCGTCGAGAAGAAGAAAGAGGCCGGGTCGGCCATCCGTATCGCCAACATCTACGGCGGCGTGAACCTCGCGCCCGCGGACAGGGATGTGTACACCTACAGCAACGCCAAGAAGACGGAGGCCAAACCTGTTCGCCCCGAAGACGTCAAATTCGTCAACTTGTCGAGAGAAGAAGCGACACAGCTCACGCCGAAAATTACTGAGCTGGCTCGTGTGAACGAGCCGATCGGAACGGTCCATGCCGTCACGACGCAACAAGGAAAGAAATTATCGGTGGCCATCATGCCCGGTGCGCAGACCCGCGCGCTTGCGCCCAACCGCCAGGAGGTGACCGATATGGTCGTTCCCATCGGCTTGGGTCGAAGCATCAGCCTGACCCGGTACTACAACTCCTTCTTCGACCCCGCCGGCGCGTTCGGAAAGGGCTGGACCCTCAACCTGCCTGAATTACTCGATACCCCGGTTCCGGTGAAGCGAGACGGCAAGCGATCGGAGTACCGCGTCGTACAGCACTTGGTGAGTCCATTGGGAACGGTAGATGCCCGGTTTGACGAAAGAAAGAAGGTGGAGCCTTACGGAATCGAGATGCCGGTCGCGAAGAACCACCCGGAGATCGCCGGCATCGCTGGTGGCGAGAGCCAAATCGTAGGAACTAAAATCAGCAAGGTGTTGTTTCGCGACGGTACGGAGTGGCATTTTGACGCCGACGGCCGGCTGGTGCTCATGGAAGCGGATGGCGCGGCCATCCGATACCTCCGGGATTCCGCGGGTCGCGTGCAGCAGATTGTTGGTTACGTCGGCACGGATGCGGTCGCCGAGATCCGACTTGGATACGACCAACAGGGACGGGTCGTCGAGGCCAAAGCAAAACAAGTTGATGATCTCCGCAAGCAGGCGCCGGCCGAGGTGTCGAAGGTGACCTTCGAGTTCGGAGAAGACGGACGCCTTCACTCAGTATTACGCCTCGAATCGAAAAAGGGCGCCGCGACGAAAATGGACTGGGCCTATTCCTATGAGGCGAATCATCTAGCGACAATCGGCGGCGCCGACCGAGTTGAGACATCGTTCGGATACGACGCGTTTGGCCAACTGCTCTGGAAGAAGCAGGGGGATCGAAAGACTAAGTATACCGTGACGACCACTCCACAGGGGACGACGTTGACGAAAGAGACAGGCGAGGCCGACACACAGCCGGAGAAGTGGACGTATGATGGCCGAATGCGACCCGTGAAAGCGGATATCGGCGGGGCCCGGACGATCCGGTGGCGATACGGGAAGGACAAGGAGGCGACCGAGACGTTGTCTCAAGACGGCGAACCGATTCTGACCCGATCGACGAGCCAGGATGGGAGAACCGAGACGACTGTGTTCACCGGTGGGCCAACCTATGAGCTGCGCAAGGATGCGTCCGGCCATCCCATAACTCTGTTCATCGACGGTGCGGAAGCCGCGAAAATATCCTGGCACGAGGACGGGACCCTGAGCGGGCTGCGTGCGAACGATACGGAGATACAGCCGCTCCGTCATCAGAATGGCTGGCCGAACGGTGTGGTCATCAGCGCTCCGAGGATATCTGGTCAGACCTCTGAGTGGCTCCAAGAGGAATGGGATGTCATGGGACGGCCCATAAAGATCACCGATTCGTCCGGTTTCGAATACAAGCTGGGTTACGACGATCAAGGTCGCCTCCGTACGTTTGGGAGATTGATGAAGGACGGGAAGTTGATGGGCACGAACCTCGTCTACGACGATGATGGGCTGGTTAAGGGCATCGATTCGTCTTGGGGCAAAGAAAAAAGGGAATACGGAAACGACGGCGTCCTGAAGAGCGTCAAGATAGAGAAGCAGGGAGGCAAATCCGCGACAACCTACGACAAGTATGGACGCCCGGTGAGCCACTCGGCCTTTGACGGCGGAGCGACGACCTGGCACTATGACCCCGACGATGCCGGGGCGACGCTCAGGACGGTCGAGCTGCCGAACGGCAAACGGATCGACTACTCGTCGGAAGAGTCTGGTGAGACACGCCGCGCGCAAGCTAATCTGGAGTCGACTGTCGTGGATACTGTGTCCGATAAAGATGGCCGGGTGACGACACTGACTTGGGGCGAGAAGGTTCCTTGAACAAGTTGGATCCTCTTGGTTTTTACAAATAAAAAGGGCTATCATGGCTGAACGATCGGTTGATCCGGCCTCTAAACAGCGTCTCGTCCGTGTCTTCATCTCCTCCACCTTCCGCGACATGCAGGCGGAGCGGGACCGATTGGTGAAGTTCACCTTTCCGGAGCTGCGTCGCCGATGCCGGGAGCGCCAGGTGGAGTTCGTCGAGGTTGATCTCCGCTGGGGCGTGACGGAGGAGCAGGCCGAACGAGGGGAGGTCTTGCCGATCTGCCTGGCCGAGATCGAGCGCTGCCGGCCGTACTTCATCGGGATGATGGGGGAGCGCTACGGTTTTATCCCCCGGCAGATCGAACCTGAACTCATCAAGACACAACCCTGGTTGGAGAAACACCGGGAGCGAAGCCTCACGGAGCTTGAGATCCTTCATGGGGTCCTCAACAATCCTGATATGGCGGGCCGCGCCTTTTTCTATTTTCGGGATCCCTCCTATGTTCAGCGTATCCACGCAGAAGAGCAGTCGGATTTTCTCTGCGAGGATGATGCCTCCCGACAGAAGCTGCTTTCCCTCAAGAACCAGATTCGCCAGAGCCCCGTCTTCCTGAAAGAGCCCTACCCCAATCCCGAAGCCCTGGGACAATTCATTCTCGAGGATCTCTGGCGGGCCATCGATCAGGAATTCCCCAAGGGCCAGGAGCCGGGCCCCCTTGATCGGGAAGCCTCTGAGCATGCCGCCTTCGCCCAGAGCCGCGCGAAAGTCTATATCGGAAGAGAGGAATATTTTAACCGGCTGGATGAGCAGATCACCGGAAACGGCCCTCCGCTCGTCGTGCTGGGCGAATCGGGCTCCGGCAAATCGGCGCTTTTATCCAACTGGGCGCTTCAGTATCAACAGGCCCATCCCGATGATTTCCTTCTGATCCACTTTATCGGCAGCAGCCCCCAGAGCACCGATTACACCGCTGTCTTGCGGCGGATCATGGGGGAGATCAAACGCCGCTATGACTTCTCCCATGGGATTCCCACCGACCCGGAGAAGCTGCGGGAGGCCTTTCCAAACTGGCTGTCGATGGCCGCCGCTCGGGGGAAAGCGGTCTTCATTGTAGATGCCCTAAACCAGCTCGAGGACCGAGACAACGCCCCCGATCTGATCTGGCTGCCCGATTTCATTCCGCCGGAAATTCGGCTGATCGTCTCCACCCTCCCCGGCCGAAGCCTGTCAGTGCTACAGAAACGGGGATGGCCCAGCTATACCGTCGCGCCGCTGAACCCCCAGGAACGCCGCCAAGTGAGTACGGACTATCTCGCGCAGTTTCAAAAGGCGCTGAATCCCGTTCGCACGCAGCGGATCATCGACGCCCCTCAGAGCGCCAACCCGCTTTATCTTCGTGGGTTGCTCCAAGAACTTCGGCTCTTTGGGGAGCATGACCGGCTCGACACAAGGATCGGGCATTACCTGGAAGCCGACACGGTCAAGGCCCTGTATCAGAAGATCCTGGAGCGGTTGGAAAGCGACTACGAAGCGAACGCGCCGGGCCTCACCGGCCAAGCGCTGTCGTGGATCTGGGCGGCCCGGCGGGGGCTGACCGAGAGCGAGCTGCTGGAGTTGCTGGCGATCCCGCAAGCGGTCTGGTCTCCTCTCTATTTGGCCCTGGTGGAGTCGCTCGTCAGCCGCTCGGGGTTGCTCGGATTTTTCCATGATTATCTCAGAGAGGCAGTAGAGGAGCGGTATCTGCCAGAGAGGAGCTTGCAACAAGCCACGCATCTGCGCCTTGCCGATTATTTCGGCTCGCGAGCGCTCGATGCCCGCACAGTGGATGAGATCCCCTATCAGCTCTCTCAGGCAAAGTCCTGGATTCGTCTGTATGACCTGCTTGGCAACCTGACATTCTTTGATGCTGCATGGACTACCAACCAGTTTGAGGTAAAGGCCTACTGGGCCCAGATAGAAGACGACTCACCACTTCGTATGGTCGATGCCTACCAGCCCGTTCTGCGCACACCCGGCGTGGTCACCAATACCAATTACGTCTGGAATGTAGCGATACTTCTAAATGATACTGGCCACACAGGTGAGGCGTTATCGCTGCACGGATGGTTAGTGGATCACTTCCAGCGGATTGGCGACACTGAAAGCCTGCAAGCCTCCCTCGGCAACCAGGCGCTCATCCTCAGAGCCTGGGGCCGGCTCGATGAGGCGATAGCCCTTCACAAAGAGGAGGAGCGGATCTGCCGAGAGATGGGGAATAAACACAGCCTGCAGATCTCCCTCGGCAACCAGGGACTCATCCTCAAGGACCAGGGGGATCTGGACGGAGCCATGGCACTCTACAAAGAACAGGAGCGGATCTGCAAAGAGCTAGGAAATAAAGACGGCCTGCAAGCCTCCCTCGGCAACCAGGCTAATATCCACTATGTCCGGGGCGACCTGGACCGGGCCATGGCCCTGGAGAAGGAGAAGGAGCGGATCTGCAAGGAACTAGGAAATAAAGACAGCCTGCCGATCGGCCTCGGCAACCAGGGACTCATCCTCAAAGCCCGAGGGGATCTGGACGGGGCCATGGCGCTCTGCAAAGAGCAGGAGCGGATCTGCAAGGAGATGGGAAATAAACACAGCCTGCAGATCTCCCTCGGCAACCAGGGGAACATCCTCAAAGCCTGGGGACGGCTCAATGAGGCGATGGCCCTTCACAAAGAGGAGGAGCGGATCTGCAAAGAGCTAGGAGATAAATACAACCTGCAGGTCTCCCTCGGCAACCAGGGGAACATCCTCTATGCCTGGGGACGGCTCAATGAGGCGATGGCCCTTCACAAAGAGCAGGAGCGGATCTGCAAGGAGCTGGGAAATAAGGACAACCTGCAAACCTCCCTCGGCAACCAGGCGCTCATCCTCAAAGCCTGGGGACGGCTCAATGAGGCGATGGCCCTTCACAAAGAGCAGGAGCGGATCTGCAAGGAGCTCGGAAATAAGGACAACCTGCAAACCTCCCTCGGCAACCAGGCGGTCATCCTCTATGCCTGGGGACGGCTCGATGAGGCGATGGCCCTTCACAAAGAGCAGGAGCGGATTTGCAAGGAGCTCGGAAATAAAGCCAGCCTGCAACACTCCCTCGGCAACCAGGCAAATATCCTCTATACCCGTGGTGACCTTAACGGGGCGATGGCACTCTATAAAGAGCAGGAGCGGCTCTGTAAGGAGCTTGGAAATAGGAACAGCCTGCAATGCTCCCTCGGCAACCAGGCGGTCATCCTCTATGCCTGGGGACGGCTCGATGAGGCGATGGCTCTTCACAAAGAGGAGGAGCGGATCTGCAAGGAGATGGGAAATAAGGACGGCCTGCAACGTTCCCTCGGCAACCAGGCGCTCATCCTCAAAGCCTGGGGACGGCTCAATGAGGCGATGGCCCTTCACAAAGAGCAGGAGCGGATCTGCAAGGAGCTCGGAAATAAGGACGGCCTGGCAAGGTCCCTGGCAAATCAAGCCAATCTATTGAGCGAGAAAATGAATCATCCAGGAGAGGCCTTGCCTTTGGCAGAAGAAGCCTATCGAATCGTAACCGAGCACGGACTGGCCGCTCTTGCAAAACAGATCAAACTGATCCTCGACGCTGTGCGATCGAAAGTAGGAGGTACGGGCTGACCGATGGCAGAGGTCGAAAATTAGGGGATTCCGGGGGTGGGCGAGGTGTTTCGTGGACACCATCTCCGGAAGTCTCTCGAACCACAGGAGATGGAAATGGACACGCCAAGCGTGGCAGAGACGTCGCTTCAGCAACTCGGAATCGGTGAACGACTCGAGGCGCAGGGTGACGCGGACGGGGCACTGGCTGCCTATCACGAGGCGTTAAAGACCATTGAGCGGTTGGCGCAGCAGAACCCAGGGTCGCGTTCGTTTCAGTATGGCCTGTTGCTGGCTGACGCCAAGATCGGGGACAACCTCGCTCGGCGAGGGCGGATCGAGGAGGCGCTGGCCGCGTATCGGGCGCATCATGAAGGTGTGTTAGCAATGGTGATAGAGAGCGAGTCGAACCTGGCGGAACTGGGGCCGGCTCTGTGTGCCAGTATCGAGAAGGTCGGTCTCCTCCTCAGGAAACAAGGTGACGGTGAAGGAGCGCTCAAAGCGTACCGTAGAGCACAGACGATTTACGAGCGGGTGGTCGCGCACGAGCCCACGAATGCGACGCACCAGCGCGCTTTTGCCAGGAATCAGATCGTGATCGGAGAACTCCTGTCTGAGACGGGTGAGAGACCCGAGGCCTTGCGATGTTACGAGAAGGCATCTGAAGCCCTACAGCGCGTGGTGGAGCAGGAGTCAGCAAAGCCCAGTGCCTTTCTACTGCTCTCGGTGGTCGAAGAAGAGATCGGCGAGATGCGTCGACTCCAGGGGGATGGCGCCGGGGCGTTGGAAGCGTTCCGCGCTGATCTCGCATGGGCGAAACGCCTGAAAGCGGAGGATACTGACCACCCCATGGCTGATATCAGTCTTTTCAGCAGTTGGGTCAATATTGGCGACACGCTTCTGGAGATGGACGATGGGCCAGGTGCACTCCGTGCGTATCAGGGGGCTCTGAAGATTGCGGGTGGGCAATCGGATCGCGATCCGGATTGGTCGTGGAGGGACCATGTGATCGTCTTGTATGACAAAATCGCGCGCGCCGTAGAGCAGTCAAAGTCCACCAGCGGCCAGCAGTGATGAGTGGCTGAGCATAGTGTTGATCACAAGTGAAAGGGCGATCGGACGGTGGGGACGCGGACGCAGGTGCTCACATCGAGAACCTGAAGAGAAAAGGCCGTCTCGGCACATATCATGGCTGATAAAACGACATCAACTGTAAAACCCCAGGATCGGAGCATCCGCGTCTTCGTCTCCTCGACCTTCCGCGACATGCACGCAGAGCGCGAGGAGCTGGTCAAGCGTGTTTTCTCCCGGCTACGGAAGATGTGTGAGGAGCGTGGTGTCACCTGGGGGGAGGTGGATCTGCGCTGGGGAATTACGGATGAGCAGAAGGCGGAGGGGAAGGTCCTCCCCATCTGCCTCGCCGAGATCCAGAGATCCCGCCCCTACTTCATCGGGCTATTGGGTGAGCGATACGGCTGGGTACCCGATGAAATTCCGGACGATCTGATCCAGCAGGAAAAATGGTTGGAGGAACATCGGGACCACTCCGTGACAGAACTCGAAATCCTGCACGGCGTGCTTAGAAATCCTAAAATGGCTGCACACTCTTTTTTCTATTTTCGTGACCCAAAAGCATCCCAAATGGTGGAGACCCAACTCACTCAAGAACCAAGTTACCAGCCTGAAACCGATACCGGCCGCCAGAAACTGATCGCGCTGAAAGAAAAGATCCGCAAGAGTGGTTTACCTATCCGTGAAAATTATCCAGATCCCAAGGCGTTCGGTGAACTGGTCCTGAAGGACCTGACCGAAGTTATTGATACGCTCTATCCGAAGGGGACCGAGCCTGCCCCCCTCGACCGTGAAGCGGCCGAGCATGAGGCCTTCGCGCAAAGTCGTGCAAAGGTTTATATCGGACGGCAGGAATACTTCGATCGGTTAGACGAACATGCTCGTGGCGACGGGCCACCCCTGGTTGTGCTGGGCGAATCCGGGATGGGTAAATCTGCCCTGCTGGCAAATTGGGCCTTGAAATATCGAGAGACCCATTCCGACACCCTACTCATTCAACACTTCATCGGCGCCACACCCTACAGCGCCGACTGGGCCGCAATGCTGCGGCGCATTATGGGCGAGTTCAAGCGCCGGTTCGGGATTGAACAAAACATCCCCGATAAGCCGGATGAACTCCGGCAGGCCTTCGCCAACTGGCTGCACATGGCTGCGGCCAGGGGCAAAGCCATTCTAATTCTGGACGGCCTCAACCAGATCGAGGACAAAGACCAGGCACCGCATCTCATATGGCTTCCGCCGGTGATTCCGAGCAGCATCCGTCTGTTCCTGTCCACCCTTCCCGGCAAACCGCTGGATCACCTGACCGAGCGCTGCTGGCCGACGATTTCAATTGAGCCGATTGATCCAGCCGGGCGTAAGGCCCTGATCAAGGAATACCTGAGACAATATACCAAGGAGTTGAACCCCCAACACACCGAGCAAATTGCCGCTTCGAATCAAACCGCCAATCCCCTCTACCTGAGATCTCTACTTGAAGAGCTTCGCCTTTTCGGAAAATACGAAGAACTCGATCGGCGCATTTCATACTTCCTTCAGGCGAAAACGATTCCAGACCTTTATGCAATGATTCTTGAGCGCTATGAAGAGGACTTCGAGGGCGACCGGCCTAATCTGGTTAGAGACACCATGACCGCCATCTGGGCGGCCAGAAGAGGTCTGACCGAAACCGAGCTGCTGGAGTTACTCGGCGGCGTTGGTGACCCTTTGCCCCACGCCCACTGGGCACCGATGCACCTCGCGGCAGAGCATGCGTTGGTCAATCGTTCAGGACTGATCGCTTTTGCTCATGACTATGTTCGCCAAGCGGTCAGGGACAGGTACCTGGAATCAGAAACACAGCGCGGCGCCGCACATATTCGTCTGGCGAATTACTTTAAGGACCACAAATTTTTTCCGCGACTACTAGACGAAGAACCTTGGCAGTTGGCTCAAGCGAAGTCCTGGTATTATTTATATGATCGCCTTTCGGTACTCCCATATCTTTTTGGGCTACTAATTGCACACGAATATGACGTCAAAGGATATTGGATTCAGATCGAAAATAATACACACCTCAAAATGATCGACGCCTATCAATCCTTAGTCGATACTCCCGGAGATTTTGAGCACCCTACCTTTGTCGCAAAACTGGTTCAGTTTTTTGCTGATACCGGTCATGTTACGGCGGCATTATTGCTGAACGCGCATTTGATCGATCAGTTTCGGAAGGCCAATGCTTACGAAGACTTAAGAGAAAGTCTTTTTACGCAAGAAAATCTCCTCTATCAACGGGGGGATTTTGAGTCAGCAATATCTATTGTAAACGAAGTCGAGCAGATATGCCAGAGACTATGCGATTCGAAAGGAACTCAACTTGCGATAGGTCGCCGAGCGAACATCGTCGCGATGCGGGGCAATCGCGATGAAGCAATGAACCTCTATGTGAAAATGGAAGAGGCCTGCCGGAAACTTGGCGACAGGACGGGGTTATCCATGGCCCTTGGCGGCCAGGCAGTGATTCTTTCTGCCATGGGACATCTTGATGCGGCCATGGAGGTATACAAAAAGGTTGAGGCTTTAACGCGGGAAAGCGGCCGTGAGGAGGATCTGGTGGGCTGTCTCCTCAATCAGGCTGTCATCATCGAGAACAAGGGTCATTTGAAACAGGCACTGCAATTATACAAAAAGGTTGAACAGTCCTTTCGAGCGCTCGGAAGCAAGGCTGGGATTGCAATGGCGCTCGCGAACCAGACCGCCGTACTTATCAAATTGGATGAGCTGGACCAAGCCCTGCTGTTGAGCAAAGCGGCGGAGAGACTTATACGAGAACTCGACAAGATTGCTGATTTACAGGATATCCTCAACAACCAAGCATTGATTCTTAATAAGCAAGGTAATTACCAAGGCGCGATGGAAGTCCTGAGGGAGATCGAGCGCATTTGTCTAGAAAAGGGATTTCAAGATGGCCTGGAGCGCTCCCTCTTAAACCAGGGAGTAGTCCTTCTCGAGCATGGTACGCCGGGCGAGGCATTGAGGTTATATGAAAGAGTGGAACAGGTCTGCCGTGCGTCGGGGAACCAAGAGGGATTGTTCACTGCGCTCCATAACCAGGCCCTATTTCTGAAGAAGGAAGGCGATCTTGATCGGGCGATGACCTTGCTGAAACAAGCAGAACAGCTTTGCAGGGAGACTCGAAATCAGGTGCTATTATCGAGGAACTTGAACAGTCAGGTGTTATGTCTGGCGGAATATAACGACCCATCTGGGGAAGCCCTGCCTCGCTCTGATGAGATACTGCCGCTCGCCGAGGAAGCGTATCAATTAGCCAGCGACCTTGGGCTGAACTCCATCGCTCAAACGAACAGGGAGTTTTTGAAGCTTATTGCGATAAGATTTGCGAACCGCGGCGAGGCCGCTTTTAAGGAGAACGACAATGTCCGAGCTTTGAGCTGCTTGAGGGAAGAAGAACGTCTCTACAGAAAGCTCGGTGAACAACGTGAGTTAGCCAAATGCCTTGGGAATCAGGGCATCGTACTCAGGCACTCGGGCGATTTGAAGGCTGCGCTCCAACTACACAAAACAGAAGAGAAACTTTTGCATGAAACAGGCAACAAGAGCGATCTCGTCATCTGTCTCATTCGTCAAGGACTCATTCACAATGACATAGGTGAACAGGATAGGGTGCTTGAGCTCTATACAGCTGCGGTTTATGTTGCGAGGGAATCGCGCGATGACGACCAACTCATCACCGCTCTCAGCGCACAAGCGATGATATTTGAAGAAAAAGGAAACTATAACCGCGCAATGGATGTCCTGAAAGAGCAGGAGCAAATTTGCAGAACCATGGGAAATCAGAAAATACTAACACTAGTGTTAAACCAACAAGCGAACCTTTTCTATAAGCAAGGCAACCTGGACCGGACGAAATCTCTATACGAAGAATTAGAGAAGGTTTGCCGGCAAACGAACGATTATGAAACACTGATTCACGTCTTATCCAACCACGCGGTGCTATTGGGAAAGCTACTGGGTCGGCCAAACGAAGCGTTACCGCTCGTAGAAGAAGCAAGTCGCTTAGTCGCAGAGCACGGCATTGTGTCTTTTGAACAACACATTAAATCGCTTCACCAGGAGATTCAGACAATGCTCGAAGGCCCCATCTGAGTCCGGCCATCTCGTGGGAAAATAGTTAGAACAGCATGTTTTTAAGTATCATCACCGGTGCCGTATCCGGGTAATGGAAACCAAGGCATCGCGGGAGTGCTTCTTATGACCGAGGACGTCCATCAAAAGATCGGCCTTTCTTATGAGAAGATTGATCAGCTGATCCATGCTGGTCGCCATCAGGAGGCACTACCCGAGGCGCAACAGGCCGTTGAGCTGGCACGTCAAACGTATGGAGAGAGACACGCCGAATATGCGCGCGGGCTAGGTTGGCTCGGTACGGTATACAACGAACTGGGCAATTTTTCACAGGCCGAACCCTGCTGTCAGCAAGCGCTGGACATCATTGCCGAAGTGGCAGGAAAAGATCATCCTGATTATGCCCTGGCCTTGAACAATCTCGCCGCTGTATGCGTGTCAAAAAAGGATTACGACCGCGCCGAGACCTTGATCCAGGAAGCGATAGTCATTCGACGCGTAAGGCTGGGGACCGATGATCCCGCGTATGCCTCGAGCCTGAATAGCTTGGCGACGATCTACGGGAGTCTTGGAGAATATGACAAGGCCGAGCCGCTACTCCGGGAAGCGGTTAATCTTGCGAAGCGTTCCTGTGGCGATCATCACTGGAAGTATGGAATGTGCTTGGCTAACCTGGCCGAGTTATGTCGCCTCAAGAAGAACTTCGAAGAGGCCGAGTCGCTCTTCCGTCAGGCCCTGGATGTCCGGGGCGATAGCGCAGCGATCGCTCATAATCTGGCATTGCTCTATGAATCCACTGGACGGCCAGAGGAAGCGTCAGCTCAATACGAACGTGCGGTCAGCTTGCAGCGCGAAGCTGGCGCGACCGAGCACCCAGGATACCTGCAGAGCCTTGATGCTCTCGCACGACTGAATCTTACCCTGGGACGCCTTGACAAAGCAGAGCCGCTGCTTGTCGAGGGCTTGGCCTTGGCTGAACGTAGCGAATCGTCAAAGGACATCTCCCGTCATGTCGGTATCTTGTCAGACCTTGCGCGATTGTACCACGTTCGTGGCGAATATCAGAGGGCCGAGACCATCTGGAAACAGGTCGAAAGCCTTCTTGCCGCATCGGTCGGCGATGCTCATCCCGATTATGCGAGGACACTCCAAAATATAGCGGGACTTTACCTTACGATGGACGAATTTTCTAAAGCCGAAGCGCTCGCGCAAAAAGGCCTCGACATCATCCGTAATACCCTTTCGAAAAACAGCCCTGAGTACGCCTATGCAGCCGGTAATCTCGCCGCCATATTTTTCGTCTGCGGGAGGCGAGCCAGGTCGAAGGCTCTCTATTCAGAAGTGATCGCCATCTCCGAAGCTCCAAACGGTAATATTCAAGAGGCCATCGCCGAGACGCTATCAGCGCTTGCGTCCCAATGCCATCAGTTGGGCGATTATGACCATGCTGAGCGTTTGCTGACACGAGCGACGGAAATCCGCCGTGCACTGGTTGGGGACCAGCATCCAAGCTATCTGAACAGTCGGCGGAACCTGGATGTTTTGCAGGATTCGATAAGGTCGCTCGACAGAATCAAGACCAATGAGGACGAAAACGTACCCGCCGAATTGAGAACGTATACGCGCTGCTTTAATGCCTTCTTGCGGCGCGACTATTCGTTATGTTTGCGACATGCCCAGGGCTCGGCTTCAGACAACTGGGTCGGCAACCTACTGCTGCTGATCGTAATGAGTCTGATTCGACTCGGGCGAGATCGTGAGGCTAATGCCGTCGGACGAAAGGCCTTAGAGATGACTGCGGCGCAGCCCCTTATCAACTCGCATCTGCGTATCACCCTGGGCGAACTGGATGGCTCAGCGCTGGTTGCTCGCTGCGATGACAACACACAGCGTATTCAGGCCCATTATTATACAGGGGCGCGTCTGCTCCAGACAGGCTCAACGGAGGCGGCGCGGGCCGAATTCGAAGCCTGCCTGAATTTGAACGCCACGTGCCTAGAGTCGGCCATGGCCCGCCAAGACTTGGCGGCATTAATTGACCCGCCGACTCAACCTGCTCTCATTGATACCGAGAAGAGAATCGAAGATCTCCAGAAACAGGCGGCGGAGAGTTTTAGGGACGGTGGGCATGATCGGGCTCTCGATTTCGCTCGCCAAGCTCGCATCTTGGCGAAAACTCACCTCTCGGTCACGCACCCAAGCTACGCCGACACGCTCTTGGTTTTAGCCCAAATCTACGACAACACTGGCGGTAGCGAAAAGACGGATATCTTGCTGCCACGGGCGCTCGAGATATTGCATAATTCACTGGGAGAGGGCCACCCGGATTACCGCTCTACGCTCGAGCACGCCACCCAACGCTGCATGAGAGCATTTTCCGAAGGCGGAGTAGAACACTGCATCCGACGCACACTATCTCTAGTCTCAGTGATCGAGAGTGACAGCGCGTTAGGGATATTGCTGGCCACATTACAGGCGTATCTCAAGGCCGACAGATCGAAGGCCCTCGCTGAAGAGGCCTTGGAGGCGACGGCACATCATCCGGCTCATCACGCGCTGGTCAAAGTCGCGCTTGGACATCTGGACGCGAAGGCGGCCCTCGCTCTGACCCAGACAAATCGGCAGCGCTGCCAGGCTCACTTCTTCGCCGGCGTTCACCTGGAATCTGTTGGCCAATCCGCTGCAGCCGGAAGAGAGTACGACGAATGCATCGCGATAGGTGTCGACTGCGCCGACAGTGAACAGGCAAAGAAGCGGCGGGATATGTTAAGGTCGCCTGGCACCGGCTCTTCTACGGACTAGCATGAAAGTGCAGAGAAATGGTGATCCAAGTGATGGTGCGTCTCGAACTGTTTCACGATAGCGTTCGGTTCGATAGGCCACATCCAACGTAAAGCACAGAAAAGAGAAACTGTAAGCCGGGCTTTTTGTGGGTCGGACCAATGACGAATTACTCGATAGAACCTTCAATGAAGCAACGCGTCATCCGCGTTTTTGTCTCCTCCACCTTCCGCGATATGCATGCGGAGCGGGAGGAGTTGGTCAAGCGCGTGTTTCCGCAGCTCCGCAAGCTGTGCGAGCAACGAGGCGTGACGTGGGGCGAGGTGGACCTGCGCTGGTCGGGGCTTTCCAGAAAGCCCATCTACGGAGTGAAAGGAGCTGCGATGTATGCCCCTGCGTTTCAGTCTGCCAGGACGAAAAGGCGGTACAAATTCGGTCTGTACGGGGCCGCGTTCCTGGATCAGATTGTCGCCGAAGGGCCGATCAGATACGAGTTCATCATCGTGGTCTTCGAAGAGAATGCGACGACCCCATTCCTCTTCGTGACATCCGAGAGATCTGACCCCGAGGCCGATGCCGAGCTCTTCCGGAAGTTGGGGATCGAGCCGGACATGGTCCCCATGGGCCAGGGTGAGTGCTATTTCTTATGCATGTTCGACGAACAGGGTCATCACAACATCGGAAAGTCGAACGACTGGAGCGACGCGGAAAAGTTCGAAGTCGCGGCGTTGAAGATTCTGACGGAACGGCTCGGGAAGACACCGGTGATCACCGGGGGATGATCGTCTGATCTAGAGAGCAATATCGTCAAGGTAGAAAATAGTCATGGCACAAAACTGGAGAACAATTCGTCTCTTCATCTCCTCCACATTCCGGGATATGCATGTGGAGCGGGATCACCTCGTGCGGTTCGTGTTCTCCGAGTTGAAGGAGCGTTGTCGCAAACAACGCGTTCACCTCATTGACGTGGATCTGCGCTGGGGTGTTTCCGAGGACGATGCTCAGGATGGCAAGGCGCTGGATATCTGTCTCGATGAAATCGATTCGTGCCGGCCCTATTTTCTTGGGCTGTTAGGACATCGGTACGGGTGGGTGCCGGAGGGCCAGGGACACTCGATCACTGCCCAGGAAATTTATCATGGGGTGCTGCACAATGAGATCCCCAAGCAGATCGTGGATCTCCGGCAAATCGTCGACGGACGGCTTGAGGACAAGGCC
Source organism: Nitrospirota bacterium (assembly GCA_016201865.1). Classification (GTDB taxonomy): domain Bacteria; phylum Nitrospirota; class Nitrospiria; order JACQBZ01; family JACQBZ01; genus JACQCA01. The sequence goes on from JACQCA010000069.1 coordinate 23,713, forward strand.
CTGCTCCAGGAGCAGATCGACTGCCTGGCGCGCTGTTATGTGTGGAGCCCGGATAGGAACAAGTACCTGTTGAAAGCCGATGTCTCACGCGCTGATCTGGAGCTCATCCGATCCATCTTCCGGAATTATGCGGCCTACCAACGGGACCGCAGTTTTTTCTTTTTCCGGTCCGAGTCATTCACCAGGGAATTGGCGGGACAAAATATTACGGATTTCTTTGAAACCGATGACCTCTATCGGGACAAGCTCGCTACCCTGAAGCAGGAAATCATCGATGCGGGATTGCCGTGGTCTGAATATCACGACCTGGAAACCTTCGGGCGCCAGGTGCTGGATCTTCTTTGGGGCCGGATCGAATCCGAACTGGGCAAGCTGAGTGAGGGCGAGCGTGACTGGCTTGAGGAGGAAGCGGTCCTCCATGAGATCTTCATGGCTGACCGCACGCGGCGGTTCGTCGGAAGGCGGGCATTATTGGATCGGATAGTGGCGTTCTGCGAGGGCGACGCGGAGTCTTCCATCCTGGTCGTGACCGGAGAGCCTGGTGTTGGCAAATCGGCGTTGATGGCGAAATTTGTTGATGATGCCGTGCATCGTCACCCCGAGTGGCTGGTCATCCCGCATTTCGTCGGTGCATCGCCCAGTTCCACGAATCTCCGCCAGACCCTCAAACGGTTCTGCACATTTCTGAACTATATCACCGGCTCCCTTCAGGAAGTCCCTGAGGATATCAAGGAACTTATCAAGGTCTTTCCCGATCTGCTGACCAAGGCCTCTGAGGGTCGAAAGATTTTATTAATATTGGATGCCGTGAACCAGTTGGAGAAGACTGACAACGCCCATGACATGCGCTGGCTCCCGCTGGGATTGCCTGAGAATGTAAAGTTCGTGATCAGCGCCCTAAAAGGAGATTCTCTCGATGCCTTGCGGACACGCAGGATCAAACCATCTGAGGAGAAAATAACAGGTTTGGATGTAACCGAGATCAGAGAGCTGGTCACAGACTATTTGAAGGAAATACGACACCAATTTCCAAACAGGCAAGTAGAACGTACATTTTTTGAGAAGGTGAAGTATGGGAACCCCCTCTATCTCCAGGTAGCTCTCGAAGAGCTGAGAATCTTCGGAAAATTTGAAGAGGTGGCAGGCAGAGTGAACGAACTTCCGGATAATGTCCCTGCCCTCTTTGATCAGGTTTTGGAGCGTATCTCTTCGGATTTCAAAAATGCTCCACTCATCCAGGATTGTATGAGCTATATCGCATGTGGACGCCATGGCATGACCACCGAAGAACTCAAGACTTTGCTAAGGGTCCATGCACCTCGGATAGATTCCAAAACCGAACCGAAGAAACTACCCGACATGCTTTGGGCCAGACTCTACAGGACATTTAAGCCTTATCTGTTTGAACGCTCCGGAGTGATCGACTTTTTCCATAGCCAGCTCAAGGAGGCGGTGGGAAGTCGTTATTTACAAAATGAAGCTGACCGCAAGGAGACTCATAAAGCAATTGCAGATTACTTCGAATCCCGCTGGCGTGAACCTTACTCCAGAGCTTTGGATGAACTGCCACACCAGCGTACTAAAGCAGAAGATTGGGAAGGAGTGAAGAAAACCCTCACCGATCTTCGGTTCATTGAGGCGAAGTGTGCCGCGAAGATGGTCTATCAGTTGATTGCAGATTATAGCGCTGCGCTGGATAGCTTGCCAGAAGCCAATGAGGAAGAACAAAAAGAACGAGAGCATGGAGAACGGGTTCAGAAATACATACAGGATCTCATTTCTTACGCGAAAGGTGAAGTTCAAACGCTCGAAATCATCCGGTCGGTTGAACCGTTGAATGAAGAAGCGACTCGAGAGAAGACGGCGAGGAGTATAGACAATCCAACCAGTCTAGACCGAATAAGAGCATTTTCACAGTTCGTGCATGCTGAGAGTCACGGCTTACTGAAGTTTGGATCAATGCCAGGCTATTGTTTACAACAAGCTTACAATTCGTCGGATAACGGTCCAATAGCAAAGGCAACGGAAACCGTCATGGATCCAGGTGCAGTTCATAACGCCGTTCTGCGCATCAACCGCCCAAGATATACACCATCCCCTGCCCTTATCAAGACGCTAGGAGCCTGTCCGGCTAATGCGGTGTAACCTAATCACAGCGTCTCTGGAGTGGATACCGATCATGAATCCTACGGTTCCAATGGGCCGATCCTTCACCCTGTGGATGTCCCCGATGCTTTGGGCGAGGCCTTCGGGT
>JACQCA010000006.1 GCA_016201865.1 Nitrospirota bacterium
GAAAGTCGAATCGTGCTGGGCCTCAACGACCCCATGCATGCCCGTGACAGCGACGAAGCGTCCGCCCCCCCGCTCCTCGATCCAATGTTCCATCCGCGCGATCACGTCCGGGATCTGTACCGCGTCCACACGGACACCCAGCACGCCAAAACAGAGGGGCCGTGCTGTACTTCTTGTTTGTTCTGCGGCGATCATCATGATCTCTATGCGGCCGGCTTCTGAAGAACTGTGAAGATCGAAACGCCAAAGATCCTCAATGGGCTCCGCTCCAAAGACCACGCCCAACGGCGATAAAACTCTTTGAAACGCGCGGCAACAGGAAAAGAATCAACAGGAGGATACACGTAATCAATCTTTTCCACCCGGAAGCCTGCAGACCGTGCCATCGTCAGGAGCCTTCGAAGAGTATAGATCCTCGCATGACATATTCGCCGGTGGAGAAAATCGGGGAGCTAGGAGGCGAATGGAACGTTTTTGCCGATCGAAAAGCGACCGAGATGACAAGGATGGCTCTCCATCGGATAAAGTTTGTTGGGAACAAAAAGAATCAAGAATCCTCCCGGCCTCAGGACCCGCATACACTCCTGCAAGACCTTGGCGTTTGAGGCCGTATGTTCCAGAACTTCGATCATGGTGATGGCGTCAAGGCTCGCTGATGAAAGGGGCAAATTTTCTCCGACTCCCTGCAGCCTGGGAGTGGCATTGCGAAAAGCCGTAAGATTGGACATCTGGATGTCCAAGCCGCAAACCCAGGCCGCACGCAGCATCAGCTCCTGGGTGTAGCACCCGTTGCCACACCCCAAATCGAGCAATTTCATCCCCGTGAGCGACAGATTTCGGTCCAGGACGCCGATGCGTTTTGTCACCGCATAAGAGCCATAGCCCGCTGGTCCACCGAGTCTGGCCAAGCTGTCAACTCTCTGATCGCTCCCGTCCATCAGGTCCTCTCCATGGCCTTAAGAGCGCCTTTCTCGCGCGAATTCGTAGGCCCCCATCAAAAGCTCATAATTCTTTTCGGCAGTGTACTTGGCCTCATACTCCGCGCGGGCCGCGCGGCCCATCTCTTGCATCTCACGCGGATGCGTCCACGCCCAGTCCACCTTGGCAGCCAGGTCGGCGGCGTCGCCGGGGGTGAAGTGCAGGCCGGTGTGACCATCTTCGACAATTTCCGCCATGGCGCCCAGCCGCGACGCAATCACGGGCAAACCGCAGGCAAACGCTTCCGCGATCGTCATTGGAAAACCCTCGTACCACACGCTGGGAAAGACAAGAAGCCGGGCGCCCTTCATTAGCCCGAGAATCTCCGCGTGAGTCATCTGGCCAAGGAACGAGATTTGTCCGAACTCACCCCGCTGCGCTTCCGCCTCCAGCTCCCGACGCAAAGGCCCGTTTCCCGCGATCCGCAGGGGCACGTCAACGCCCATGCTTTTCCAGGCCGCGAGGAGCACACCGAGTCCTTTCTCTTCGGAAAGTCGCCCGACAAAGAGCGCGTACTCGCCGGGTGTCGTCTTAGGCCCTGGATCCGGTGAGACGAAATTCTGTATTACGACGATGCGCTCCGGCGGGAGCCCGCCTTCGATGAATTTCTCGCGGGCGAACTCAGAGAGCACGATGTAAACATCCACTTTCTTCTTCCAAGTTTGTAGCGCGCGGTGCATGGTCAGCATGCCCGACACGGCGGTGGTGGCCGCGCGGCTATCGCGGTAACAGCCATGGACTATACCGGGCCAGGGCACGCTACGGCCGAGGCAGGACTCGCACATGCGGCCATCGCGAAGAAATGTCGCGGCCGGGCACAGCAACCGGTAGTTGTGGAGTGTTTGCACGACGGGTACGCCGGCCTCCGCGCATGCGTAGTAGGCGGCCGGTGAGATGAGGGGAAACGTGTTGTGAAAATGCGCAACCTCCGGCTTCTCATTCGCGAGAAGATCGCGGAGAGCGCGATACGACCCGGAAGACCAGACCGTATTCACACCTGCTAAAGCCGCACCGAACCAGCCACCACTGCGCAACTCATCGTTGTGCCTGTGATATTGCACGATGCCATGGCCCTGCGCCGCGAGGAGCTGTGCCTCCGCCGCGAAGACGGCGTCCTCTCCACCGCGTTGCTGGTACGCGTTGTGTACGAGCAGTATCTTCATGCGCGCTTCACCGCAACTCCAAAGAGCGACTCTTTGCTCTGTTCTTTTATCACCACGGACAGCGCGACATCGGGAAGCGCTGATAAGTCCTGGAACGCCACGTTCCCCTCGACATCATCAGAAACGAGGACGCCACCGGGCCGCAGTGCAGGCCATGCAGCGCCGAATTCGAACCGCATGTTCCGGCAGGTATGCAGACTGTCGTGGATGAACATGTCAATTTCGCGAAGCTCGGCAAGCAGAGGGGGCAGCAACCGCTTTGTTGTCCCGCGATGCAACGTCCAACGACTGCGTAACGGGGCCGGGACGAGCCGCCCGATGTGTTTGCTGGCGTCTTTACCGAGCGGGGGGAGGTCGATACTGTGCAGGCATCCCTTTCCGTTCACCTCTAAGGCCTGTAATACGTATGCGGATGTGACGCCGTAGCACACGCCAGTCTCGACGATGACTCGTGGCTGTAACGCGCGAACAAGTTGATAACAAAACCGCGCCAGCGAATAATCGCTGTTGTGAAATGCCCCAAAGGGCGCGTCGGCTGGAATCTGCTCCTTCCCGCGCTGGACTTGCGCTTCGATCTCGACGAGTCGTGCTTCGCAAGACAGCAGAGTGACATCGGTACCCAGAGCACCCGCAAGCAAATGCAAGGCGCTCTGTTCTGCGTGGACGCTGTAGGAAGGGCGTTCATCCCGAGCCGCCCACCTGGCTTCGGCGATGGACGACACGCGGTCGTAGAATTCCCGAGGATTCCGGGGCAGCAGCGACAATAAGCGGAGAGATTTCATCAGCCGAACCATCTGCATTCAGGTTAGCGGACCGACACGGATCCGCTTTCTGTCTTCGGGTCGTTGGTCCGGTTGAGCCGAGGCATGGTTCACGCCGGACGTTGTATCTTCCGTCCTCTCAACTTGGTCGATTCGCTTGCAGAGGTAAAAGAGACCATCCGCCAGTCCCAGGGCAAACATAATTCGGTACAACCACCGCCGCACGAATCCATGGTGCGCGTAAGAGATCTTCACCTTCCACTCAGAAAATTCTGAAAACCCCGCTGCGCGAATGGCGCGTGCAAGGGAAATCCGATCGAAATAATACAGATGCGTAGGATTTTCGTAGTTTTCCCAGTGCTCGCGCTCGATTCGCGCACGCAAACATCGGATATCCATTGTAGAAATGAGCAGCCACCCGCCCGGACACAGGAGTGCGCGCAAGCGCGCGAGGTCGGCCCAGGGGTTACGCAGGTGCTCAACAACCGTCCAAAGAGTGATCAGATCGAATTGCGCACCAGCTTCAGCGTTTTGCAAGTCATCAATACTCTGGTAAACGGCCGCACCGGGAATCTTCGCGGCAACAGCGCGCGCTTCTGGATCCTGCTCAATGCCAGCCGGTTGCATCCCAAATTCGAGAGAGACACGCAACAGCGGTCCACGGCCGCAGCCGTAATCGAGCAAACGTAAGCCACCCAGGCTGCCGAAGCGGCTCTCAAGCTTCTGAAAAACCTGGCGGAGGATACTATCAGGTGTGTTTTCAAATCTAACTTCGCGGCCATTCCCGTTCGCGGGGTAGTAGAGGTCCGCGTAGAAACGCGCCAACGCTTCTTCATCGAGCTGCGGGACTGCAAATTCCAAGCCGCAGTCGGGCGCTGCACATCTCCATACTGTGGTGTGCACAAGCAAAAGATGCCTTGCGGCCGCGTGGCCGCAGAGCGGGCACTCAGCTCCCCCATTCGCATTACGAGTCATCTCCGTCAACTGTTCGCCTCAATCCCCAAAGTAAAGGCAGGGGGCCCCGTTCTGCGCGGCTGCGGACGACCGCTACCAGAAATCTTGACAATTGTTGACGCGGTCGAAACTCGCGTTTCCGCATAGATGAGCGCCGCACACGCACATCCAGACACCAAGTAGAAGGGAATCGCGCCTTGCGGCGTCTCGAAAAAAGGCGTGAAAAAGGAGAAGGCCAGCATCATAACCCAAAATACGATTCCAAAGGGCTGGCCGGTCTTTTGATAGACGCGCCAGGAGAGCCGTGCGATTTCCGATTGGAACAGCGCAAAAATGATGACGCCGATCCAGCCGGTGTAGCCCAGAGCAAAGAAAAACACGTTATGTGGAGTTCGCGTCGCCGAATCCTCCAAGTATGGCACCAGAACACCGAGTGGAAATCCGTAGCCATGACCGAGGAGAGCTCGCGAGAAACTCGCGTGGACAGCATCCCAAATTGCTGCCCACCACATCGTCCTGAACGCAGCGGTGCCCCCATACATGCGCACATCAGAGGAGTAGTCCTCGGCGAGATCTGGATTGACGGGGGCAAGCACCCGCGCAACCAGCTCAATTGCGGAAATCGTGCCGCCGCGCGTCTCCGGCCCTTCATAAGCGAAGTTCGTGACGTACATGAGCCCGAAAAGGACAAGTATCAGTACACCGCTGAACGCCACCCTCTTTAGGTTTCTGGTGGCCCAGGCCCAAACGAGAAGCCCGAGCACGAATGCGAGCCACTCAGCACGAATGAGCATCCCAATGAGCACGGCCGCATTCAGGAGAAGCAGCGGCAAGACGCGGCGCAGGTCTTTTCCGAAAGACAGCAAACCGAGCAAGATGGCCGCGGAAAACGAGGGCTGGCCAAAGATGGGAACCGGCGCGACTTCAGGAGCGACACCCGGCATAAACCAGGGGACCCGGCTCAATACCGCAATAAACAAGATTCCATACAACCCGTTCACCCAGGCCGCGAGATGCAGAAACTTCGATAAGAACTCCCGGTCTCGAATCCCAATCCAGAGTCCGAAAAAGAAATAGAACGGATAGTAGTTGAAAGCCGTATCGCGCAGCGAATCGAGAGCAGGGTTCCCTGAAAAAATTCCGTGGAGCACCTGGAAGGCGCCGAACACGAGAAAAAGAAGAAATAGTTTGTTATAGCGGTGCAACATGGGACTCTTCATGGCTATCCACGGCCATCGCCCATGTTTGGCCTGCGGTCCGGAGAACAGAAACCAAGCGAGTACGATTTCGCCGATGAAGATGTGCAAAGGTGGAATGCCCCAATAGGCGAAGGACCGGCCCATACAGAAGTAGCCGAGAATGAGCGCGCAAGCAATACTAGGCCACATTTTCGGGACCTCTTCTTCTATGCGGCAAACCGTTCTCCTTTTCATTTGGCTGCCGAAGCGGGCCCCGGTACTCATTCGGATCCATTGGGCAACCCCAGTTCATGCCGACGCTCCTGAGGCGTCCTTGCAACGAGCCAGGCAAACTGCGAGGATGGCGATTGTTGGTAGATCGCTCAACCCCATGGCGAAGGCAGCCCCCGAGACGCCATAGTGGAGGGTGATCGGAATGCCGGCGGACACGGCCACAATCGCCGAAGCAAGATAACTCCAGAAAATCAGGCGGGGGCGTTCGAGCGAGCGTAGCGCCGCGCCGAGCATACAGGCAATGCCGCCGGTGATTGGCAGAGTGCCGATCCAGACGACCGCCCAAGCGGAGACGTTATTGTACCGGTCCGCGTACAGGAAATGAAGAATCGGAACGCGAAGCGCGACAAGAAGCGCGAGATATAGAACTCCGGCTGGCAAGAACAGCGCGATGAGTTGCTGGACCGTCCGCTTTACCTTTGGCAGTCCATTCCGTTCGCGTTGCCGAACGAGAATTGGTATCAACAAAAGGACGAGTGCTATCATCGTGTGCAGGAGTGGATACATGAGGTTCATCAATGCCCGCAACATGGCAGTGCTTTCGAGACCGAATCGTGCCGGAAGGAGCGCGTAGTAGATGTTTGCAGGAATCCACATCGCGATCGCCGTGAGAACTGCCCAACGACCGTAGCGCCAGTGATCAGAAATTACTCCAGCCGATCTCAATTCAGGAATCGAAGCCGCATGTCGGCCGCGTTTGCGGAACCGGTACAGACAGCCCGCGCTCACAAGCAGGCTCACGGCGGCCATGGCGCTCAACGCCGAGGCAGGAGTGAGCGCTCCCCGCTGCTGCAGAATCCATATGGAGAATACAAGCAGCACAAAATAGCAGGCACCGGCCACGGCGCCGGGATTCGGATTTAATCGCGCGTAGAAAGCAGCCCTGCACAGCCAGATCAACAGCAGAAGTGGCGACATCA
>JACQCA010000072.1 GCA_016201865.1 Nitrospirota bacterium
GGTCCGCGGTTGAGGACATGGGTGTAAATCATGGTCGTCTTCACGTCGCTATGGCCCAGGAGCTCTTGGACGGTGCGAATATCGTAACCGCTTTCTAACAGATGCGTCGCAAATGAATGCCGAAATGTATGGCACGTGGCTCGTTGCATGCGGCCGATATTTCGATGGTTAGTTTCATTGGATACCATATATAGCTTTGGTCAATCTGTCAAGTTCGGATGAGAAAATCCTCCCTGGCTTGAGCTTGATTTTGAATCACTATATAATAGCCCCATGTCAGACAAGGACGCACGGGAAAATTTTCATGAAGTCCCGTGTTGACATAACCCGGCCGTTCTTTTACCATACCATAGGGAAAATCAATATAATACCGTCTTATTTTTCCTCGTATAACAAGGACCGGGTTATGCGGATTAAGATACCCATCGACCGAAATAAGATCGCAGACTTCTGCTGCAAGTGGAAAATTGCCGAGTTCGCTCTTTTCGGCTCCGTCCTCCGCAATGACTTCCGGCCCGACAGCGATGTCGATGTGCTGGTCGCGTTCAAGCCGGATGCGGAATGGAGCCTGCTGGACCACGTTAAAATGGAGGAGGAGCTGGCGGCCATTCTCAACCGCAAGGTGGATCTGGTCAGCCGCCGGGCGATTGAATGCAGTGAGAACTGGATACGACGCAAGGCCATCCTGGAGACGGCGGAGTCCTTTTATGTCGCGGGATGACACGACGCTCCTGGATATCCTTAGGGCGGCCCGGCTGACGGTTCAGTTCATAGGCAACGCGGACAAAGCCACTTTTTCCAAAGACCTCAAGACCCAATCCGCCATCCTGCACCAGTTGCTTATTCTTGGGGAAGCCGTGAAACGGCTATCGGAGGGATTTCGAACAGATCACCCGGCCTTGCCGTGGAAGGCCATCGGCGGAATGAGGGACAAGCTCATCCATGAATATGATGAAGTGGATCTGGATGAAGTTTGGAAAACGGCCAAGTCGGACATCCCAAATCTGATTGCCTTGCTGGAACCGTTAGCGCCCCGTCAGGACAAGCCATGAACAGTTGGTTATAAACCGGCCACACCAAGAAGATTGCGCTCAAATGGGCATCATAAAGAGCCGAACCAAACATTACCCCCATATCGGCCGGAAGGAAGAGGAGCCGGACGCGGCGTTTTGGGCCGAGCTGTACCGGACGGGCGATACCGGCTGGGATCAGGGCGGGCCGTCTCCCGGACTGGTTGATTTTTTGAAAAACGATCTTGGGCCGGGTCGCGCCGTGCCGTTTCGATCCGGCCGCGCATTGGTTCCGGGCTGTGGACACGGACATGACGCGCGCGCGCTCGCGGCGGCGGGATTTGAGGTGATCGGCCTGGATGTGGTGGAAAGCGCCATCCGGGAAGCCGCACAGATGGCCGACGCGGAGAGATTAAAGAATATCCGTTTTGAACAGGCCGACTTTCTGAATCCGCCCGACCGTCTTCGCGGGCCCTACGATCTCATCTTTGAAAATACTTTTTTCTGCGCGATCGACCCGGCTCATCGAGACCGGTACGTTGAATCGGCCGCGACGATCTTGAAAGCGGGCGGATTTCTTCTCGGTGTCTTCTACAACATCCGTCCCGAGACCGGCCCGCCGTTCGGCGCGACACGGGACGAGTTGCTCGACCGGTTCGGCCGGCGCTTCACGCTGATACTGGATCGCGTGCCGCGCTCGATCTCCCGCCGCGAGGGCAAAGAACTACTGATGCTCTGGCAGCGGAAAAAATAATTTCAACCCTTGCTTCGCTTCCGCCGGCCATTAAACAGCTTCAGCACTTCAAACCAAAGAATGCCGCTCGTCCCGGCCGCCAGGCCGATCGCCACATCCATAGGGCGCAGCGGTGCAAAATGGAACAGGTTTCGTAAAAAAGGGATATAGAACACGAGGCCGAGAAAAACCAGCGCGCCGCCGACCACCCACCAGAGCGCCGGGTTCGGCGAGCGAAGCGTCTCCGGAATGGTGCGGGACCAGGAACGGTTTGTGAAGATCAGTCCGAGGTTGGCGATGACCAGTGTGGTAAAGACCAGCGCGCGCGCATCCGACTCTCCCTGCCCGCGATAAAGGGCGACGCCGTAGACCGCCAGGGTGATCAACAGAACAATAATACCCTGCAGAAGACTCAACCCGACGATCCGGCCGCCGAACAACGGCCGCGTTGGATCTCGAGGAGGCCGGATCATCAGATCGGCCTCCTCCGGAGTGGCCTCGAAGACGATCGAGCAGGCCGGGTCGATGATCAATTCCAGAAACATGATATGGACGGGATAAAAGACGAGCGGCCAGCCGGTCATCAGCGGGATCAGCGACATGCCGGCGATCGGGACATGGATCGCCAGAATATAGGCCATCGCCTTTTGAAGGTTGTCGAAGATACGGCGGCCCAGCTTCACGGCCTGCACGATCGAGGCAAAGTCATCCTCCAGCAACACCAGCGCGGAGGCCTCGCGAGCCACATCGGTGCCGCGGCCGCCCATCGCGATTCCGATATGCGCCGATTTCAAGGCCGGCGCGTCGTTCACGCCGTCGCCCGTCATCGCCACCACCTCGCCGTTGGCTTTAAAGGCCTCGACCAGCCGCAACTTCTGCTCCGGCAGTATCCGTGCAAAGAGACTGACCGTTTTGATACGCTCTCGTAGTTCGGAATCCTCCATTCGCTCCAGCTCATCGCCGGTGATCATCGCTTCGACCGGTTCCAGCCCGATCTGCCGCGCCACGGCGCGAGCCGTCCCCGGATAATCGCCCGTGATCATCACGACCCGTATCCCGGCCGTGTTACATTCGCGAAGCGCCTCCGGAACGGACGGACGGACCGGATCGGCCAGACCGATCAGTCCCAGAAAGACAAATTCGAAGTCATGCTGTTGCTCGGGCCACGCCGTCCCTATGAAATCGGCACGGGCCACGCCGAGCACTCGAAGACCGTCGTCTGCCATCGAGCCGACCCGACGGACCAGATCCTCCCTTGCGGCCGGATCGAAATGGCAAAGGTCGGCGACGGCCTCGGGCGACCCTTTAGCCGCAACAATATACGCGTCACGGCCGGGCGGTTTCCAGACATGCGCCTTCGCCGGCAGCTTGGAGGTCAGTGAATATTCCTGCACCAAAATCCAGTCAGGGTGAAGATGTTCGGTTCGGGCCAGGGACCGATCGCCCAGTTCACGAAAGGCCTTCTCCATCGGATCGAAGGGATCGACTTCGCTGGCCAGTATGCCGAACTCCAGAACCTCGTGGAAGGCCTCCGGCAGCGGTCCCCGCGACTCCACGACCTCACAGAACTCGCCCTTCGAAAAGATTTGGCGAACCGTCATCCGGTTTTGGGTCACTGTTCCGGTCTTGTCCACGCAAAGAACCGTGGCCGCGCCCAGCGTTTCGACCGTCGTGACGCGGCGGGTCAGGACCCGGTGCTGGGCGATCCGCCAGGCGCCGATCGCCAGAAAGACGGCCAGCACCACCGGAAATTCCTCCGGCAGAAGCGCCATCGCCAGCGTGATTCCGGCCAGAAATCCGTTGAGCCAGTTTCCCCGCGTTAATCCGTATAAAATCACGACCAGGCCGCAGAGGGATAGACTCGCGAAGGCGAGATTCCGAACCAGCCGCCCGGTTTCCTTCTGCAGCGGTGTTTCTTCCGCTTCAACTTTTTCCAGCGCAATGCCGATCTTTCCGATCTCGGTCCGGACGCCGGTCGCCCGCGCACGGGCGATCCCCTGTCCCTGCACCAGCAACGTGCCGGAATAGACAAACGGCAGATCGTCCCCGCCGGGGCGGAGCATCTCCATGACACCGTCCCAGGCCGTCTTGCGAACCGGAACCGATTCGCCCGTCAACAGCGATTCATCCGCCGACAGATCGTTGGCCGACAAAACCACGGCGTCGGCAGGAACACGGTCTCCTTCGGACAGCACCAGAAGATCGTCGCGGACCACCTCCCGGCCGGCGATGCGCCGACGCTGACCATCACGAATGACAAGCGCCCGCGGGCTCGACAGGTCGCGAAGCGCTTCCAGCGCCCGCTCAGTCTTTCGTTCCTGATACAGGGTGATTCCGATGACGACAAAGACAAACCCGAGAAGCATCAGCGCCTCGCCCCGGTCGCCCAGCATCAGATAAATGGATCCGGCCGCCGCGAGAAGCAGAAAGATCGGCTGGCGCACGATCTCGATCGCAATCACCGCGATGCCGCGCCGCTTCGCCGAAGGAAGCTCGTTGGTTCCTTCCGCCCTCAGGCGGTCGGCGGCTTCCGTCTCGGACAGACCGTGCAGGGCTTTTATATCGAATGGATGATCCTGAGCCGGCATGGCGTTATCATACACGAATGACCGCTTGCACATCCATCCTTCAAACGGGTATGCTTTTGAGTTACGGAGACAGCCCCTATGAGAGAACGGCGATGGGAATCAAAGGCGACCTTTCAGTTCGACGACCTGCCGGGCTTGAGCAAACAACTGGCCCGTCTCGGACTGAAAGCGGCGACGCCGGAAAAGGAGATCATCGTCTACGTCGAGGAATGGACGGTCGCCGCCCCGGGAGAAATCAACCGCCTTTCGGCTTGGCCGAAGGAGGACGTGACGCTGGTCCATGTCCGGGAGAACTGGCAAGGCGATTTTTTCCTTCTGGCCGGCGCGTACCACACCTTTTTTCTACGACACAAGGGATCGGGCACCTACTGTTCCGTCAGCCATCCCTGGAATGTCGGGGAGCCCTTGACCACCCACGATCCCATCGGAATGTTTTGGGTCGGCTTCCGCGATCTTCATTCCTTCATTCGTGTGCGCCTGCATACGACCGAAGTCATCACGCCGGACGAGACGCGTGCGGATGACCGGCGCGATATTTGGATCGAAGAACGCCGTCGGGTATTCATGTCGGTCATCGCATTGCTGGACCTGCCGATCGAGCCGGAGATCAAAAACGGAAAGCTGACGTTGCGGACACCTGAAGAGAGCGCGGCGCTGTTCTGCTCCTGGCCGGACGCCTTCGGCCCCTGCCAGTTTGAGTACAATTTTCCCAATGCGTTCGAGTTTCTGGTGCCGGCCGGCCGGTTGGCCGCCACCTGTGGCGGAGAGCCGGCCACGGTCCGCGCCTACCTGACCGGATTTTCCGAACCGGCATTGAAGGAGTTTGAAACGACCGGGCCCGGGGCCCGCTATGCGTATCGCTGTTCCATCCACGGCCAGCTTCTGGACTTGCCAGAACTTCTCTCGGTGATCCGGCCGGACGGCCGTCTCTATACAACACTGTGCGAGTTTCAGACCCAGGAGCTCTTCCCGAATACAAACAACGCCTGGGTCATCGTCGGCGTGGTCGGGATGGGTAACGGATATAAAATCGAGGCTCGGTTGAATCGTGCGCCGCTTCCGGAGAATGAAATGGACGGCTGGCTGGAGACGCTTCTCGGTTTTCCGGTGGCCTACGCGCCCCTCCCGCCGTTCCCGTGAAGAACAATCGCAGTAGGGGCGCAGCATGCTGCGCCCCTACATCGGATTATCTATTTCAATTCCTTTAAAACGCCCTGAATATCCGATGGCACCAGGACGATCTCGATCCGGCGGTTCTGTGCGCGCCCGTCCGGCGTGTCGTTGCCGGCAAGCGGCCGGAATTCGCCGAACCCTACCGCCGCGAGCCGTGTTCCGTCCACGCCCCCCTCATCCTGCAGGAACCGGAGGACGTTCGTGGCCCGCTGGGTCGAGAGCTCCCAGTTGGTCGGAAACTTCTCGCGCAGCGTCCCGCCAATGCGAACATTGTCCGTGTAGCCTTCGATCCGGATATCCTTATCCTTGACGTCTTTGAGGATGTTGCCCACCTTCTTCAGCACCTCTTTACCCTGGGCCTTCACCTCGGCCTTGCCCGAATCGAACAGGATTTTCTCGACCAGATTGACCGTCAGCCTGTCCCGAATCTGGGTCACCTTGATCTCGCCCTTTTCGATCTCGCCTTTGAGATCCTTCACCAGATTCTCATACGTCCCTTTCAGCCGGTTGATCTCCTCGTCCTTCTGCGCCGCGATCTCGGCCGCCTGCCTCTGCATCTGGGCCAGCCGGTCGTTAAGCGACGCGATCTCGGTCTCGGCGTTCTGTTTCTGCTCACGGAGCACTGCCAGATCCTTGCCGAGACTCTCTTTCTGCGCCAGGAGCGCGGCGAGTTTTTCCTGCGACTTGACCCGCTCGGCCTTTGACGACTCCTCCAGAGCCCGATACTTCGATGACGAGACGCAGCCGGACAGGAGCGCGATCGCGACGACCGATATTAAAAGTCCACTCTTCGATAAATTCATGACCGATCCTCCTTTTGAAGATGAGTTAAAAAAGTGTTGTTGCAACGTACTATATTCAGCCTGAAGCAGTCAATTAAATTAGCATCAAGATGACTTTTCGGCAAGTTGCTTTTGATCCGGGACAAAAGATTGTCCTTTCTTGAATTTAAAGTTGACTAAGTTACTCAACTTATATTAAAATTTCATCGTCTTCATCGTGCAAACAGAAGGGAACCCAATATGACCTTCGGCGAAAAACTAAAGCTGCTCAGAAAATCTAAGGACCTGAACCTTCATGAGCTCGCTTCCCGCTTAAGGGTTGACAAGTCTTACATCAGCCAGCTTGAACATGCCAAAGCAAGACCTTCAGAAAAATTCATAAAAAAAGTTTCGATGTTGTTTAAAACGGACGGAAACGAATTAGCAATACTTGCCAGAAAGATCCCTAGAGAGATCCAAAATTTATTTTATGAAAACCCGGGTGCCGCTACCGTTGTAAAAGAAGAACTCGCCATCTACCAAAGGAAGCCGGCCAGTGCCCCTCCAAAAAAACTTAACCCTATTTTTTACACTAAGTTGGGGGAGTTATATAACGTCGATTGCATGCAGCTGCTTCGAGGTTTGCCAGAGAATTCTATAGACTCTATTTTTGCAGATCCTCCTTTTAATTTAGGGAAAGATTACGGAAGCAAGGTAAACGACAAATTGGAAAAATATGATTACTTGGGTTGGTGTTATGCGTGGCTCGAAGAATGCTGTCGAGTGTTAAAACCGAATGGGTCCCTTTTTGTATATAATCTTCCTAAGTGGAATATCCACATCGCTTCTTATCTGGACAAGTTTCTTACGTTCCGTCATTGGATTTCAGTTGATATCAAATTTACCTTGCCGATTCCAAAGAGGCTTTATCCATCCCATTACAGCTTGCTTTACTTTGTTAAAGGTCCACTGCCGAAGACATTTCATCCTTCACGTCTCCCCATGGAAACCTGTCGCCATTGTGGCGGAGAAATAAAAGATTATGGGGGGTACAAAAATAAAATGAATCCAAACGGTATCAACCTCACGGATGTATGGATAGATATTCCACCCGTTCGCCATGCTAAGTTTAAAACACGTGGCGCCAATGAATTATCCATGAAGCTTTTAGACCGTGTGCTTGATATCGCTACCGATGAAGGGGATCTCGTCTTGGATCCATTTGGGGGTTCAGGGACAACTTTTATTGTAGCGGAAATCAAAGGAAGAAAATGGATTGGC
The DNA here is from genome assembly GCA_016201865.1 of Nitrospirota bacterium. Lineage (GTDB taxonomy): Bacteria > Nitrospirota > Nitrospiria > JACQBZ01 > JACQBZ01 > JACQCA01. The sequence continues at coordinate 7,547 of JACQCA010000072.1, forward strand.
TCTGAAATCGAAGATTGTAAGCCAATCATAGAAAGATTTAGGAAAATTGAAGATCAAAAAGACAACCTTGAAAAATATCGAAAAGATTTAAACCAATTATTTACCAAGGACGCTTTGAAATTAAGAAAGCAATTTGGGCATACGACAGATAAATACCGGATACTGGAGCCTCCCACAAATAGGAATGCTATTCAAACCAGTTTTTTAGAAGAGAACATCAAATAAGCCCTCTCCCATCAGTTCCCTTCTTGATACGAGGAACCTTATAACTGGTTGCGTCATGTTCCACCACAATGACCGCCAAAATGCCATCCGCGCAAGTTACTGATCTCCATAGATCAAAATAGGGCTCGATTTCTTCAAAGTTCCCAGCCCGGTCTGTCAAATAAGAATATAAACGTCGCGTCGGCAATATTAAGACACCTCCTTTAAGAATCCCCCCTTTTATCCCAAGCGCCATTTTATTCAGAGCGCGATGTGAAGAAGAGATATTACCTGTTTCCCATTCTGCCGCAAAGAATTGATCCTTACTTAATTGCTTTGTGGCGTCCATAGGACCTGGCTTCTTCCTTGTGGCAAACGGGAGGCGGGTTTCAAGTTCCCATCCCTTTTGTTTTAACCTTAAACAAAACGCATCTTTAATTGGCTTAACTCCATTCCCCTTCCTTTGAGGGTATATCGTAAACAGACGACTTCCCTTGGGCCAAACAACAGCTTTGATTGCCTGCCGCACATCCCGTTCAATGGTTTTCCAGTCCCGGGAAGAAGGAAAGGTTCCTGCTTTGATAAGGTATTCCGTGTGAACGATTTTCATTCTCTTCCAAACAAAAATTGAACGCTTACGCCTAAGGCTCTGGCAATTTTTTCTATGTTCTCAAGAGAGATATTTCTTTCTCCCCTTTCAATCGCGCCGATGTATGTTCTGTGCAGGCCGCATAAATCTGCAAAGGCCTCTTGAGAGAGACCTTTTTTCGTCCGCAGCATGCGCACCCTTGCGCCAAATTTTGTTTTGATGTCGGTCATGGTTATTGAGCCGTATTATTGGTTAAATGATGACAATGTGTCTACAGACGATAAGTAGCATGGATTTTATGGTTGTATCGCCCCGATTTGACGGACGCACCGAAAGGAGACTAAAGTACTGGAGGTGTAAGATTAACTAAAGAACCCTGCCTATGACCAGCTTGCCCTACAGCCTCGCGGCCGATGTCGTGGTGGCGATCCATTTCGGATGGATCCTCTTTTTAATCGGAGGCGCTTTTATCGGCCGGCGTGTGCGGTGGGTGATGTGGACACATGTCGCCGCGTTAGGCTACAGCATCCTGCTTCAGTTTTTTTCATGGATATGCCCGCTCACCTACCTGGAGTTCTGGCTCCGGCGCCGGAGCTCATCCAGCCGGCATTATTCGGGTTCCTTTATCGTCCATTATATGGAAAGATGGGTCTACATGGAGATCCCGCGTAGTTTGCTTCTTGTCCTGACCGGGATTGTGATAGGGATCTCGGCCGTGGTGTACTACAAGACGACGCCGAAAAAGAAATGACGCGTGAAATGACGGTTCGGCAGTTCATCATCGCCGAACTCGAAAAAGGTTCGATGACGGCCCGGGATCTCTCAAAAGCGATCAGGATCCCGGAGAAAGAGGCGAACGCTCACATGGAGCATGTGGCGAAAAGCCTCCATTCGCCGAAGCGTCTGATCATCGAGCCGCCCGTCTGCAACAAATGCGGATTCATCTTCTCGGAACGCCGCCGGTTCACCAGCCCCAGCCGCTGCCCTCGATGCCGTCACGAGGGAATTCAGCCTCCGGCGTTTAGAATCGATGTTCGATGACGCCGATTCGGACCGTCATTTTAGATCCCGCAAAAACTTCCTCCAGGTCTCCCAATACGGCTTGCCGCCGACGAGGTAGGTGTCGTTATGGGAAGCGCCGGGAATGACATAAAATTCCTTGGGTGGGTTTGCGGCTGCAAACATCTTTTTACCCTGCTCGAACGGCACGACTTCATCCCGATCCCCGTGCAGTATGAGAATCGGCACATGAATCCTTCCGATCTTGGAGAGCGAATCGTATTCGGTATTGATCAGGAAGCCCACGGGAAGATACGGCATCACCTTCCGGGCCATCTCACGGATCGAGGTCATGGGAGATTCCAGGATCAACGCGCGCGGCGGAGCCTTCAGTGCGAGCTCGACCGCGATGGCGGCCCCGAGCGAACGGCCGAAATAGATCATCCGGTCGGCATTCAGGCCGGTGCGGGACTTAAGGTAATCCAAAGCGGCCTCGGCATCCCGGTAGGTCCCCGCTTCCGAGACCGACCCCTCGCTCCGACCGTATTCCCGGTAGTCGAAGATAAAAGCAGAAACACCCAGCTCGTCATAAACCCGCCGGAGATTGTCCACCCGATGGCTGATGTTTCCGGCATTGCCGTGAAACCAGATCATCACGTCCGGCGATCCCGGAGCGGGAATGAACCAGCCGTTTAAGCGAACCCCATCGGCCGTCTTAAAATAGACATCCTCGTAGGCAAGCCCGACCGACTCCGGCGTGGCCTCGATCTCGCGGCTGGGGTGAAAAATAAATTCCTTATCCACGCGGCACCCCGTCAACAGGAGAACCCACGCCACGGATTTCCAAAACCGTCCCGTGACCCGGACGCGATCACGGCGCATCATGATAAATCAACCGGAAGATCCCCGTCGGCGTCGTAAAGTAGAGCAGCCCGTCCGGTCCCATTTCCAGATCGACGACGCCCTCCCGATGGCGGAAGACCTCTTCCTCGACGCCGACCACCGTCACCGGATCCTTCTCGCTGAGCGCCACGCGGTGGATCCGGCCCCCGTTCCAGTCGGCAAAAAACAGTTTGCCGCGATCGATCTCCGGATAACGCGCGCCGGCATAGAAAACAATGCCGGTCGGCGCGATCGTCCGGTGATAAACCCGGATCGGCTCGACATAACCGGGCTTGTTCCGGAGCCCGCTGATCCGGTCCTCATCCCAGCCGTAGTTCTTCCCCGGCTCGATGATGTTCAACTCGTCATTGGTGGCCGGCCCGTTCTCGGTGGCGAACAGCCTGGCCTTCCCGGCCCGGCCGGTCTGAAACGTAAAATCAAAACTGTTTCTTAAGCCCAGCGCATACACATACGACCGGGGCGCGCGCGGACGCTTGGGGTCGTAGAAAGGATTGTCGGTCGGCGCCGTCCCGTCCGGATTGATCCGCAGCATTTTCCCGGCGAACGAATCCAGATCCTGCGCATTGCGCGGTACGGCCAGATCCCCGATGGAAAGATATAGCTTCCCGTCCGGACCGAAGGCCAGCGAACCGCCGTTGTGGTTGCCTTTCCCGAACTCGGACGGACTGCCGATCGGGAGGCTATCCAGCAATGCAACCGGTGATTCCCCTCGATCGTCTTTCACCGTAATCCGCATCAGACGGTGGCGATAGGGATCCGTCTTCAGATCCTTGCCTTTATGAGAGTAGTAGACGTACAGATACCCGTCCGTTTGAAAATCGGGATCCAGCGCAAGTCCCAGCAGGCCCCGTTCAAAAAAACCCGATATGGGACCAAAGGTATAAACCGGATCGGGCTGAAGTCTCGGCTGCTTTGAGGTCGGCTCGGTGATCAGCCGGACCTTGCCGGAAAACCGCTCGGTGAAAAAGAGACGGCCGTCCGGGGCGAAGGCGATCGCGACCGGGAAATCGAGACCCGTTACGACCGCCTCCTCGGAAAAACCGGCCCGGCCTTTTGACGCCGCGCCTGCCGACAGGCAGACGGACAGCGCCGAGCCCAACAGGATGATCAGCACGATGGCCGGAACGGAACGGATCGACTTCATTAGAAATTGTACCGCTTTCGACAACGGGCCAGCGCCTCCTTAAGATCCCGGCCGGATAGGCCCAGATGGATCGCGGCAAAATCGACCGCCAGTTTTCCGGCGATGATTTTGCTCGCCCCCCCGTTATCCCAATAATACGCATGACTCAAGGGATTCCAGCGGGTCAGGAGATCTCCGACATCCACGGCCAGATCCGCCGTGACCGCTTCCTGATAAAACCGGTTGATCCGCTTGATCGGGTAACCGATGATATCGTCGTCGTCAAAGAGGTTCAGCCAGAACCCGTTTTCGGACTCGACCCGCACCGGCCGGTCAAAATGGTCCAGCACCTTGGCCGGACTGAACTCGTCGGGATGGGAGGACCGCATCGCGTATAACACCAGAGGGGATCCCAGCGTGAAGAAGTTGGAGAAGGCCACGCCGAAGCCGTCCTTGAAGGTTTTGCCGATCTTGATCGTGTGATCATAGACGAAATCGGAGGCGATCACGCTGCCGAGGCTGTGTGCGAGGATCGTGAGATGTCCGCTGCCGGTTTTGAGACGGGCGCGAAGCGATTCGGCCAGAACACGGTGGATCTCGTTGTAGACAGGCCGGCCTTGATAGGCCACCACGTCCCCCATGAAGCTCATCCCGAATTCCCGAAGAAAGGGGATCTTTTTTTTATAAATCCGCTTTTCCAACTCCTTTTGAGTCACATTCATCACCGGGGCCCACCATCCCGGAATGAAATTGAGCGGCTCGAGCGCGGTGAATTTTGAAAGGGAATAATCCTTGGCCAGATCGTCGAGGGCTGTTTTAAATTTCGCAAGGAGCTCCTTTTGAAACCCCCTCGAAAAATCTTTGGGCTGATCACCCATCCCGTGGATGATCAGGATATTCAACGGTTCATACGGCATGCGTGTTACTCACGCCCCCTTCTTATCGCCGAACAGGCGCTTCGTGAGGAGCGTCCAGTCGTCTTTGGCCGAACCTTTATATAAATGTTGCGCCGTCCCGGCATAAATTCGGCCTTCGCCGTCGATCACCATCGACTGGATGTTGAGATCATCCAGGGTTCCGCTGATCGAGATCCATCGGTTATCCTTGGGCGAACGAATAAAGATTCCTCGTCCCGTGCCGAGATACAAGACGCCGTCCTTTCCGACGACGATGGCCCGGATCGACTGGTTGATCAGCCCCTGATTCAGGTCGTTCCAGGTTTTGCCGCCGTCCCGGGTGGTGTAGACGCCGCCGTCGAACGTTCCGGCATAGATCGTTCCGTCTGATCCCAAGGTCAGCACGCGGATAAAATTCTCCCGCAATCCCCGTTCTCCCTCGAACCCCCGGGTCAGCCGCTCCCAGCCGGGTTGCCCGGCCTTGCGTCTGTACAAGCCCTTCCCTCCCGTACCCGCGAACAGCGTCCCCTCCCGGTTCACGATCAGCGACCGCACCAGTACGTCATCCAGACCGGTGTTATGGGCGGTCCAGTGATCGCCGTAATCCGCGCTTCGAAACACGCCCTGCCCGGTGGCGGCATAGAGCATATCCTGTGAATCGAAGACCAGTGCCGAAACCTGTGTGTTCATCAGACCGGCATTGACCTTTTCCCAATGAAGGCCTTCGTCCCGGCTCCGGAAGATGCCCAACCGCGCCGTCCCGGCCAAGATCATCCCTTTGGAACCGCCGGGCGCCTTTCCGCCCGAAGGCTTCACCAGCAAGGTCATGATGTAGGGATCGCCTAATCCGTCCGAGATCGCTTCCCAATGAAGGCCGACGTCGCGGCTCCGGTAGATGCCGTTTCCGAAGGTTCCCATGTAGACCGTCCTGGCCGAATCGAGCGCGAGCGCCTGTACGCTGTTTCGGGGGTCCGGCATATCCGTCTGACCGACGGCTGCCGGAAGGATCAAGGCCCCGGATAAAAGGATCAGTCCCGAAATCATGGCGGCCCTGTTTAAAAAAAGACGGATCATTTAAGCTTCGCTCTCGGCGCCGTTGGGCTCTTGCGCCAGACCCGACCGCAACGGCTTCCGTCCGAAAAACCGCGCGCCCAGGATTCCCAGCTCATAAAAGATTATGAGCGGGATCATCATCAGCATCATGTTGAACACATCCGATGTGGGTGTGAGAACCGCGGCCAGAATCGCATTCACCAGAACGGCATACCGCCGCTGGCGCGCAAGAAATTGGGGCGTCACCAGGCCCAGCTTCGCCAGGATCGTGATCACGAGGGGCAACTCAAAGATCACCCCGAAGGCCAAAAGAAATTTGAGCAGGAAGTCGATGTAAAGCCCGACCGAAAAGACCGGCTTCAATCCCTGCTGCATCCCGAACCCCACCAGAAATTGCAACGCAAACGGGGCGACGATGAAATAACAAAAGAGCAGACCCAAAACAAAAAACAGACAACCGAGAAGAACAAACGGCAACGCAAGCCGTCGCTCGGCGGGGAGAAGACCGGGCGAGATGAATCGCCAGAGCTGGTAGAGGATCATGGGGAGAGACAGAAACAGCCCGGCAAAAAAAGAGACCTTCATCGTCACCCAGAAGGCCTCGGTCGGGGAGAAAAAATAGAGATCGGCCGCCAGCGGTCGCTTGAGCCACGCAATGAGAAGATCCGAAACGGCGTACGCAAGCACCATCCCTCCCAAGACAACCCAAACCACCCGGATCAGCCGGCTTCGCAATTCCTCGAGATGCCCGGTCACCGGCATCCGCGACTCATCGGCCGGGGGAATTCGAAGGGCCGTCATGACATTCGCCCCGAGGTCGGATCCGGGGTCGTCCGGGAAGGGTCGGCCGTCTTCTCCTCCCGGCTCACCGGCGGTTCGTTGTGGATCTTCGCCTGAACCGCGTCATCCGCTTTCCGGATCTCGGCATCCATCTCGTCCTTCAAGTCCTGTGTGGCGCGTTTCAGCTCGGCCACGGCCCGCCCGATGGCGCGGGCCAGCTCGGGCAACCGCTGGGGCCCCAAGACCAGCAAGGCCAGGATCAGGATGACAACCAGCTCCGGAAATCCGATTCCAAACATGACCGTACCCTCACGAACCGGTCGGATGTCGTTCCCGATGCCGGCGGAGCATCGCTTCGATCCGATCCTTCATATGCAGCTTCTCGACCTGAACCTGTTTCTTATGCAACGCCTCTTGAGGCGTCATCATCTTGCGACGGATCAATTCATTCAACTCGAGCTCCAAACGATGATGTTCCCCTTCCAATTTGCGAAACTCCGAGTTCCGTTTGCGCAATTCTTCTCTGAGTGCCGACGATTCATCCGACATAACGAACCCCTTTCTCCATGGTGCTCACCACTTGGACCGGTTCATGATCTGCGCGTCTTCCTTGGGATCACGGTAGTAATCGCGACGCACCGCCGAAACTGTAAAACCGAGCTTCTCGTACAGCCGTCTCGCGGCCTCGTTCGAGACCCGGACCTCCAAGGTGGCCGAACGGGCGCCCTGCTCCCTGGCCCACGACAGGGTCCAACGGGCCAGCTCCTCCCCGATGCCCAACCGTCGCCATTCCGGATGCACCGACAGGTTCATCAAATGCAGCTCATCGAACACCACCCAGCAACAGACATAGCCCCGCAGCGCGCCGCTTTCGGGGTCCCGCGCCACGAAGAGATGGGCAAACGCGTTGCCGGCGAGCTCGGCCTCAAACATACGGCGGCTCCAGGGGGTCGTATACGAAACAGCCTCGATCGAGATCACTTCGTCCAGATCGGTCGCCGTCATCGGCCGGATCATGACCTTTCGGTCCTTGCTCACCTCCTTGCGACTCATCATTTGTAGGGGCTCGCGTCGCCCCCTCCGCTGGCGGAGCCAGACGGAGCCTCCCCCTCTCGCTCGCCTTGCTCGCTGGGTTGATCCCTTTTCCGTTTCAGCTTCAATTTTTTGGGCGCGACCCCTTTTTCCCAGTTCAGCTCGGCATCCGGCCGACGGACATAGACCGGCACCAGGCTCCGAGCATCCGCCGCCTCGCCCCGCTGGAGCTTCCGCAGGCCGAGCCAGGCCACCATCGAGGGAAGAGGCCGGGACAACGGCGCGGGTGCAAAAACGGCGCGGCGGCCCAAGGACTTCTCCAAAACCTCACGGTATTTGGAGGCCCCATCCCCCAGGAAGACGGTCGGCGGACTTGACGGTTCACAAAGGCGTTCACACAAGACCTCCGGCGAAATGACCTGATCGTCCATCACCCGTTTGAGCGTCCCGTCTTCACGGCATGAAAACAGGGCCGCATAGACTTCACGCTTCTTGGCATCGATCATCGGACAGACCGAATGAGGGCCGGCCGGAACGGTCCAGGCCATCGCCTCAAGCGTCGGCACCGCCGCGACCGGGATCGGTTTCCCGGTCACGAGCCCTTTCACCGTGCTGACCGCCACGCGAAGCCCCGTGAAAGAACCCGGCCCGATCGAGACGGCCAGCGCATCCAGATCGTCCATCGTCAGTCCGCCGTCCGTGAGGACCCGATCCACCATCACCATCAGCCGCTCGGAATGGGCCATCGCCATATCCATGCGGTATTCGGCCAGGAGGTTTTCATCCTCGATCAGCGCCACGCCGCCCAGGCCGGTGGCCGTCTCGATCGCCAGTATTTTCATCGAACGACCCTCATGGCATCTGAAACTCCTCCGGAGGGATCGCCGGATTCAGGCGAACTTCATGAAATTGTAGTGTCACACGGGACTCTTGATGAAGCTCATCCTGCCGCCGTGTAATGGTGATCCGGTCGGGCCAGTCGATTCCGGACTGGCTTCGGTAATCATAAAATTCCACCCCGGTCGCCGCATCCTCTTTTTCTTTGAATAATTCTTCGCGTTCCAACCTCAGATGACTGCGTTGAAACCAGAGCCGCTTCGTCAAACGACCCTCCGTGCCCGAAACGCGAATGAGATGGATCAGATAAATCTTATCAACCCGCTCGATCACCGGGAGTTCGCCGGGCCCGACAAACGGGCCGACCAGTGCCGAGACGGCAAGCCGCAACTCGGCCGCCTGGACCGGCAGCGAAGGATCCTCTTGTTTGTCCGGACCGCTCTCCAGCAGACGTCCTTCTCCCGGAATCGCCAGCCGGGCCCGATCGCCGCTTGAGATCAGGTCGAACAACGTTCGGCCGAATGCATCAAATCCTTTGAGCCGTAGCGACGGCGGGCCGCCCTCTGCGGAACGGGAAAAGGATAGGCTTGCCGTCACGGCGGGTTGTCCTTGCGGATGGATCGTCACAAGCGCCTTCAGCGTCTGAATCGATTTCGTACGCTCGTCCAACCGGGCTACAAGCTCCTGGACGGTTGCCGTGAGCAGCGGCGGCTCGGGTGCAACCGAATAACGCGGGCTGCATCCGCTCATCAGGACGATCATCAGGGGGAAGACCCACCAAAGCAGCCTGCTACTTCCCAAATAAAACCTCTAGTGCTTCTCGAATATGTCCGACACCGATCACATCAATCCCATTGACTCCGTTCAGCCTCGTCCGATTGCGCTCCGGCAGCAGGCATTGCTTGAAGCCCATCTTGGCCGCCTCACGCAGCCGCACCTCGGCCTGATGGATCGCGCGCACCTCGCCGCCGAGTCCCACCTCTCCGAAAATCAGTGTCTTTGGATCCATCGGCCGCTCACGAAAACCGGACGCGACGGCCGCGACGATCCCCAGATCCACCGCCGGCTCGTCGATCTGCATCCCGCCCACGACATTGATAAAAACATCCTGCCCCTGGAGCTGAAGCCCGACGCGCTTTTCCAGTACGGCGAGAAGAAGCGAGACCCGGTTGGGGTCCACGCCGATCGCCATCCGCCGGGGAAGTCCGAAATTGGTCGGGCTGACCAGCGCCTGGAGCTCGACCAGGATCGGCCGCGTCCCCTCGATGCTCGAGACCACAACCGAGCCGGCCACGTTCGGCGCCCGTTCGGATAAAAAAAGTTCGGAGGGATTCGAGACCTCTTCCAGTCCCAGCGACTTCATTTCGAACACCCCGATCTCGTTCGTCGAGCCGAACCGGTTCTTCACGGCGCGGAGGATCCGGTAGGGATGGCCCTTGTCGCCTTCGAAATAGAGCACCGTATCCACCATATGTTCCAGAATGCGCGGACCGGCGATCGAGCCGTCTTTCGTGACATGGCCGACGAGGAAGGTCGGCGTGTTGGTCTGTTTTGCATGGATCATCAACTGCGCCGCGGCCTCCCGGATCTGGCTGACGCTTCCGGGGGCCGAGGAGATCTGGCCGGTATAGACCGTCTGGATCGAATCAATTACGATCGCCTTGGGTTTCATCGCAAGGGCCGTCTTTAAAATTTCTTCAAGCGCCGTTTCGGACAGGATCAGCAGGTTTTTCGAGGCCACACCCAGCCGCTCGCCCCGCATTTTTATCTGGTGCGGCGACTCCTCGCCCGAGACATAAAGCACCGGGCGATCCTGGCTGATCTTCTGAAACGCCTGTAGAAGAAGCGTGGACTTTCCGATGCCCGGATCGCCGCCGATCAGAACCATAGACCCGGCCACAACCCCGCCGCCCAGCACACGGTCCAGCTCGCTCATCCCCGTGCTGAAACGGTCATCCGAAGACCGGACGATCTCCGTGATCGGCTCGGGCTTTTGAAGACCGCGTTCCGATACCATCCATCGCGACGGCGCGGCGGTCGAAATCGCTTCCTCCTGAAGACTGTTCCATTGATTGCAGTCCGGACATTTTCCAAGCCATTTTGGGGAACTATACCCGCAATGCTGGCATACAAAGGACGTCTTGGGACGGGCCATGATTCACCGGCTTATATAGTAGGGGAGATGAACCCATCATAATCCATCGGAGGGGTGAAAATCAACCGGCAGGGAATGTGCTTCAAGGCGGGGGTAACCTTTTTGAGTGGCCCGATTCGTTTGACACGCCGTTCAGGAAAGTGCATAATTTTGCCTTACGGGGATATCAAGATCATAGTTTTCTGAGATCGTAATCTAAGTAAAGGAGTAAATATGACAACTGCAGAAGCAACCGCAAATGTGTTCTGGACGGCCTTTCGGGCTTTGCCTAAAAAAGAAAGGGAAGCTTTTGTGGAAAAGCTGCTCACGGACAAGGAATTCATGGAGGACCTGATTGATATCGCCATTCTCGATCATCGGATGAAGGAACCCTCCCGTCCTTTGGATGAATACATCGCGGACAGAAGAAAAAAGAAAAGTTAATGGCTTATGCCGTTCTTCTAAAGCGTCCCGCTGAAAAAGAGCTGGAGCGTTTTCCTGCAAAAACGCACAATGCCATTCTTGAACGCCTTCTTTCTTTAAAAGATAATCCCCGACCGACGGATGCAAAGAAGCTTCATGGGCGTGAAGGATACAGAATCCGAATCGGTGATTACCGTGTCCTTTATGTCATTGACGATGCAAGGAAGACAGTCGAAGTCGCTTCGATTGCCCACCGCAAAGAAGTCTACCGTTGAGAACGCAGAAATCTTGCGGACAATAATCGATTAGTCTTCACGCTCACACATACAACCCGGCGCAATGTCCGGAGGCCCAGGCCCATTGGAAATTATAACCGCCCAGCCAGCCGGTCACATCGACCACCTCGCCGATAAAATAAAGCCCCTTCACGCGATGGGCCTCGAAGGTCTTGGATGACAGTTCATCGGTATCCAGCCCGCCCTTCGTCACCTCCGCGACGGGGTAGCCGGTTGTGCCGGACGGGACAATACGCCATTGCTGAAACCGCACGACGATCGCCGCGACTTCTTTTGCGTTGTATTGGGAGACCGGCTTATTCTCGGACGATAAAGTGAGCCATTGCTGTGCCAGACGTTTGGTCAATCGCTCGCCGATCAGGTTTTTGAGCTCCGCCTTCGGCCGCTCCTTCTGCCAAAGAATGATCGCCTCGGCCAGATCGAAATCCGGAAGAAGGTTGATCGTCACCGCATCGCCCGGTTCCCAGTAGTTTGAAATTTGCAGGATGGCCGGGCCGCTTAAACCTTTGTGTGTAAAAAGGATCGCGTCTCGAAATATCTGTTTATTACAGGTGACCAATGCATCCGTAGACGTTCCAGCCAAACCCTCCGTCTCCCGTAAATCCCGGGGATGCAAGGTAAAGGAGACCAAGCCGGGTGCGCAGACTCGCACCTTGAGACCGAACTGTTTCGCCACGCCGTATCCGAAATCGGTCGCGCCGATCTTGGGAAACGACAAGCCCCCGGTCGCGATCACCAGTGATTCGGCGTCATACCGCCCCAGGTTGGTTTGAACCGTAAAAAATCGCTTCCCCTCAACGTTTTGATGCTCGATTTTTTCGACCTTACATCTTGTCTTGATCTCAACGCCGCCGGCACGGCATTCTTCCAGCAGAAGGTTGACGATCTGGATCGCTTTCCCGTCACAGAAAAGCTGCCCTAATTTTTTCTCATGATATTCGATGCCGTGCTTTTCGACCAGCGCGATAAAGTCATTCGGCCCAAACCGGCTTATTGCCGATTTGCAAAAATGAGGATTGCCCGAGATAAAATGCTCCGCTTCCACACGCAGATTGGTAAAGTTGCAGCGTCCGCCGCCCGAGATCAGTATCTTCTTCCCGACGCGGTCGGCATGCTCCAGTAGAAGGACTTTACGCCCCCGAAGGCCCGCGGTCAATGCACACATCATCCCGGCCGCGCCCGCGCCGATGATGATGACATCAAACTGTTCCATGTTAGACATGGCTAAACAAATATCGTCCGGTTCGTGTTTAAAATATCTTGCCGTTTCAATCTTACGGCGCTATGCTGACAAATCGAAACATCCTATCACAAAGCTAATCAGCGAGGGTATTTTCTCGGGGTGATTCAGTGCCGAACGAGTCGGAATTGAGCGGTTTGACCTTTCCGGACGCCTACGTCAAGGGGACCCTTTTCCTCCACCGGGGGGATTTGGAAGGCGCGCGGCGATCGTTTGAGACGGCGCGGGAGGAGGTCCGTGGGTCCAAAGACCCGCGGGTCGTGACAGCCGTTCTGGGAAATCTCGGAAATGTTTATGCCGCGCTGAATGAAAAAGAGAAGGCCCGGTCACTCTATCGGGAAGTACTGGAACATCAGCGTAAAGATCCCGACGCGCGGATCGCGGGCCGGACATTGGTAAATCTCGGAAACCTCTCGAGGGAACTCGGCGAGGCCGAGCGGTCGCGCGCCTATTATCTTGAGGCGGAGTCGCTGCTCCAATCGGTTCGGGATGACTTCTCGCTGGGTTCGCTCTATGCCAACATGGGTCTTCTCGAAATGGACGGCCGGCGGCCGGGCGAGGCGGTTTTATTTTTAAAACGGGCGATCGAGCTACACAAAAAAACCGGCAACGAAGAAGGTCTCGCCGCCGCGTGGGGCCAGATCGGCCGCGCCTACCGTCAACTGGGAAAAGATCAACAGGCCGAGACCTGCTTCAATTATGCCTACACTCATTTCGGACAGGTCGGAAACCCCGAGGGCGAAGCCGAGGCCTTGAGGGGCCTGGCCGATATCTACGAAGCCCGCAACGAACCCGAACTGGCCCTTCGCTGCCTGACGCGCATCCGTGAAATCTTCACCCGCTTCAGCCTACGCCTTCCTGATGTTGATTCCGACCGCGAGGAGCGTCTCCAACGGGAGATCAGGCCGGGAGGGAAATAAGCGCCCACGCGCGAGGCAGGAGCAGCGCCCATAGGAACGGAATTTTTTGTTCCATCAACGGATCCAATTTTCGATCGAAAGTCCGGGAATCCGAGAGAAGTGGCGGATGTTTCCGGTTATCAGGGTCAGTTGACGGTTCAAGGCAATGGAGGCGATACGAAGGTCCGGCTCCGAAACCGGCGTCCCGGCCCGCTCCAACCGGGCGCGTAACGGCCCATAGGCGCGGGCAGCCGCTTCGTCAAACGGCAGGATGGTAATATTCGGCCAGACCAGACGGTCAAGCTTCTCCAGAAAAAAATCCGGGCGCGTGCTCCGATAAGCGCCGTAGATCATCTCGCCGACCGTGATCGAGGATGTGAACTGCTGATCGGAATGAACAGCCGCCACTTTCTTGATCAGCCCGGGAGGCGGGTTCTTGATCAGAAGATGGCTGATCGTATCGGTGTCGAACAGATACACTAACGAAGCCTTTGGACCCTTCGGTCCTTCGATTTTCGGCGTGCGGAATAAAGATCGGCGACAAACTTATCGAGCCGCGGATAGTCTTCCCAGGCCCCGACGGCGGCCAGAAGTCCCCGCTTCCAGTTCTTCTCCGGCAACGCCTCGATCCGCCTCAACTCCTCCACATTCACCAGGGCCGCGACCGCCTTTCCCCTCCGCTCGATAATGTACCGCTCCTTCTGAAGCGCCACCCGGCTCGTCAGCTCCGAGAAATCACGCTTCGCCTCCACCACGCTCACTTTTTTTGTCATGACCGCACTCCCCCTGTCTGTCATTTCATGTATTTCCTGTCACTGTGACATAATGACATTTTAACCTTAAAAAACACCCTCTGTCAACCATCCTGCCCGCAGGAACTTCCGAGATCAATCCGTTGTTCTACTGCACCCCCCGCGCGCGAGGCCGAGGCCTTGAGGGGCCTGGCCGATATCTACGAGGACCGCAACGAACCGGAACTGGCCCTTCGCTGCCTGACGCGCATCCGTGAAATTTTCACCCGGTTCGGTTTACGACTTCCTGAACTCGATTCCGACCGGGAAGACCGGCTCCGCCGGGTGGTTCGTCCGGGAGGGAAATAGCCGCCGCGCCCGAGGATCGTCTCAGTCATCCGACGCGGACCTGAGCGCCTCCGTGAATAGCTCCACCGGTTGCGCGCCCGAAATAACATTTGTGCGACTGAACAGAAAGAATGGAACGCCCCTCACACCGATGGGAAAAGCCTCCTTCTCCTCCTGACGGACGTCCGAAGCGTAGGCGTCGCCCTCCAGAACTGTTTTCACCTCCTCCAGATCGAGTCCCAGCTCGACGCCGATCCGGCGAAGCGTTTCCAAATCGTCGATCCGAAGGCCCTCGGTGAAATGGGCCGCGAATAGACGCTCATGCGCCGTATCCTGAAGTCCGTGTTTCGCGGCGAGGTGAGCAAGACGGTGCGCATCGAACGAGTTGGCCGGGACCACGCGGTCGAAATCGAAGCTCAGCCCGACCGCGGCCGCACGGCGGGCCACTTGAACGGTCGACTGCCTCGCCTCCTCCAGGCTCATCCCGTATTTCTTCGACAACATTTCGTAGACGCTGGTGTGGCTCCCTCGTTCGGCGTTCCGGTCGAGTTCAAAACTTTTCCAGACCACCCGAACCCGGTCACGGCCCTCAAACTGTTTTAACGCGGCCTCGAGGTGGCGCTTGCCGATGTAACAAAACGGACAGACGACGTCCGACCAGATCTCCACACGAATCATTGTTTATCTCGCAAAAATTCCAACTGTGCTCCCTTTCCTGACGCGCATTCGCGAAACCTTCACCCGCTTCAGCCTACGACTTCTGGAGGTTGATTCCGATCGCGAAGAGCGCCTCCGCCATGCCGTCCGTCCGGGAGGGAAATAGTCGCACACGCGCGCGAGGCCGGAATGGGGACAATATTTCTCCACGTCCGACCCGAATCCCAACCCGAATGCCCTATTGTTCATCCTAAAGTTCCAATATAGGAAGCCCGACCCCGGCACGAATCCAACGTTGGATCCTCGGATGCGTTTTAGCAACTACGTATTGCGGGTGCCTTTGCAATTGGGATAGTTCATGCAGGACCAGAAATCGCCGAATTTTCCAGTTCTGAGTCGCATAGGACCGCTACAAACCGGGCACGTGGGTACGGTCGGCAC
Source organism: Nitrospirota bacterium (assembly GCA_016201865.1). Taxonomy (GTDB): domain Bacteria; phylum Nitrospirota; class Nitrospiria; order JACQBZ01; family JACQBZ01; genus JACQCA01. The sequence continues at coordinate 23,132 of JACQCA010000072.1, forward strand.
AGCCCCAGGAACCGTTCCGGTAGCGTTTACGCTTTGTTCATCTCCGGTCCGCGTGCGGAACTTGCACCAGTCACAACTTGACGGTTCCGTGGGTGGCGTCGGGCCGTCAAGCAATCGGACAACGCTCTCGAGGAAACCCATGAACACAGTGTCGTCACGACGGACCGCAATCCACTTCATGTCTCCCTCAAGGATCTGACGCAGAGGACCGGGATGTGCACAACTGTCAGGGGTGAAATATATGAGTCCGAGGCTACTGATTGGGCTGAGAGCCAGAGCCCCATCGGCTGGATGCTCAAGAGCCAAGGAATATGCATGGAGTTGTCGGCCATACATCTCGGCTTTCTCGTCACTAGGGCTGCCCGTTTTGAAGTCGAAGACGGCGTAGGAACGGTCGTCGAGTCCGGCAACGATGTCGAAGCGGCCGTTGATGTAGCAGGTGCTCTCGCAGCCAGAGAACTCGAGGGTCTTGGAGCGCACGTGCTTTTCGCCGTAACTGACGATGCCAGGCGGAGGACCAGGGCAAATCGATTCGGTCCGCTTGTCCGAATAGAACTCTTTCTGTAGAGCTGCAATCTTGGTAAAGATTGCGGGAAGAGGTATCGAAGGTTGGAAGATCCCGTGCTTCACCTTTAGAACGAAGCAATGCTTGCAGCCGTCATATAGGAATGTAAGGTCCGAAGGACTCAGCCTGTAGTTCATGCCCCCTCTGTGATGTCACCTAACGACCGCGCGCATTCTTTGCCAGTTCCACTGGCCCACTGAGATATTTATTTAACAAACAAAAAAGACTCGACCTCTCTATCGTGACCGAGGATTTAAGCCGTTAGCGCGTAGGAACTCCTGTGAATTTGTGAACGCGGTGAAGAATAGCGGCTTCCCACTGAATGCCAACGGCGAAACCGGACCGACGGCCATGAACGGAAACTCCTGAAGGTCCCGCCTCGGAAAGCTCTGTGGGTCACGGAAGGATTGGTAGAGCTCGAGTGCGCGCTTGTCGCCACCTACAAAATCTCGGAGGCGATCGAATTCTGTACCCATCGCGAGTCCGAAACCGAAAGCCAGAATTCGAAGCTGCTGAAGGATCTCGTTGTCGAGGCCGCCAAGCGTTTGGCTGATAAAGAACCACCCGATCCCGTATTTTCGCGTCTCCCGTATAGCCCGACGAAGTAAGGAGCGCAGTCGATCCGCTTCCGAGTCCTCCTCCAACCTGCCGCTGGGTGCGTGTCGGTGGGCCTCGTCCAACAAGACGAGCACGTTAGCACTCTGGTTCGTGCTTAGGCTTGACGTTGAGGCTGTAGAAAAACCTTAAACGCGTCGCAATGTTCTTTCTTTTTTCGTTAATATGCTGTAAAAGAGCAGGTATATAAATGAGAGAGGGAGGAGCCATGGCCCGCTATAAAGAGTACTCGTACGATCAAGGCAA